>CBEUCC010000023.1:0-28386 GCA_965541515.1 uncultured Thermoplasmata archaeon
GGGTGGCGGGCGCCACCACTGCGCGCGCGCCCCCCTCAAGCGCCGCGTCGAGGAGGCGTTCGGCAGCCGGCGCCGTGAACAGGGTCCCGCCCGGGTGGGACATCTCGACGACCGCGATCGGGAGGGCCCCGCCCGCATCGCACGCCTGGGCCACCGCCGCGACTGTGTCGGTCCCGGCAAATGCGTGGCAAATTACGCCGCGAGCGCCGGCCGCCACCGCCCGGGCAGCCACGGCCCTTGCGACCGCAGGGATGTCCGCGATCTTGAAGTCGCAGATCACCGGGCGCTCGGAGGCGGCCGCGAGCCGCCCGACGGCCTCCAGACCGCACGCGAGCACCGTTGGGTAGCCGACCTTCACCGCGTCGATGTGGGGGGCGGCCGCCCGGGCCACGGCCTCGGCGGCGCCAATCTCCTCGAGGTCGACCGCGAGCACGAGCCCCGTGCGCCGGGGCAGCGGGGTTGGCGGTTCGGCCAATGCGATCCCCCGTCAGTCGGCCGCGGTGACGCGCCTGCGCATCGCGCGCTCGAGGTCGCGCTCGGCCCGCTTCCACTCCGGGAACCGGTGGAGCCGTACCATGAACGACGTGGAGTGCACGCGCCTGCGGCGCGCGGGCCGTACAGGCGCACCGGTGGCCGGCTGCGCCTTCCCCGCGCGTTCCGCGAGGAAGTCCTCGAAGTGCAGCATCTCGTGGAAGAGGAGGTACTTGAGCGTCGCCGCCTCGACGCTCGGGTGGTCGAGGAGCCGCGTGACGGTGATGATCTTGTGCGCCTCGTCGAAGGACGCGAGCACCGCGCGGCCGGCGCGTTGGGTCCAGGCGACCGGCGGGGGGTCGAGCGGCGGGCCGAACTGCTCCCGCGCGACCTGCGCGAGTAGCGGGCCGAGGTCGTGGTGCGCGCCGCGTTTGTCGCCGGTCCGGCGCGCCGCCCGGCTTGCGCGCACCGCGAGCGCGCGCTCGCGCGTCCGGGGGTCGGCCATCCACCGGGCGTAGGCGTCCCGCGCCCACTGCGGCGGCCGCCTGCCGACCACACGGCCGGCCAGCACGAGCGCGATCGCAGAGCGCTCTTCGGGGGGGTCCACCCGCACGTCCTCGCTAAGGCACACGACGAGCCGGCCGTCGACCGCCCGGCGGGCCGTCGACTTGAGGGTCGTGTACCGGCGGTAGGAGACATCGACCTGCCCCTCCCCGAGCCGGTAGTGGCGCGCGACCAGGCGCGCGACCTGCGCGAGGTAGCCGGCGTCGTCGGGCGGCGGGGCCTTGGTCCACGCGCTGAGCGAGAGTTGCATCTCCACCCCCGGACCTCCGGCCGCCACACCGCACGAGTGCCCCATAAACGTAGCGCGCGGGAGGAAGTCCACCAGGGATCCATCTGGAAGGAACATGAATCCACCAAGGTTGCTGGCCGCTGCGGCCGAGCTTCAGTCGGCCATTGCGGACATTCCCGAAACACGGAGATTCAGGACCATCCAGCCATCCAGAGCCGGACGGAATCCCGGCCCATCCAGGCGGCCATCCGTCTCCGGCGTTGCCTGCCTGCGGCTAAGCGACGGTGTGCCCCTTGTGTATGTGAAACGTCCAGACTAGCAGAGCCTTGACACCACAAGATACATTAGGAAAGCTCGGTCATAGGGCCGTCCGGCGGTGGAATCTACGAAGAAAAAGACGAGTGGTCTTGTTTTGGGTTCAGCGGTGATGGCTCTGTTGGTGGGTGCTATGGTCTTCTCACCTTCTGCCCTCGGGCATACCATCAACTATACCAACGGAAATTTTGCGGGCACCAGCACTCACAACGAATTGGCTCCCATGGTATGGGATGGGGCGGCAGTCAAGGATTCGTACAACAGCCGCCAGTTTTCGTGGATTCAGAAGGCCAAGTTCATCGAGATTGGAGAGCAGATTGCCGGGACGTACAACATTCATTGGACGCGCTTCGACTTTGGAACCACCGCATTCCTTGACAAGAACGTGGGGCAATTGTCTCACACATGGGGGACTTTCGGGTGCGTTGGCATGATCAGTGCGGATTACGATGGCACCTATACAAAGCTGGATGCCTCGGTTTCCACCTTCACCGTGAGCGTCGGGTGGGCCTACTACGACATTGGTTGTGGTACAAACCCGACTCCTCCAGCTATAGTGTTTGGCATCCAATCGAAGATGGTAAATGTGGAGGACAATGTCTTTTGGCATCAGACGTACTATATGCAGCCGGATTTGGGGAATCGGTTTTGCGTGTATCCATACATAAGAGATTATAATGGGGCCATTGGGTGGGTTGGGATCGAGAAGAACTCGATGTCGCCCACGCCCGAGGGATCGGAGCTGAACGTGATGATGCTGAAGAACCTTGGTGTATCTCCAAATCCTACTGCAATCGCGGACTCGCCTGATGGTGGCGGAAGTTGGCCGAACTTTGAACAAAGCGATTTGATGGGAGTGTACAACATTCATACAGACGTGCCATGGCAACATGACAGGCATCTCGAGGAACTACTGCATCAGGCAACATTCACGGAATCGCCGGCCATGTCATCGGATACGGCCTGCATGGACTTGGCCATCATGTTTACCGGCAATCTGGAGGTCTTCTACAACAAACCGTTTTTCCAGACCTCGTTGATCATCTATTGGCGGTTACAGAACTTCTAGGAGTGCACGGCCGGAACACGAGCACGGGCGCCCTTTTGACGTGGGGGTGAACCGTCCTTGCGGGCCAGCTTGAGCTCCGTTGCGGTGATTCTGGCCATCGTGATCACCGTGGCGTCGCAAACGTCCACCAAATCGCAAGAGCCGGCGCAGGGCGCCGACTTCTCGACATGGATGGCGACGAGCATCTACGAGGCAAATGGCTCGGTTACCGCTATGGGAACCAGCCCTGATGGCGCATGGTCTTACGGAAACTTGGGGCAATTCACGAGTTTCGACTCGGAGTGGGCACCCGTCCATTGGATTGACGGATTGTATGGCGACCGGGTATGTGCTGATCTGCGGGCTTCTGTGCTGCTCGACGAACAAGGGTTGATTAGGATTCCCGGTGGGGAGAGGGTCTTCAATCTGGAGCACGGCCTCTGCGCATTCAGTCCCCTAGACAAAACATTCTTCGCGATCCACGGAAGACAACTGGTCCATTGGTCCGAAGATGGGAGGTTCCTTGGGAGCTTTCAGTTCGATTGGTCACCGTACGCCATCGCAATCAGCCCGAACGGTCGCATTGTCGCTGTAGCCAAGGTGCAGACTATCTACCTGATTGACGCAGATTCCCTTGCCGGAATCTCGGAAATCCCGATTCCCTTCGTTGTCTCGGGCGGCGGAATCCCAGTCATATCTTGGGATCCAATGTCATCTCGGATTGCGTACTCGCTTGGCGAAACGAGGTTTACCGTTGTGAATGTTTCTACCTCCCAGAATGAATCGGTGTACGGTTTTTCTACGGGCGTGGAGAGCATCGCTTGGTCTCGCACCGATTCGCTCATGGCCGTGGGGACGACGGGGGGCCGGATTCACCTTATCGATGCTGACGGCTTACTGCAACGTGGGAACAGCCGGCCTACCCTTGATGGGTCAAAAGTCGCCTCTCTCATATGGGCAGCGGACGGTTCTTTGATTGCCGGCACAGCTGGTGGCGACGTCGAAAGGTGGTCGCCATCAGATGATCCCGTTCGAGCCGATGCGGGACCCGACATGGTGGTTCGGTTCGGAGACGTGGTTACGCTTGACGGGTCTGCATCGTCCGCCGTCGCCGCGATAACCAGCTATTCGTGGGAGGTATCCGGACCAGAAGAGCGAGGCTTGTCGGGTCGCGTCGTGACATTTCGCCCCGCCTACGTCTCGCCATACAATGTAGTACTAAGGGTCGTTGACGAACTGGGCAACGTCGCTTCGGACAGTGTTTCGGTTACGGTCTTTGGAAGCGACGACCAACCGCCGCGAATCCTCATCCGATCCCCGTTCCCAAACGAGCAGATCGATGGCGACCTAGTGGTCATCGGAAACGGGACTGATGATTCAGGGTCGTTTTGGGTTTCGCTGGCGGTCGATGGGGGGAGCCCCGTCGTGGTACATGCTGAATCAGAATGGAGCATCAGGATCGGTGGCCTGCGGTCGGGCTACCACATCGCTGCGATTGACTCGTTTGACTTGTACCAGCATTCGGGCGCGGTCAGCTTCGGCGTTTGGATAAATGCGACGCCACCGCCAGACCGAGGGCTGCCCGACGTCCAGGTGCGAGAACCTCGTTCGGGGACGGAGGTCCATGGTGTCGTGGTTGTTTCGGGGACCTCGACAGGCCCGGACCTGATCGAGGCAGTAACGGTCGCAACACGCTTCGAATCCAACCTTGCACTTGGAACCGTTGAATGGATATTTGCGCTGAACACGAGCAGGCTTCCCGACGGCGCCAACGAGATCGTGATAACCGCCCAGGATACGAATGGGGATGAGGCGAGTAAGACCCTCCTGTTGATCGTGCACAACACAGGCCGCCTTCCGACGGCCGCTCCCTCCATCGAGATCCTTGGCCCGACTCGCGAGGCGATAGTTGGCCCAACCAACGTCAACGTGTCAGGGCGTGTTACGGACGATGGGGATCTGCTTCTTGTACAGATTCGCATTGGCGAATCCGAATGGAGATCAGCAACCGTGTCTTCGGATGGCTCATTCAACGCTAAACTGGATATCACCAGTTGGGGCTGGCAGGATGTGGAGGCCCGTGCGTTTGACGGATGGAGTGCTTCAGCGACCAGTATCTCTGTATTCGTCCCTGGGAACGGCGATGGTTCGGTCCTAGGGGCGGGGCAGGGTGGCGGACTATTCTGGGTCGCCCTGCTTCTAGTTGGCATCATACTCGTCGCCGCGATTCTGATCCGCCAGAGAAATCGGGAATGGACGGGCTCCCAGCGGCGTTTCCTGGCGATTGCAAGTGTGATCCTTGTGATAGGCGCATTCTCGGTTCTTGTTTCGGGCCCAGCGCCGATGAGCCAATCGTCTCCAGACGGTGGCGCGGCAACGCAAGACGGCGACGGACTCCTCGGAGTGGAGCCATCCGTCGACGTCGCATGCCTGGCCCGTGGCGACCATGTGCTGACGAGCGAAGACCTCAATGGGGCGCCAGCGGTGTTGGTGGTCTCCGCACTCCGATGGCAGGAGGCGACCACGATGGAAACTCTTGATTCTCATCGGTTAGACTTCCCTCCCGGCACGATGTTCGTTGTAGTGTACGTACCACCCGTGTTCAACAGAAGCTCGGAAGATGCTTCATTGCAACCCCTATCAATCCGCTGGCAACCGTGCGAGGATACGTATGGGGTCCTTCTTGATCAGGGTCTTGGCCCCAATTCCATCGTGATGATCGGGAGCGATGGCCATGTGTCTTGGACCGGGTACGGGCAGAACGCGCACGATTGGATTCCTGCAATCCAGAACCTACACTAGTGTTTCGGGAATCAGGCACGTGGGGGCTGTGGCGCACACCTGAGTCGCCCCCCTTGCAATGCCGCAGTGGTGCTTCCGAACCATGGTAGCGGTCTTGATTCTATGTTTTGGCGTTGGGGGGTACCTGGACAACTGCAGGGGGGTCAGATTATATATCCCGCGGATCCTCCTCGCGCGCCGGCGGGTTGCTCCGCGCGCCCCCGATTGGAGTGCGCGCGAGGCGTGCGTCCGCCTCAGGGGGGCTCCAGTGGTTCGGCGCGAGCGCCTTGCACGCGCCGGGGGCGCGCGGCGGCTCACGCGGGCCGAACTGCGCCGGCTATGGCCGCCGCTCATCCGCAACACTCCGACTGTACGCCAGGCGACGTTTGCACTCCTGGTGGGGCTCGGCGGTTTCCTGGCCTCCGGCGCGCTGCTGGCCAGTACGACCAACGTGTTCCTCCAGGTGCCCGGGCTGATCGCGCTGATGCCCGCCTCGAACGCGCTGCGGGGCGACATCTTCGGCCCCCTGGGCGCGCGGCTTGGCACCTACCTGCACACTGGGCTGCTGCACGCCCGCCTGCGCCGGTCCCGTGTACTCGACGAGAACCTGCTCGCGGCCGCCACCCAATCGCTCCTCATGGCGTTTCTGCTCACGGGGTTCACATGGGCTACCCTCAAGGTACTCGGCGCCGAGGTGGTTGGCATCGACGCCCTGCTCTTCGTCGCCGTCGTGGCGGCGGCGGTCGCGGGGTCCGTGCTTTCGGTCGTTGCGTTCGTCATTTCCTCCGTGGCTTTCCGGCGGGGGCTCGACCCCGACAACTTGAACGCACCGTTCGTCACCGCTGGTGGCGACGTGCTCAGCGTCCTGCTCATCGTGAGCATGGGCAGCCTCCTCCTGCAGACAGACTTCTCCCCGTGGATCGTTTGGCCGGTCGACCTGGCGGCGGTCGCGCTCGCGGCCTACATGACCCTGCGCGCCCTCTCGCCCCGCCGGCGGATGGCCCGCGAGATCGTCCGCCAGAGCCTGCCGGTGCTGGTGGCCACCGTCGCGCTCGGGCTCGTCGTGGGGCTCACGCTCCAAGCGAGCCTCGGGTGGCTTGCGGCCACCCCCGCGCTCCTGCTGCTCGTGCCGCCCTTCCTCGGGCAGTCGGGAAACCTCGCGTCCATCTTCGGCTCGCGCCTCACCTCGGCGGTGCACCTGGGGATCACGCGCGTGGGGCGCCGCCCTGACCGCGCGGCGCTCTCGGACATCCGCGACCTCACGGGCGTGGCCGTGACCGTCTACCTGGCGGTCGGGGCCGCGGGCTTTGCCGTCGCGTGGGCTGCGGGGATCGCGGCGCCCCCGCTGGGCTCCATGGCGGCGCTCACCCTCGTCGCGGGCATCCTCACTTGGGCGATCCTGATTCCGCTAGTGTACTACGCCACCGCCGTCTCGTTTCGGATCGGCGTCAACCCCGACAATGTCGTGATCCCTGTCACCAATTCGAGCTTGGACGCCGCGGGGATCCTGATCCTGCTGGGAGTCATCCAGCTGCTCGGACTTGTCTGAGCCCGACGGGCGGGCTCTTCGGCCGGCACCCACCCCTACAGGCGGCGGCGCTTGCCGGAGCACAGCGCGCGCAGGTGGTCCTCCGCCGCGGGGGGGCCCCGCGCGAAGATGACGTCGCCCGCCTCCAGCTTGTCCCCGGGGCCAGGCCCGACGACCCACTTGCGCCCGCGGCGGATGGCGATGACCCGCATCCCCGTCTTTGTAGCCAGTCGCAGGTTCCCCAGCGTCTCGGAGCCCAGGACCGAGTTCGCGCCCACTCCTAGCCGGGTGACGGTTACATCGGACTCCCGTACAGATTCCCACAGGATCGGATGCACCTCGATGTTGCGCAGCGCTGCGTCCGAGATGTCGCGAGCGCCGTCCGCGATCTGCTCCATCGCCGCCGCTAGCCGGTAGAGCAGGATCGCCTTGTCGACGTTCTTGGTCTCGATCGCCTCCTCGAGGACGCGCCGCTGGAGCCGCTCGACAAGCTCGTCGACCTCCTCCTCCAGGGACGCCACCTCCTCGGCGATCTCCTTCGAGTCGTACAGGATCGCCGAGTATGCCAGGTCCACCATGAGGTCGGACGTGTCCTTGATCTCGATCAACCACTCCTCGGCCTCGCCTTTGGGCGCCGCCTGCACCGATGCGCGGGCCGGGGGCGCCGCTGCAGCCTTTGGCGCCACGAGCGCCTCGTCCAGGCGCTTGCGGCCGGCCGCCACCTCCACGAGCGGGTCGATCCCCTCGTTGGTCCCGTTCACAATGAGCTGGTCGTCCGGCTTGATCTTCGTCTGGGAGTCCACCGCGTAGAGCCACCGGCGGCCCCGGCGCACGGCAATGACACGCGTCCCGAGACGGGTCTCGAGCCGCAACTCGCCGAGCGTGTGGCCGACGAGCTCCGAGGCCCGGGTCGCCGTGACCAGGCGGATGCGCTCGTCGGACGCGTGGAGGATGAAGGGGGTGAGCGGCCGGTACTCGAGGTCCGACTCGAGCACCTTCACGATGTCCCCGGCGGCGTTGCCGATCGCGCCGCTTGCGGTGGCCACCTGCAGGACGCCGAGCATGCTCTGGGCGTCCTGGATCGACCGGGTGGACATCATGACCTGGATCCGCAGCAGGTAACGCAGCCGGTACATGCGCTCCTCGAGCCGCAAGACCTCCCGTCCGAGCTCCTCGGAGTCGAAGATAATCGCCGAGTAGGCGAGGTCCACGATGAGTTCCGCGAGGTCCTTCATCTCAATGAGGAGGTCCTTCACGGGGCGGGGCTCGTACTCGATCTCCCCGCTCTCGGGGGTGGTGGCGAAGTAGGCCATAGAAGCCGTCTTCCGGCGCGTGCGAAAGGCGAGCGGAACGACACCCTGGGCTGTCATAAACCCTTCGGAGCGCGGGCCCGCGCGCCAAGTGCTCAGGTGGCGGCGAGGGGAACCTGGGGGTTGTTCCTGGGGTGCGGCAGCGAAACCTGTCGCGCGAGCGCCGCCACACACGCGCGGGCGACCGGCTCCAGGTTCGCGCAGTCGTACTCGTTGTAGCGTGTGAGGAGCCGCAGCGCGTTTTCTGAGCCCTTGCGCTCCCAGGTGCGCCAGAGCCGCACGGCGTCGGAACCCGCCAGGACGAGCGTCTCTAGGTCGCGAGCAAGCCCCAGGCGGGCCTCGACCCGTTTGAGCCCGCCGCGCCACCCGAGCCGGCGGGCGCACGAGAGGAGGTCGAGGTGCGCAGGCGGCAGGCGCGCGGACGGGAACTGGTCGCGAATGAAGGGGACGTCGAACCCCGCGCCGTTGAAGGTGACGAGCAGCCGGGCCCCCGCAAGCGCCTCCGTGATCGCGGCCGCCGTGAGCCCGCGCCCGCGGACGAGCGGGGTGAACCCGGCGCGCGGCCGCCACACCCCCACGACGGTGACGGCGCTTTGCCGGCTCATCCCCGACGTCTCGATGTCAAGGAACGCCGCCTCGGGGGCAAAGTGGCGGTACATTCGCCACGCCTCGCGCAGCGGCAGGCGCCGTGCGAAGAACCGGCTGTCGCCGGATGCGTGGGCCTCGATGGCGCGCGTGGCCATGGGGTCTAGGCCACGCTTGCGCTTGCGCGAGACCCCCCGGACCCGCGGGGTCGCCACGAAGTCGTCGAGCGTGATTACGCCAGCGTCCCAGAGGCGTCGCTCCGTCGTGCGCCCGACACCCGGCAGCAGGATGTGCGACGCGCGTAGCGGGTCGACCTCGGCCGCCATGGGGCGGTGCTTGGGCCCCCTGCTTGGAAAAAGGTTCCGGGGGGTTGCCCGAACCGGGGTCCGCCCCCGCCACGGCCAGCCTAAGTGCGTCGCCCGGGGCGGCGCGAGGCCCGGGACGCCACCATGGCTGCGGCCAAGATCCCGACGAGCGCAAGCGCCGTCTCGAAGCCCGGCATCACCTGCTTGGGCGCCGGCTCCTCGACGTAGACGTAGACTTCGGCGATCGCGACCTCGTGGGTGTCGTCCACTTTGAGCAGGACGAGGTGCACGCCGGGCGTGTCGAACGTGAGCGTTCCGGTGGGCCCCATGATCGTCCGGCCGTCGTCGGTTTCCCACGTGAATGTGAGGTCATCCCGCGCGCCGTCGTAGTCGATCGTGTCGGATGCGTCGAGCGTGATGGCCTCGCCGAGGGTGATCCGGCGGTCCCCACCGGTGGCCGCCACGGGCAGCTGGTTCACGATGAGGGTACCGGTGCCGTCGTGGTCGCCCCAGCTGCCCACTGCGTTTCGCGCCCGGTACTTGAACTCGTACGCGTAGCCCCGCACGAGCCCCTCGAACACGAAGTCCTTCGAGCCGGCCGTCAGGGGCACGGTCCGCCAGTCGTCCCAGGGCCCGATCTCGTTGTCGCGGAACGCGGCGCGCCGGGACTGGAGGTCGGCCGCAACGATATCGAACCCGAGGGGGTCGGTGATCTCGATCTCGAGCGTGACATTGAGCCGTGTCCAGATCCCCGTGGGGTACGCCATGGTCGACACGGGACCGGGGATCTCCACGCGCATGGGGTTGGAGGCGACCCACGGCGACCAGCCCCCCGCGCCGTTGCGCGCACGCACGCTGAAGAAGTAGGTTCCGCCGTTCTCGAGTTCGAGGCCGCAGATGCGCTCGATGGGCTGGTCCGTCGGCGTCGGCCCCAGGACATCGGCGGCGCCGGCCGACGTCCCGACGATGTGCTCGTAGCCCACCACGCCCGTGAGCGGGTCAGTGAACGACCACGTGACGTTGATGCAGGTCAGGTTCGTGCTCCTGTCCGGTATGGACACGCTGCCCGCGGGGGGCGAGGTGTCCACCTGCGTGCACACGGCCGGGGTGGGGCTGCCGAGGTTACCCGCGCGGTCCCGGGGCGCTACGCGGAAGCAATAGTCGTTGTCGCCGGGCGCGACGAATGTCCACGTCGTCGAGGCGTAGCCCGTGGGGCCCGCAGTCCAGGGCCCGTTGCCCTCCTTGACCTCGATGTCGTAGCCGGCCACGCCGGAGCCCGAGGCCCCGTCAGCACCCTGCCACGTCAGGCCAAACGCGGCTCTTTGCTGGAAGGCGTCGAGCGGGTCGAGGGTGGCGCTGGGCGGGTCGGTGTCGACGGTCGTGCAGGTGTCCCCCCTGGCCGCGGTGAGGTAGATCTGCTGGTTGCCCGCCCCGTCGATGGAGCGCATGCGGAAGCAGTAGGTGTGCCCATTTTGGGCCGTGTCAAAAAGGGCGCTCGTGGCGTTTGTCCCGATGAGCCAATCGGTCCAATCGGTCCAATCGGTCCAATCGGTCCAGTTGTCGGCGACCCCGTCCTTCCACTGGATGTCGTAGGGGGTGGCCGAGAGGCCCGCACCGCCGGCCGCGTCGGTGGCCGACCAGCTGACCGTGAACTGCTCGACCGTCGCGTAGTCGGGCGAGGAGGCGAAGCCCTCGGGGGGCTGGTCGTCGATGGTGAAGTTGGCCACGGGGCTCCAGGCGCTCCACTGGATGCCGTCATAGCCACGTGCCCGCCAGTAGTATGTCTGGCTGTTCGTCAGGCGGTCGACGTCCGGCAGCCGAAAGGTACAGTCCCCGTTTGCCAGGCAGATGGGGGGTTCCCAGCCGCTCGGTGTCAGGTTCTGGTCGTACGTGAGGAGCACGTTGAGGAAATCGGCAGAAAGCGCGACCTGAATCTGGTATTTCATGCGGTCGCCATCTGGGTCGGGCGAAGAGACCGTGAAGGCGGGGGCGGCCGGCGCGTAACTGCCGGGGGCCGGCGACTTGGGGGTCGGTGGCCCCGGCCGTTCGTTGTAGGGGACCGAAAGGTTCGAGAAGAAGTATCCAGACGGCCGCTGCCACCGGATCGTAAAGGGCACCATGACCGTCCCGTTGGCGTCGGTCTCGTAGAGGTGGTCTTGGACGTAGCGGTTGGCCACGTCCCCGTCAATGGTGACGCGCACCTTTCCAGGGATCGTGCCCGTGTAGATCCAGTCGATGATCGCGTCGTTGCCGAGGTCGATCCGCGGGTCGAGCCCACTGGACTCGATGAGGAAGTGGGCCCACGCCTGCTGGATCACGGCGGTGATCCCGGCCTTGTCGGAGAAGAAGTCGAACCGGAACCGAAGCTCCGTGCCCGCACTCGACGAAAAGTTCACCGTCTGGTTACGGACCACGGGAGTCCACGTGAACCCGGAGTTCACTGAGATGTACGCATCAAACGACGTGCCCGCTGGGACAAAGGTGTCGTACTCGATAAAGGCCGACACGACCGGCAGGCCCGGCAATGCCGAGTTGCTAAGCGGCGGCGAGATGTAGGTGCCCTGGAGCGTGTCGAGTTGGTGGAAGACCATTACGCCGCGCGTGGCGCCGTTGGCCGTGACGGCGTCCATCAGGCCGTCCCCGTCCAGATCCGCGAGTGCGACGCCGGAGGGCGAGGTGTTGTTGGCCGGCACGTCATACTTGGCGGCACTCCGGATCTTGATGTTGCTGGGGTGGCTGACGGACGGGTCGTAGTAGAGGATGATGAGCCTGTTCGACGTGCCGCTGGCCGAGACTAGCACGTCGTCGTGGCCGTCGTCGGTCACGTCCCCGATGGCAATGTCGTTCGCGTCCCCCACGCCGTAGACGGCACTCACGACCCGGTTCCACGAGGAGGTGCCGCCGCTCGTGTTGTGCTGCTGGAAGTAGGCGTTTGCCACGCCGGCGCTTGGGGCTACCGCCACGATATCGTCCTTCTGACCGTCGCCGTCGAGGTCGCCGATGGCGACCTTCTGCGTGCCCCCGAACGGCGCGCCACTGGTCGTGGGGTACGGAGTCTGCGCCACCCCGCCAGAGAATGGCAGGACTCGGACGGTCCCGCTCCCGCCGCTGCTGACGACGACCACGACCTCGTTCCCGGTGAATCTGAAATCCACGTTCCCGATCGCAATCCCGTAGCCCGAGCCCGACCCGCCGGTCGGGGAGGAGCGGGTGGTTGGAAAACGGAAGTCGTTCCAACCAACGACTAGGCGCGTGCCATCCGCGGACCAGGCGAGCGTCCGGACCTCGTTGGAGGCCGGGGGGAGGGACGAGACGCGCTGCAGGAGGCCGCCCGTGGCCAGGGACCAAGTGTAGATGTTCCGATCGAGGCCGCCCGAAGCCAACCGGAGCGAGTCCGGGGAGAAAGCGACGACCGTGATAGCATTGGAGTGGCTCGTGAGGTTGTAAATGAGCGACCCGCTGGTCGCGTTCCACATGTAGATCCGCCTGCTGTCGCCTCCGCCGGCGATCATCGCCCCGTCGGGGGTCCAGTCGACGGCTCGGATGGGCGCGGTCGAGCCTAGCAGCGCCATGCTCATCGAGCCCGTCATCACGTCGAACACACGCACGGTCTGGTTGCCCGCCGCGCCAATCCCCACGACGATTCTGGTCCCTGGTGGGTCGAAGGCGAGCGAGGTCACGGAGCGGTTCGTGGTGCCAAATAGGGACGCCTGCGACCAGTTCGAGGTCCACCAAACCGACACGTTGCCTGTAGAGCTGCCTGCGGCGATGAGGGCCCCGTCAGCGGAGAACTGAACAGTCGAGAGGTTCCCGGCAAGCGACATATTCGTCACCGACGAGTAGCCCGCCGAGCTGTACACCTGTACGAGCCCGTCGGCGCCGGCACTCGCGAGGTACGCGCCGGACGGAGACCAGGCGACCGCATTGGCCGTGCCGTTGTGCGCAAAAAGCTTGGTGACCTGCGCGCCCGTCGTGGTGTTGAGAACCACGACGGTCCCGTCCTCGGATGCGGTCGCGGCGATGGCCGACCCGGCGCTGTACCCCACGCCAAGGACGGAGAACTCTTGGAGGGTCTGCCAGCCGGCGATAGGCAGGAGGTGCGACTTGTCCCAGACGCGGAGGGGGGCGGGGTTACCTGCCGGGCCGGCGGCCCCGTACAGTTCGTCGCCAAGCGGCCCGAAGTCAAAGCCGTAGAAGCGGTTCCCGGCGTTGATGTCGTCGGCAAGCGCCCAGGTGTCCGAGCGGTAGACCCGGAGGTGGCCGTCGGTGGAGGCCGCGCCGAGGAAGGTCCCGTTGGGGCTGAATCGCACGCGGACGACGTCGTCCGAAGCGTCCGTGTAGTTCTGGAACTCGGTCTGGTTCGCCACGTCCCACACGATGAGCCGGTCGTCGGCCGACCCGGACGCTAGGAGCGTGCCGTTGGGGTGGAACGCGAGGCTGCGCAGCGTCTCTGTGTGGCCCGATAGGGTGCCGGTGAGGGTGAAGTTCCCGGTCTCGTACAGGAGGACGCTGCCGTTGGAGGTTCCGACCGCAAGGGTCGAGCCGTCGGGCGAGTACTCAAGCGCGAGGATGCTCCCGTTCGTCTGCGTGATATTGTACTCCAGGGTGAAGGGCGATGGCAGGGGCGACAGGTCCCAGACCTTGATCTGGCCGTCCGTGCCGCCCGTGGCCACGCGGCTCCCGTTGGGGGAGAAGGCCACGGCGAAGATGGTGCCGACGTGGGCGACCACCCCGCCTGCGTTGGCGTTGGTCGTCGAGATCCATATGTTCAGGCGCGAGTCCGCGCCGACACTTGCCAGGTACGAGCAGTCCTGCGAGTAAGCAAGGCCATTGACCTGCGAGGTGTGGTTGGACAGCGTCGCCAAAGTCGTGAGGTTGTTCTGGAAGAGGATCTGAATGTTCCCCGTGGTAACCTGCCCGACAGCGGCCACGGCTGAGCACCCCTCGGGCGGGATGGCCACGGCACTCGGCCGCGGGTTGAGGTTCGCGGACTGGCGGTCGACCGAGTAGACTTCCGTGAACCAACTGTCGACATTCTTGCCGCCGAATTGCTCGGCCCAGTACATCGTCCGGTTCGCGAAGACGAACGCGACCTCCGGGCGGCCGTCGCCCGACAGGTCCCCGACCGCCATGTCCTGGGGGATTTGGCTCGCACCCGTCATCACGACGGCCGGACCCTCGTTTCGCAGGCCGCCCTGCGGCGTCTGCACGATGGGGTAGAGGATCACCTGCCCGAAGATCGTGTGTGTGGCGGCTAGCAGGTCGACGCGCCCGTCAGCGTTCAGGTCGGCTGCCAGGATCCGGATGGGTTCGCCGCCGATCGCGAAGGTCGTGTTCGCGGTGAAGTTGCCGCCTCGGTTGTACCGTACCTCGATCACCGTGTTCGTGAGGATGGCAATGTCCTGGACCATGTCGCCGTCGAAGTCGCCCGTGGCCACGGATCTGGCCGAGCCGCTGGCGTTGAAGAAATTCGACGGGTCGCTTGTGTCGGGAAAGGCGAACGGGGAGGCGGAGTTCAGGTTGTAGCGCAGGTCGAACTGGGAGGAGGTGTTGAGGTGCCTGTGACCGAGGGCGTTGAAAGTGCCCATGGCACGGAAGAACTCCTCGTTCCACTTGTAGCCGTTCGTGCCCTCGAGGTCGAAGGAGACGTTGAGCGCCACGCCGTCCACAGGCATCCGGAACCCGAGCGGGTGGTACTGGCCAAAGGGCTGTCCGTAGAAGTTGACGAAGATGTTGTCCCCGTACACCGAGTAGTCCGACCCCGACCAGTTCGTGACCTCGTTGTAGAAGCTGGTCACGGCCGAGCCCGTGGGGAACGACGCGCCCTCGACGGCGGGAAGCGGCCAGGCCAGCGTGAGGCTGACGAGGATGACAGCGATGCCCTGCATCGCGGCCGCGGAGGTGCGGGGGCGGTCTCGCACGTTCAAGCCTCGCTTCCGTCGGCCCTTTCCATCCCCTCTACCCGCCGAAAAAGGATGGAGAGCCAGCGCGTCAACCCCAAGGTCGCTATTTTAAGGTTATGGAACCAGGCAACGGGGAATCAACACACTGGCCGCCCGGGAATCGGGAGGGGGTTGCCCGCGTGGGCGGGTGCGGCCCGGGGCGGCTAGAGACGCCTAGATCTCGACCTCAATGTGCAGCTTCTCGGTGAGCTCCTTGTAGCGGTTCCGGATCGTGACCTCCGTCACGCCGGCCACGTCGGCGACCTCGCGCTGGGTGCGGCGCGAGTTGCAAAGGATCGACGCGATGTAGATCGCGGCGGCCGCAACGCCCGTGGGCCCCCGGCCCGAGGTCAACTCATTCTTCGAGGCCTTGGCCAAAATCTCGGCGGCCTTGGCCTGGACGGTGCCATCCAGCTTCAGCTCCGAGCAGAAGCGGGAGATGTAGTCCTCGGGTTTGGTCGGCAGGAGCCTCAGTTTGAGCTCGCGAATCATGAACCGGTAGGTTCGCCCGATTTCCTTGCGCCCCACACGCGAGACGTTTGCGATCTCGTCCAGGGTCCGCGGGACCTCGCATTGGCGGCAGGCCGCGTAGAGGGAGGCGGCCACGACTCCGTCGATGGAGCGGCCACGGATGAGGTTCTTGTGGACGGCCCGCCGGTAGATCATCGCGGCCGTCTCACGGATGTTGCGCGGGAGCCCCATATTGGACGCCATGCGGTCGAGCTGGGTGAGCGCGAACGCGAGGTTGCGCTCGGTGGCGTTCGAGACGCGGATGCGCCGCTGCCACTTGCGCAGGCGGTAGAGTTGGGCGCGGTTCTTTGTCGGGATCGATTTCCCGTAGGAGTCCTTGTTCTTCCACCCGATCGTGGTGGAAAGCCCCTTGTCGTGGATCGTATACGTCATGGGGGCGCCGGTCCGGGCCCGCTTCTGACCCTGCTCGGCGTCGAACGCGCGCCACTCCGGGCCCTGGTCGATGTACTCTTCGTCGATGACCAAGCCGCAGTCGGCGCAGACGAGCTCACCGCGCTGGTAGTCACGTTCGAGGTGGGCCGAGCCGCATTCGGGGCACTTGTCTCGCTTTTCGCCCTCGCGGAGGGCGGTGGCATCTTCGGAAGCCATGGTTTCTCGCCTCTTGGTTGGGGATTTGGAATTCGAAACGCTTATGCGCTAAGGAAGGACAATACGCCTAAAGTAGATGAACCTTCCCCGAAACCTTATAAATGAAATGCCGGGCCGGCCCCCGGCCGCCCCGGACGACGTTCGGCAACCTACCTTTCCTGTGGAATTCCCGGGAGCCACCCAGGGCTATGGGACGCACGCGTGAACCCCTATATTTGCTCTTCCTCCGAGGGCGCGGCCCGGAGGGCATGGGCGACTAGGCGGCGCTCCGCGCGGTGGAGGGTGTCGATGACCGCCTGGTGGGAGACGCCAAGGGCCCGGGCGAGGGTCCGGGCGTCGGTCCGGGCCGGCACGTCGAAGTACCCTCGCGCGTGGGCGGCTCGCAACACCGTGCGTTGGCGGGGGGTGAGCGACTCGAGCGGGTCCTCGCGGCGGCCCGACCACCGGCCGGCCTGGTGGGTCTCGACGTCGAGGCGAGAGCGCCGGAGGTAGGCCAGGGCCGCGCCAAACGCTGCGTCGGACCCCACGACGGTGAAAGCGATCTCGTGGGGGCGGAATTCGATGGGGGGGAGGAAGGAGACCCCGAAGTCGAAGTACAGGCGCTTGAGGAACCCGTGGAAGGGCGCGCGGACCAGCACGAGGTCGCCCTTCTGGCGGGGGGCGACCCGCGAGGCGGACTCGATCCCGAAGACCCCGACGAGGTCGTCGGGGCCCTTGCCCGGGAGGAAGCGGACTTCCCAGAGGTCGACGAACGTCTGCCGCGTGAGGGTCAGGTTCTGCACCACGCGCGCGGAAGAAACGATGCGGAAGAGCTCGGGGTACCCAAAATTGCGGGTCCACGACGCGGTGGAGATGGAGAGCTGGGCGCGGCGCACACCCATATCATTGCCATGGCAATGATAACCCTTTTGCCCCGACCGACGGAATCCAGGGCGCGGTGCGCCGGACATGCTCACAGCCCCCAAGCAGGCGACCGGGGCCGACGCGGGCCGGGGGAGTGCCGATGTGGCGCGCGCGGCGGTGACGCGCCTCAAGGGGCGCATGGGAAACGCCTCGCATTACCCGACGCAGGGGTGCGTCTTGTTCGTCGACCTGGAACGGGCCGAGGCCCATCGCGCGTACTTGCCCCCCGGGGTCGTCCGCAAGTTTCTGTCCGGCCGCGGCGCGAACATGTGGCTGCTCTACAACCTACTCGACGAGTCGCTCGACCCGCTCGACCCCAATGTCCCCCTGATCTTCGGCACGGGAGCGATGACCGGCCTTGTCCCGAGCGCCGCCCGCGGCAATGTCACGAGCCGGTCGCCGGACTCCCGTGCGATCCTGGACTCGAACTGCGGCGACTATTTTCCCAGCTACATGAAGCTCCACGGGTACGACCACATCGTCCTCTACGGGCGCGCAAAGGACCTGACCATGGTGGTCATCCAGGACGAGCAGGTCGAGTTCAAGGACGCGCGCGCGTACGCGGGCATGGACAACATCGACTTTGTCGAGGCGGTAGAGCGCGACTTCCAGGTAAGGGAAGCGCGCAACATGGCGATGGCCCGCATCACGCGCGCGGGCGAGAACCTCGTGCTCTGTTCGGGGATCATGGGCGGGCCCAAGGCGATCTGGGCCCGCGGCGGGACGGGGGCGAAGATGGGGTCGCTCCACCTGAAGGCCATCATGATCCGCGGGGTGCGCGAGGCGCCGGCGGGCGCATCCGAATACAAGGCCTACAACCGGGAGATCGCCAGGACGACCCTGAGCACGAGCGTCGTGAAGAACGCGCTCAAAACGACGGGGACCCCCTTCCTCTACCGGCCCTCACGGGTGCTTGGCGCGATGGGTACGAAGAACAACCAGGTCACCACGTGGACGGACCTGCTCGACGCGGACAACATCGACCCCTACCGGCCTGGGATGGTCGGTTGCTTCAAGTGCCCGGTCAACTGCCGGCCCCTCAATGACCTGACGCCGGGGGGCGCAGGGGGGTGGGGCGCCGGCGCGCAGCTCGGGCTCATGGGCAACGTGAGCTACGACACGACGCAAGTCGATCTGGCCCACCCGCGCGCGAAGAAGACGTGGAAGGGCAAGGGCGGCGACGACATCTACGACCGCTACGACAAGGGCGACGGGCCGGAGTACGTGACCCTTGGGAAACTCGGGCCGATGATCGGCGTCGAGCGCGTCGAGTGGGTGGTGCGGCTCAACAACGTCTGCAACGACCTCGGGCTTGACACCGCCTCGATCGGCTCGGCGATCGCGTGGGCGATGGAGCTCTTCGAGCGCGGGGTCATCAGCCACCGGGACACGGGCGGACTCGACCTCACGTGGGGCAACGCCCCGGTGGTGGAGCAACTCCTGCACCAGGTGTCGAGGCGCGAGGGGTTTGGCAATGTGGTGGCCGACTCGTCTCGCGCGGTCGAGCGCGGCCACTACCCCGAGGCGGCACTGGCCTTCCGCATGGCGGTCAAGGGCCTCTTCCAGTCGGACCCGCACGACGCGCGGATCCTGAAGGCGTTCTCGCTCGGCCTGGCGGTGGCCACCCGGGGGATGGACCACCTGCGGAACCGCGTGACGCTCGAGATCAACGCCCGGGTCAACGACGACCCGCATTTCAAGCGGGTGCTCTACGGGGGGGAGGTCGCCCCCGAGCCCGCAGGCTACCGCGGCAAGGAGGTCGCGGTCCGCCGGTGCGAGAACATGTATGCCGTCGGCGACAGTGTGGGGATGTGCCGCTTCACGACGAAACTGTTCAACTCGCCGACGCTGTCGGGATACCCCGAGTTCGCGACTCAACTTGCCAACATCACGGGGCTATCGTTCGACGAGGCGTCCCTCGACCAGGTCGGCCGCAATATCACGGGGCTCGAGCGGATGCTCAACTGGAGGCTCGGCCTGCGGGGGAAGGACGACACACTCCCAGACCGGTGGTTCGACGAGGGAGCCACCGCCGGGCCGTTCAAGGGGGAGCGGGTGGACCGGGGGGAGTTCGGCCGGATGAAGAAGGCCTTCTACGCGCTAACGGGGCTCAATGCCGAAGGGCTCCCCAAGGTTGAATGGCACGAGGATCTCAGCCGCGCGACAACAGGGTTCGCGCTGCGCGTCCAGTTGCCACCGGGGTTTCCCGGGGCGCCCGAGCATGCAGTGGTGGTCGATGTGCCGGTGGAGACGGTCGCCCAGTTGCGCGACGCGGTCGCGGCGCGCCTACCGGAGGCGCGCGAGGCGCTCGACGATGACACCTTGAACGTCGTCGTCAACGGGGAGATGGTCCTCTCCGGGGAGGCGACACAGCCCGTGAAGGACGGGGACGAGGTAGCCTTCCTGCGTGTCATGACCGGCGGGTAGCGGGGCCCGGGGCCATCAGCCGCCCGAGATCGCGCCGTAGAGGTAGCACGCGTCGCCGTCGATCAGCGCCGTGTCCTGGGGGGCCCGCGGGTCTACTGGTGTCCCGTTGACGGAAAAGCTAGCTAGAGCAAGGTCCACGGTGCCCCCGTCGACACATTCGAGCGCGGGGGCGGCCCAAGCGACCCCGATGAGCGCCTCGACCACCGTTGCCCCGTCGGGCAGTTCGAAGGTCCTTTCGTCAAAGCCGGCCTGCTTGGCAAACATGCGGCCGAGCCGGACGACGACGTGCACGGGATGCTGCCTCCCCACGAAAGCTGCCGCGGAGCGAGAAAAACGACGCCTTCAACTCTTCATGATGGCCATCAGGAAGACCACGAGAGCGACGGCGGCACCGACCGCGGCCCCGAGAATGTGGACGAGCGCCGGGAAAACGATGTGCGGCAAGAGTTCGACCCCTGGGTCCACGCCGATATCGTAGAGGAACATCATCGCAACGAGCACGAGCACGATGGCGCCAAGGCCAATGAGCGCGACACCGATCTTGCGGCTCTTGCCCGAGCCGAAGTAGGCGGTAAACCCACCCGCGAGCAGCGAAAACACGCCGAATGTGATCAGCAGATCCGTGAGGAATGTCAGCAGGTCGCCGCTGAGTCCAGCCACACCCACACCCGGGGCTCGCGATCCGTTCAACTCTATTTAATGGTTTACGGGTGCCCGTTTCCGCGGGAATCCGCGCGCGGGTGGAACCGGCGCAGCGAGCAAGTTCGGGCGCGGCGCCCCGCGTTGGCGCTCGCCGTTGCCGGGTCGCACACGTCCCTCCCCTTGGCGGTCGCGCACACGGCACGCGGCGCCGACCCGCGCGAAGGTTGCACGCTCGCGGCCCGAATACGCTTATATAAGTGAAGGGCTTTCGCCGCGTGTCCAGCCCCATCTGGCGAGCGTTTGGCCTAGGCTGGCTATCGCTTTTCCTCGCGCGCCCCTCGGAGTGCCCCGATGTACAAGAATATCCCCCGTGAAGAGACGGTCCGCATCCCGCCCGACCGCCTCGGCGAGAACCTCGACGTGGTCGCGGTCGAGTTGGCGCAGCGCTTCTTCGAGGGGCGACTCGATGAAGACGAGAACCTGACCATCGTTTCGAAGGACGTCGAGATCATCGGTCCCGGGCGTATCGTACACGGCGACGGTGCCGTCTACCAGAAGGTGCGCTTCAACGCGGTCGCGTACAAGCCCGAGATGAACGAGATTATCGAGGGGAAGGTCGTGGAGATCCTGCGCTTCGGCGCGTTCGTGCGGTTCGGCCCTTTCGACGGCCTGCTCCACATCTCGCAGGTGATGGACGACCGCATCGACATCGACGAGCAGAACCAGCGGCTCGTCGGGAAGGACACCCGCCGGTTCCTGCGCGTGGGGGACCGCGTGCGCGCGCGCGTGGTCACCGTGTCCATGAACGAGTTGAACTACCGCGAGTCCAAGATCGGCCTGACGATGCGCCAAGTGGGGCTCGGGAAGGTCGAGTGGCTCGAGGAGGACCGCAAGCTGAAGGAGCAACAGGCGACCGAACAGCAGGCCCGGCGCGAGCCGAAGCGGCCCCCGGCCAGGGCACCGATGCCGGCTCCCCCTACACCCGCGGAGTGATGCGTGCGTGCTTGCTTGCAAGGACTGCTTCGCGATCGGCGAGGGGGACAAGTGCGCCTTGTGCGGCGGCGAGCTGTCTAAGGACTGGCAGGGGTATGTCGTGGTCGTTGACCCCGAGAAGAGCGATATCGCCCAGCGCCTGAACATCACGAAGGCGGGAACCTACGCGCTCAAGGTGAGGTAGCCCCGCCATGGATCCGCCGCCCGCGCGGCTGGAGTTTGAACCGGGCAAGCCGCTGCCGCTCGGCGTGCGGCTCCGGTTGCCGCAACGGCTACGGACACGCCTCGCAGAGCCTTTCGGCCCGGTGTTTGGCGCCGACGAACTCCCCCAGCGGACAGACCCGGCCCGGCCTGTCGCCGCGGTCGGGGACGTGTGCGCTCGCGACGCGGCGCGTCTGCTCCCGAACCTCCACTTCGTCGTGGTGGACTACCGCACCAGGCGCGGGCCCGTCCCGGAGGGCGACCTGCTGCGCAACTGGGGGGATCGGACCTTGCAAGTCGCGTCGCCTCCCGAGTTCATGACCGCGTCGTTGTACAACGCGGTGCTCGAGGCAGCGCGCGCCGCCGGGACGACGCGCATCGTCGTGGACGGCGAGGAGGACTTGGCCGTGCTCCCTGCAATCATGCACCTGGCCGCCGGCGCAACCGTCATATACGGGATCCCCAATCGCGGCGTTGCGGCCGTCCGAGTCGACGACGAATCCCAACGTCTGGCTAGGGAGTTTCTCGGGGAATTTGCGGTCGATCGGGATCCAGGGGGCGGACACGGATGAGCTTCGAGGTCACGCGCCGGCGCGACAACGTGCTGCTTGCGCGCCTGGAGCTCGAGATCGCGCTCTCCCATGATCTGAAGCCGACGCCGACGCGCGACGAGGTCCGCAAGGCCGTCGCAGAGGCCGAGTCGACGAAGGCCAACCTCGTGATCGTAAAGCGGATGGAGTCGGAGTTCGGCCACGGCCGGACTCGCGGGTGGATCCATGTGTACAAGGACGCCGAGGGGCTGCGCCGGTTGGAGCCGCTCCACCTGCGCGTGCGCCACGGCCTCGAAGAGGCCAAGGCGGCTCCCAAGCCCGCGAAGGACGCGGGAAAGGCGCCGGCCGCCCCGAAGGACGCGGGAAAGGCGCCGGCCGCCCCGAAGGACGCGGGCGAGGCGCCCAAGGCGTGAGCAACCGCGCGGCGCAGGTCCCGGGAACCAAGAGCAGGTGTTTTGATGGCAGACAACGCAGGCGCGCCGAAGAAGACCCCGAGCGCCAGCCTCCGCAAGCTCTACCAGATCAAGGAGGGGCAGGTCGTGCGCACGCACACCCCGTGCCCCAAGTGCGGCCCGGGGACCTTCCTTGCGGAGCACAAGGACCGGCTCGCCTGCGGCAACTGCGGCCACACGGAATTCCGCGCGGCCGCGCCGGCCCAGAAGTAGGCGGCCCCACCCGCCACCGGCCCGACGGGCGCCTCAACGCACCGAGCGTCCGGGCGGAACACGAGCGGGGTCGGCCCGCTCACGCGTGTAGTTGAGCAGCCCGCCGCTTCGCAGGATCTCCTGCTGGCGCGGCGTAAAGACCGCATGCAGGGAGATGGCTAAGTCGCGCCCCGGCGACTTGGCCACAAGCGTCCCGCTCTCCAAACCGCCGTGCACGGCGCCGACCCGCAGCCGCTGGCCTTGCTCCACGCGGTCGAAGTCGGCCGCCGAGGCGAACGTCAAGGGGACCACGCCGAAGTTCACCAGGTTCGCAAAGTGGATCCGGGCAAAGCTCTTGGCGATTACGGCCCGCACGCCGAGGTACATCACCGTGATGGCCGCGTGCTCGCGGGACGAGCCCTGCCCGTAGTTCTCTCCCCCGACAAGCAACCCGCCGCCCGCCGCCTTGGCACGGGCCGGGAACTGAGGGTCGACCCGCGTCAGGGTGTGCTGCGAGATCGCCGGGATGTTGGAGCGCAGTGGGAGCACCTTGGCGCCGGCCGGGAGGATGTGGTCGGTCGTGATGTTGTCCCCCATCTTGAGAAGGACCTCGCCCTCGACGGTCTCTGCGAGCGGCGGGGGCCTGGGGACGGGCTTGATGTTGGGGCCGCGCACGACCTCCACCGTCGAACCGTCCGCGGGCGGGGCGAAGATCAGCCCGTCGTCGACTAGGTAGTGCGCCGGGAGTTTGACGGGCGGCCGGGGCCCGAGCTTGCGCGGGTCGCTGATCGCGCCGGTCAGCGACGAGGCGGCCGCGACCTCGGGCGAACAGAGGTAGACCTTGTCGCCCGCCGTGCCGGAGCGTCCCGCGAAATTCCGGTTGAAAGTGCGCAACGACGCCGCGCCGGTCGGGGGCGCCTGCCCCATCCCGATGCACGGGCCGCACGCGGATTCGAGCACCCGTGCTCCCGACGCGATGAGCGAGGCAAGGGCTCCGCGCTTTGCGATCATTTCGAAGACCTGCCGCGACCCGGGGGTCATCGTGAGGTCCATTTCAGGGGCCACGTGCTTCCCCTCGAGCACAGCTGCCACCGTCTCGAGATCGGCAAGCGACGAGTTCGTGCAGGAGCCAACGCACACCTGCGCCAGCGGCGTGCCCTCAACCTCGCCGACCGGCTTCACGTTATCGGGGCTCGACGGGCAGGCGACGAGCGGCTCGAGCGTGTCCAACTCAATGACCATATCCTCGTCGTACTCCGGCTTGGCGTCTGGCCCGAACTGCCGCCAGGCCGACTCGCGCCCCTGCGCGCCCAAGTAATGGCGCGTCTGGTCGTCCGAAGGGAAGATCGAGGTCGTAGCCCCGAGCTCGGCGCCCATGTTCGTGATGGTCGACCGCTCGGGAACGGTCAGCGATTTGACGCCCTCCCCGTGGTACTCGATGATCCGACCGACCCCACCCTTGACGGTGAGCCGCCGGAGCATCTCGAGGATCACGTCCTTGGACGACACCCATGGCTGCAGCGTCCCCGTGAGCTCGACACCGAGTACCTTGGGCATCTGGAGGTAGAAGGGCCCCCCCGCCATGGCCACCGCCACGTCGAGCCCGCCCGCGCCGATGGCGAGCATCCCGGCCCCGCCGGAGGTCGGCGTGTGCGAGTCGGAGCCAAGCAGCGTCTTGCCGGGGGCTGAGAAACGCTCCAGGTGCACCTGGTGGCAGATCCCGTTTCCCGGCTTCGAGAAGTGGACACCGTAGCGGGCCGCCACCGAGCGCAGGTAGACGTGGTCGTCCGCGTTCTCGAACCCGGTCTGGAGCATGTTGTGGTCGACGTAGGACACCGAGAGCTCTGCAGCCACCCGATCGATCCCCATGGACTCGAACTGGAGGTAGGCCATGGTCCCCGTGGCGTCTTGCGTGAGCGTCTGGTCGATCCGGATTCCGACCTCCTCGCCGGGCACGAGCGGGCCGGGCGCCACGTGGTCGCGCAGGATCTTGTGGGTAAGCGAGAGGCCCGTGGGCAACACCGTCCAGATTCCCGAGGCGGGCGCGCGTCCATAAAGGTGGCGCCCCAACTGACTGGAACGTTCCTCCCGCGGACGTGCGGCTGGGGTTGTCTTCCCCGACCGCGATGGGCGCCCCCGGAGGAGGCCTGCCTGGACCAGCTGCCATGGTGGCTGTCCGCCGGCGCGCGCGGCGGCGCAAACCGGGTCCGGTCCATCGGGGCCCTGCTAGACCGCCGGGACAACGCCACCGTGCTCGCAGACCCGGCCGACGGAGTCCCCTGCCAGACGCCCGCGGACTTGCGCAGACTCTTTAACAAACCGTCCTGTTGGGGGCCCCCGCCTGGGCCCGTAGTCTAGCTTGGACAGGACGGAAGCCTCCGGAGCTTTAGACCGGGGTTCGAATCCCCGCGGGCCCGCTCCGGCCTCCCCTGGTGCCGCGAAGCCCCTGTACCGCGCCTTTATGGGGGCCCGCGCACGGTGTTTTGCGGGGTCTTCCATCGCGGCCTTCATCGTCCTCGCTGCGGCCGCGAGCGTCGGTTTCCTCCTGCTCTCGGCCCGGTGGCTGCGGGCACTGCGCGCGGCGGCGATTGCCCGCCACGTTACGCTCTCGCGGATCGACGTAGCGGTTGCCATCGTGCCGATCGGCTACGCGGTCGTCGCATTCGTGGCCGCCGGCCTCATGCTCGACGCCGCCGACCGCGTCCTGGCGTCGGCCGCCACGGCGCACACCCTCCCGCTCGTCGGGACGGTCGACCGCGGGTCGGCCGCCTTCGCACTCCTCTTCCTTGCGGTCGTGGCGCTCGCGAGCCCCTTTGTCGTCATCGCGCTTGTCGAGCGCCGGTTCGCTCGGAGGGCCCCGGCGCTCGTCGGGCTGGGGCGGCGCGCCGCCTTTGCCACGCTCACCGGGGTCGATGTCGAGGACATCGCCGAGGACGCTGCGCCGGTCGAGCGTAAGGACTAGGGGCGCGCCGGCCGCTCCGTCACCGGCTGCCAGCGGGCACCGGCTTCATGAACCGGGTGGGTTCGTGCTGGTGGCGCGAGAACGCGATGACGGCGATCGCCCGGGCCGCGTCCGCGATCAAGGTGAGTGCCTGCACCATGCGTGTGATGTGCATGAGCGACTCCGGGTTGTCGATGCTCTCCTTCATTGCCGCGGTCATCAGCGCGGCCTCCTCGTGGCGCAGCCTGGCCGCGATCCCCGTCGCCTCGACGGACCGGTCGAGCTCCCGCGAGACGAGCGCGAGCATCGCGTTCTGGAAGACCAGGGTCACCTGGAGCGTGTGGCCGCGGAACGAGGTCTGGAATGCTCCGCTCAGCTTGACCTTGTTCGCGATGAGCCATGTCGCATTGTCCGCCACGACCTTCACGTTGTCCGAGATCCGCTCGAGGTCGGTCGCGATGATGGAGTAGCCCGAGACATCGGCCCGTGACTTGAGGCCGATGAGCGAGCGTACGTTGTCGTCCTGCTGGGCCGAGAGGATGAGTCGCATGATCAGCCAGTAGATCATGTCCGCGTCCTCCTCGCGGCTGGCCGCCACCTCGGCGAGCTTCTGGTCTTTCGTCCGCATTGCCTCGATGGTATCGGTCAGCGCACTCGATGACAGGTTGTAGAGCCGCTTGAATAGCGTGTCGATCGGGTAGCGCGCGGTGTCGATCGAGCACTGCATCACGACCTCGTTGGGGCTCTCCTCAATGATCCCGGTCCCGATGAGTTTCTTCGAGGTGCGCCGCACGGCCTCGAGTTGGTCTCCGGTGAGCCGGGCTTTGCTGCGGACCACGACGTGGTCACGGCCTAGAACGTACCCCGCCACGATGACCCGCGCCAGGACTTCGGTGCTCTTGCACTGGTCGGCCGCGACGAGGTAGTGCTGCTCCTCCGAGGGTGCGGGCGCCCCGTCGGCCACAGGGATCAAGCGCAACTCGCGCCCGTCCTCAATGAGCTGGACGGAGGCGCCTCTCTTCAGGCCCTGCGCTGCAGCCCACTGACTTGGGAGCGACACCGAGAGCGTTGAACTCCCGACCTTCTGCAACTTGCGGATTTCCAACCCGCTTCCCCTCCGACCTCGCCCGGGGGCCATGCGACGTTGCTCACTTAAGGGTTGGCCGTTGGGGTCTCGCTCGTCCACCGCAGATAGGTCTGCCGGGTGATCGCGTCCGCGGTGTCGTGGGCGCGGAGGGAGACCAGCACCCCCACCCCGCATGGAACACCTCGTCGTTGTCGGGGCCGGCCGATCTCAGCGGACTCGAGCGGTAGGGCGACCGACAGCGGCTCCTTGCCCGGCGGTTCGACCGACGTCCCGCCGCTTGTCACCCGGACGACCCCGCCCACGCCCAGGTAGATCTAGCCGGAGGTCGCGCCGGGTAATTAAAGTAGGAGTGGCGGAACGAGCCCGGCAGCCGGCGCCCACCGCAGGGCCTGGTCGCGTGCCGCCGTCGGCCCGGCGCCTGTAGCGGGGAGATGCATTTCGGTAAGAACCTAGACCGCAAATACCAGTGAGCGCTGGTGGGGTCGCGAGGTGCGACCACGGAAACGCAGGAGCCCCTGGCGCTTGCCCAAGCGCACCTTGAACTGATGGACCAGCTAGGGTACGCCGTCTCGCTGAAGAGTCCGACGGGCGAGATCGCAAGGCAACTGGAAGCGACGCTCAAGAACCACTTGCGCCGCGAGGACGAGATGATCGCGCCGCTGCTGGCGGCCTTCCCGAACCTGGCGGCCGGACGCTTGCCGGGTGACGCGGCCCCCCTCATCGAACTCTTCCAACGGGCCGAGAAGAACTACGAGAGCCTTCTTGCGGAGCACGTGGAGATCACTCGTATTGTCGAACGGCTCCGGCCGACGGCCGAAGGTGACCGCGAGGAAGAGGTCGTCCGGTTCTGCGACGAGTTGTTGGCCCACGCCCAGCTGGAGGAGCAGGTGCTCTACCCCGCTGCGGTGGTCGCCGGACGTTACATGAAGCTCCGGGAGAGCCAGCGAGAGAATCCCGTCAACTGAACGCGGTCGGTCCGTTCACGCGGCCCGCGCGCGCACCATCACGCGCTTGGCGCCCGCAACATCCCCGGACGACGGGTCGTCCGCGTCGACAAGCGCCACCACCTCGAAGCCAGACTCCTCGACGGCGGTGCGCACGTCGCCCGCGCGCCAGAAGCGGTACGGGATCGACCGGCGCGTCCAGTTCACGGAAGCGTCGCCCGGCGCAAACAGCGGCACCCACGCGAAACGGTCCCCCCCGTCGGGGTGGGGCCGCCACTGGTCGTAGATGAGAAGCTTCTCCTTGCCGCCAGCGAAGGGACCACGCAAGAACACCTTGCAAAGCGCGCCCTCGTCGAGCCCACCGAGGTTGTAGAAGACGAAACTGAGGAGCCCGCCCTCTTTCAGCCCCGCGCGTGCGGACTCAAGGAACGACTCTGCCTGGCCCGCGAGCGTCAGGCGCGAGAACGCTGGGGTAACCGAAACGACCGCGTCAAAGGGTCCCTCGGGGACGTCCATCAGGCTCCCTTCCTCCACCGAAGCGCCCGTGACGGCCGCTCGGGCAGCCGCGCGCAAGGCTGCCGATTCCTCGACCGCGCGCACCGTCAAGCCACCCTGCGCGAGCCGCTGCGTTCCCCGGCCGATCGCGCAGCCCATCTCCAGGACGCTCTTTGCGCCTGACTCCTTGAGCCAAGCGACCGTCGCATCGGCCGCCCGTTCGGCCGGTCCGGCGCCGAACCCGGACGCCGAAATCAGCGGCGCGATCTTGTCCCACGGGTCGCCCGCTCCGATCTGGTCGCCACCAACGGTGGACACAAAATCGTGGTCGAGCGCACTCGATCCCATGCCACCGCCGCCA
>CBEUCC010000024.1:0-27179 GCA_965541515.1 uncultured Thermoplasmata archaeon
GCCGTCGCCAGCACTGGGCATAGGGCGGACCCGCGAGCCGTCGGAGTAGGCGGGGGCGCCTGCGTCCTCGTCCCCCGGCCGGAGGCGGTCCCACACCTCGATTTCCTGGGCGGCAGGCACCTGCACGCGCTCGGTCATGTGCCCCACGACCTCGTCCGACAGGATCACGACCGGGAGGCGGTAGCGCTCGGAGATGTTGAACGCGTGGACAGCCATCTCGAAGCACTCCTGGGGGGAGGCGGGCGCAAGCGCGACGGCCTCGAAGTCTCCGTGGGAGCCCCAGCGCGTCTGGATGATGTCCGACTGGCCCACGAGCGTGGGGAGGCCGGTCGAGGGCCCGCCGCGCTGCACATTGACAATCACGCACGGGGTCTCGGTGATTTGACCGAGCCCATAGTTCTCCATCATGAGGGAGTAACCCGGCCCGGAGGTGGAAGTCATGGACTTGGCCCCGGCCCACGAGGCGCCCAGGACGGCCGCAAGCGCGCCGAGTTCGTCCTCCATCTCGATGAACGTGCCCCCGACTTCTGGGAGCCGCACGGCGATGCGTTCGGCGATGTCCGTGGAAGGCGTGATCGGGTACGCGGCGAAGAAGGTGCAGCCGGCGGCGATGGCGCCCTCTGCGACGGCCCGGTTCCCGGAGAGGAAGTGGAGTCCAGGGGTGACCCGCTCGGGTTGGGCCGTGCGTTTCATTCGCGCGCCTCCTGGCTGGACGCAACAGGCATCGAGAAGATGGCGTACTCGGGACAGACGAGGGTGCAGAAACCGCAGGCGACGCAGCGGTGCGCCTCGCTGGGCCTCACACGGGGCGGGTGGTAGCCCTTCGCGTTGAAGTCGGGGGCCAGCTCGAGGACGCTAAGCGGGCAGAAGTCGACACAGAACGAGCAACCCTTGCACCGGTCGGCGATGACGAAGACCTGCCCTTCGCGGCGGGCGACCTGCTGCAGGTCAAGCGGAGCCCTTCTCCTTGGAGAAGCCGGCGGGGTGGGAACCGGCGTCGCCTGCATGGGTGCAAACGACCGCGCCTGGACGCTCCCCGTACGAGATTAAGCCTGCGGTTTATACCATGGCGGCGGCCCCAGCCGCGGAGAGCGCAGGCGCGGCCGGGGGCGCGCGGCTCACCTGCCGGCAACACTTATGAGCAGGCAGGCGCCAGCCCCAAACGTGGAAACGGGGGGAGAGAGGCCGGGGTACGGACCTGGTCCCCGGGACGACCGCAGCCAGGAGTTTGGCCGCATTATCGTCATCGTCGCCGCGGTCCTTGGCGCCGCCGCGGTGCTCATGATTGTGATGACCCTTGTCCTGGCGGGGCTCCTTCATTCCCTTGTCGTGGGCCCCCCGCCCGACTTCGAGATGGAGGGGAGCGGGTGGCAGTCGGGGTCCTACAACGCAACCGTTACGCAAGTCCGGGACGCGCACATCGAATGGCGAGACCTGCGGCTGGCCCTAGTCACATTCGAAGGGGCGGCGTATTTTCGGGGGGAAAGCGGGCTCACCCAGTACTGGGAGGAGGTCAGGACGACCGCTACCTACCATGATGAGGACCTGGACGGCCTCGTCAGTGTAGGCGACCGGATCCAGGTCCGTGTCGAGCCCGCCGACGCCGCCGACCTCTTCGAGCGCGGCGTCCTTAGCGCCTCGACCCATGGCCGCTCCCGGGGCTCCTTGGGACTGTGAAGGGACCTTGCGAGTGCAACAATGCGCGGGCCTCATCCCGGTGGGGCCGCCGTCTCGCGCGCGCGTAGCTTCGCCTTCACGACCTCGACGAGCCCGCCGCTCCTCAGGATGTGCTGGATGTTGGGCGGAAGGGCCTCGGCCTTCAGCTCCTTGCCGGTCGTCAGGTTCTTCACCGCCCCGGAGTCGATGTCCACCTCGACCTCGTGGCCGGCCTCGAACGCGGCCCGGACCCCCGGGCACACGAGTACCGGGAGTGCGATGTTGATGGCGTTGCGGAAGAAGATGCGCGCGAAGCTCTCGGCGATGACGCACGAGACGCCGGCGGCCTTGATCGACACCGGCGCAGACTCGCGCGACGAGCCACGGCCGAAATTCTGCCCCGCTACCAGGACGTCGCCGGGCTCCATCCTGGCCGCCCACTCCGGGTCCCAGCCCTCGAGGCAGTGGGCCGCCAGCACCGCCGGGTCGAGGACGGTGAGGTACTTGCCCGGCATGATCTGGTCCGTGTCGATCCCGTCGCCAAGGACGTGGACGCGCCCGCGGTAGACTGTCTGAAATTCCGTGTCGCCCATGGCAAGAACTCCTCGGGGTCAAGCTGCCGGCACCGTGACTTTCTTGCCGATCGCCCGCGGATCGGTGATCTCCCCGTAGATGGCGGAGGCAGCCACGACGGCGGGGCTCGACAGGTAGACTTGGCTCTCCCGGTGCCCCATCCGGCCCGGGAAGTTCCGGTTCGACGAGGAGATCGAGGTCTCCTTGGCCCCGATCTTCCCGATGTGACCGCCAAAGCACGCAGAGCACGACGAGACGGTGAAGACCGCGCCCGCGTCCATGAAGGTCCCCACGAGTCCCTCGCGCAGTGCCTCGTTGTAGGTCGAAGTCGAGGCCGGTGAGATGATCGTGCGGCAGCCCGGGGCCACCTTTTCGCCCTCCAGAATCTGCGCCGCGATCCGGAGGTCTTCGATGCGCGCGTTCGTGCACGAGCCGACGAACGCCTGGTCGAGTTTGACGCCCACGACCTGCGAGATGTCCTTCACGTTGTCCGGCGAATTTGGGCACGCGACCTGCGGTTCCATCCCGTTCACGTCGATGTGAAATGTCTCCTGAAAGGTGGCGTCCTCGTCGGAGAAGGGGAACGGGTCGCGCAAGCGGCGCCGGCAGCGCCCCTCGAGGTACTCGCGTGCGACGGCGTCGCCCGCGACTATGCCCGTCTTGGCGCCAAGCTCCGTCGTCATGTTGCAGACCGTGAGGCGGTCGGGCACCGGCATCCGCCGGACGGTGTCACCGCGGAACTCGAGCGCCTTGTAGCGCCCGCCCTCGCAGGTGAGTTCCTTCGCAGTGCGCAGGATGACGTCCTTCGCGTAGACGTGTTCCCCGAGCACCCCAGTCACCTCGATCTCCACGTTCGTGGGGACACGCATCCAGAGCTCGCCGAGCGCGAAGACGGACGCGATCTCAGTCGGCCCGACCCCCGCGGCGAACGCGCCGAGCCCGCCGCCCATGTTCGTGTGCGAGTCCGACCCGATGATCACGTCACCCGGGGCCTCCCAGCCCTCTTCCGCGAGCATCTGGTGGCAGATGCCATGTCGGCCGATGTCGTAGAAGTGCTTGATCCCGGAGGCGCGCACGAACTCGCGGATGGTATGGTGCATCTGGACGGCGCCGTCGGTCGAGGCGGGCACCCAGTGGTCGAGCACGACCATGACTCGCTCGGGGTCCCACACCTGCTTGGCGCCCATCTTCCAGAATTGGGGGGCCGCCTGGGCGGTGGCCTCGTGGCCCATTGCGGTGTCGACCCGCACGTCGACGATGTCGCCGGGCTTCACGGACTCGCGGCCGCTGTGTTCGGCCAGGATCTTCTCGGCCACCGTCATCCCTGTCATGATAGGCCTCGAATCGGAATGCGTTTGAGCGTAAGCGAAACCGCCGATACGCTTGGCCGATAAGAACCCTGCGTCCGTTGACTGATTGAAGGGGCGCGGCGTGCCTGACTACGGGCAGCGACCGACTGCGTACACGGGGGCCACGTCCAACCAGAAGCCGGCCTCGACTGCGAGGGCCCACACGTCGGCCAGGTGACCTTCCTTGAAGGCCGGGAGGGCCTCCTCGGGCATGAGCGTTAGTTGACCGCGCATCCCGGTCCCCATGATGAGGTCCCAGCACTCCTCCTTCGAGGTGAGGTAGTAGCCCTCCTGGGCCGTCTCGATGCGGACGGGAACGAGGCCGACCGCGTCGAGGAGTCGGCGGCAGTCCGACGGGGTTGTCAGGATCTGCCACGGGAACGGGCGCTTGCCGGGGGGGAGGTCGGCGCCCGCCGCGCGGAGCCGGTCCACGAAGAGGTCGAGGGTCGGCTGGAAAGAGGTCTCCCCGAAACATGAAAACGCGATCCGGCCGCCCGGTTTCACGACGCGGCGCCACTCTCTAAGGGCCGCCTCCATATCGGGCATGAAGAACAGGGCCGATGCGCAGACCGCCACGTCGAAGGCGCCGTCCTCGAACGGCAGGTCGGTCGCGTCCGCCGTCTTGAAGTCGACATTGGCAAGCCCCGCCGCCTTCGCCTTCTCGCGCGCCAGCGCGAGCATCCCCTCGGCAAGGTCGACGCCCACCACCGACCCCGGGGGGCCAACGGCCGCCGCCGCCTCAAGGGCAGCCCACCCCGTCCCCGTTGCGATGTCGAGGACGCGGTCGCCAGCAGTTGGCCCGGCAAGTGCCGCGAGCCGCCGGGCGGTGTCGGCCAGGCAGCGGACCGCGGGGCGGTCGTAGCCAGGGGAGGCGAGGTCGAACGCTTTGCCGACTTGATCCTGCGGCTTGTCGGTCTGTGTCATCCTTCAACGGGCTCCGGGGAGGCGGGCCATATCGGACGGGCGTATATACGTGCGCGAAATCGGCGATACACTTGGCCTCTAAGGAACCTACGGCCACCCAGGAAACGGCCGTCTCGCTAGGGCGGCTGCGGCCCCAAAAAGAAAAACCGCGAGCGTCCCTAGTCGCTCCGGGTGCCCCCGTGGGGAAGTTCACGATTGAGGAGACCACACGCGTCCCGCGCGACGAACTCTACGCGTGGTACACGGACTTCTCCCCGCGGGACGTCGACCTAATTCGCGAGTTCGGGACGGGGTCGCTGCTCGAGCGCAACGTCGAGCGGCTCGACGAGCGGCGGTTCGTGCTGCGGCAGAGGTTGAAGGTGATGGGGCGCACGATCCCCACGACCGTCCGCATCGAGATGCACCCCAACGAGTTCGCCTACGACGCGCACCTCGAGTTCGGTAAATTGGCGTCGCAGCAGCGCCGGTACACCTTCCTCGAGAAGGACGGGGGGGCCCTTCTGCGTATGGAGGTGCAGTACACGCCCATCGCGCGGTCCGTCCGCTTCCTCGACGCCATCGGCCTCCTGCGCCGGCTGGATCTGCGGGAGAGCCGCCGCGCCACCCGGGGATTCCTGCGCGCGGCGGAGGCGGAACTGCTAGCGTCCCCCGGGCCCACCGAGCTAGGGGGCTAACGCGCCGGGGCGCTTGGCCTACTTCGCCTTCCGTGAAACTAAGGGAACCCACGCACACCAAGGTGGCCGCCCCGAAGAAACCTATTTTAGGGGAACCCCCTCCTCATTGCAAGCGACGCCTCATGGTGGTTCCCAGTTCCTCATCCTGGACAATCCCATCTGCCGCCTTAGGCCTCCTCGTGCCCGTCGTCGTCCTCCTCGTCGCCCCCGCGCAGGCTGCGACGACGGTTCCCGGCGGGACCATCGGTGCCGACCAGCTTTGGGATGCGACCGGTTCCCCATACATCCTCGGCGGAGACGTGACGATCGGATCCTCCGCAACCCTGTCGATTGAAGCGGGAACCGTCGTCCTGGTGGACGGAACCTACACGATCCAGATCCTGGGGGGGCTGGACGCGGCCGGATCGGCCTCCCAACCCATCTCCTTCCTGCCCAACGCCACGGTGGCGCGCTGGGGGGGGCTCTACTTCAACGCCTCATCCCTCCCGTCGAGCCTCTCGAACGTGTCGCTGTCTGCCGTCACGGTGGGCATTTGGCTCGAGTCGCCAGGCGCCTTGGTTTCGCTCACCGACGTTTCGGTCGACAACGCAGCCCTATGGGGCATCGACGCGCACCTCGTCCACGGCAGGTTGGAGGCCTCCCATGTGACGCTAACCAATTCATTGGAGGGCATCCGCCTACGGACGTCGGACAACATCACGGTTGCAGACCTCACGACGGTCAACATGAGCGGGATCTGGCCACCGAGCAGGAAGTCGTTCTTGGGGATCAACGCGTCGGAGCTTAGCGATTCATCCTTCACCGGCATCGTCATGAACTCTTCTTCCGCGCTGTTCATGGACTCCGCCCGCATCCAGATCTCCGGCATCACCGGCGATAGGAACTTCGCCCCCGTCTCCTGGGCCGGGCTGGACGTGATCGACAGCGACCAATTCGTGATCGACGACGTCGACATGAAGGGCTACTCCGATGGGCTCCGCTTGTGGGAGGTTACCAATTCGACGGCGACCGACATCTCCGTGGACTCCGCCTACGGGACCGGCGTTTTCGCCACATGCTCGTGCATTATCGACAACGCCACCGTCACCAACTCCTCGCTCGGCGTCCACGCCGAGGCCGTGTGGGGGGGACAGGCCACCGTCCGGAACGTGCACGTGCTCAACTCGAGCCTCGGGTTTGCGTCGTACACGCTCTTTGGCATATCCAACAGCCTCTACCGCTACAACGTCGATTTCACGGTGGGCAATTCCGTCGACAACGTCCCCATCCTCGCGTACTACCGCAATGTGAACCCGCCGCCCGCAACCACAGGGCCCTACTCCTGGCTCTTCGTCTACGGGTCCACCGGAGTCACGGTCGACGCGCGGAACCTCACGAGCCGGGGGGCACCGGTTGCCGTGTGGGCGGACGTGCAGGGCGGGTCCCTTGTGAACCTCAACTACACGGGCGGTTTGCCCGGGTTGGCCGTCGCCAACGCGAGCGGCCTTTCCCTAAGGAACATCTACATCTCCACCACCCGGACGCGGGCCTTCCTGGCGGACGCCAGCGACCGGATAACCGTGGCCGGGTCGACCTTCAACTCGTACGCCGCGATCCCCGTCGAGTGGACCCGGGTCACCAACTCGACCATTGAGAACACGTCGGCGCTCCGTACCGACTTCAGCGACGTCGGCTCGAAGGCCTTCATCTTCGACTATTGCAACGGCCTCTATGTGGCCGATTCCTCCTTCGCCTCGCCGACGGCGAACGAGCTCTTTTCCATAGACGGGAACGACATGTCCTTTGTCCGGTCGACGTTCCTGGGCAATGGGACCTTCGGGTTCCGCGGCAGTGCGAACCGCCTCCTATTCCATTCTTCCCAGACGCGGTCGTGGCTGGCTTTCGATGTCAGTGGGGCTGACATTACGGTGGAGAGCAGCCAGATCCTCGGTGCCCTCCGCTCATCGGGCGACCGCCTCCACATCATCGACAGTGACTTTCGGCTCCGCAGGCCCTTCGGGTCCCCCAACAACGGTGTCATCCTGTACGGCGGGTCCGACGTCACCATAGAGGATAACCGCTTCGTGGGCGTGGCTTCAGGGATAGAGATCCGCGGCAGCAGCACGTACGGGCCCACGGACCTGCGCATCCGCTGGAACTATTTCCGCGATTCCTCGGTGGGTATCGAGACCACGATTCCCGGCGTCGTGAACGTCCGCAACTGGATCTACGAGAATGAGTTCTACAATAACTCATACAACGTGTGGGACAATGGCTATTCGAATGGCCTCACGTGGCACAACCCCCAAACCCTCCATGGCAACTTCTGGGACGACTACACCGGGCAAGACGCAGACGGAGACTACATCGGCGACAGCCCCTACACCATCGGCCCGGGCGGCGCGCAGGACCTCTACCCGCTCATGCGGCCATGGGACAAGGGGCCGCCCACGGCCCGGATCGACGTCCCCACCGTCGTCGACGAGGACACGAACGTCTGGCTGGACGCGACCAACTCCACAGATGACCGAGCGATCGTCGTAAGCTATTGGGTCATCTACGACATCGGCGGCCCCTATACGCTGACCGGCCTCATCGTACCGTTCACCTTCCATACGCCAGGGTCGTACCGCGTCGAGTTCTTCGCCTTCGACTCATGGAACCATAGCGCAAGCCAGGGCGCCGACGTCGCCGTCAGGGACCGGACGCCGCCCGTTGTGGCAAGCCCCGTGGGGATCTTGTGGGTCGACGAGGACCGGGACGTTTCCCTGACGGCGGCTGTTACGGACAACGATCCCTCGTGGTCATTCGGTGCGGTCTTCATATGGTCCTTTGAAGGGGGATGGGGGGACATGAACCTCTCGTTCGTAACCATGGGCCCGACCGCCACGGTGACCTTCGAGACTCCTGGAGAGTACCAGGCCGTGTTCACGGCTGCGGACGCGGCTGGAAACGTGGCTCAGACGATGTTCACGGTACGTGTGGCGGACGTGACCTCACCGACGTTCGACCTCATCGGGAACGACAACGCGACGCTGGACGAGGGGACGATCCTAACGCTGGAAGTCGTGAACCTCGCGGACAACGACCCCACGTTCCCGGGGCCTGGAGCGGTTTCGTGGACGGTTCTCGACCCCGGTGGGAATGCGACGACCTCCGCCTCCGCCGCGCTCACCTTCTTGGTGGGGCGGCCAGGCGACTACACCGTGAACTACTCCGTCCAAGACCCGGCGGGGAACTCGGTGGGCGGTTCCTGGTCGTTCGTGGCCCTGGACGCCCTTCCGCCGACCTGGCAGCCGCCAGGCAACGTCATCGAGGATTCGGGGGTCCCGTTCACCCTCTCCGCCGAGGGCGCGTTCGACTGGAGCGGGATCGTCACCTCGGTGTGGTCGATCGGGGGGGAGGAGATCGGATCGGACCTCTCGATCGACGTCTCCTTCGATACCCCCGGAACGTTCGAGCTTTGGCTGGAGCTTGCTGACCCGCTCGGGCACACCTCCGCCTTCGAGCTGACCGTCACGATCCTGGACATTACGTCGCCCTGGCCGGTCGAGCCCTCGCCCGTCGCGAACCTCCGCGTCCGGCAGAACGAGTGGCTCCACGTCGACGCCGCCGCCATCTTCGCGGACAACGACCCCACCTTCCCCGCGACCGGCGTGTTCCTGTGGACCACGACGGTTGTCGACGCCACCTGGGGCTCCCAGCGGGACCATCCGCTCCTCAACGTGAGTTTCCCCGACGTCGGCGACGTGGTCCTCACGCTGGAAGCCTGGGACGCGTCGCACCACCGCGGGGGCGTCGAGATCCGGGTGCGGGTGGTCGACGGGGTCCCCCCGACCTCCCTGCAGTGGACGCGGGATCCGTCGGACGCCTTGACTGCGGGGGCGGTCGCGAACTTCTCGGCAAGTGCGGTCGATGCGGGCGCCATCACGTACTCCTGGGACTTTGGTGACGGCACCAACGGCACCGGGAGGGCGATATCGCACGTCTACGCCTCCGCCGGAAACTACAGTATCACCTTAATTGCCGTTGACGGGTTCGGGAACGCGGCGAGCGAAACCTTCCAGGTCCACGTGGAGGCGGCGCCCGAGCCCGCCGGGAGAGGACCGGACACCGGCGGCCAGGACAGAGGAGACGCTGGCGACGACGGCTCGCTGCTCGGGGGCCTTGGTTTGCCGGCGCTCCTGATCATTGGCGTCGCGGCCGCCGCCGGCGTGGCCGCCACGGTCCTCGTGTCGAGGCGCCGGCGGCGGGAGCCCCCCGCGCCCCCGGCCGCCCCTGAGGCCGCCGAACGCGCCGAGGCGCAACCAACGGAGGCGGAATACGGGGACTCCAAATCGTACTATGAACGGCTCTACGGCCCTTCGTCCGGCCAAGACGAGCCGCGTCGGCCCGGTCCCTGAGGCGGTTGGCCATTGGAGGGCGCCCGGGGCCTAGTTCGGCTTTCGGATTCCTGCTTTGGCGGCGAGCTTCCAGAACTCTCCGTCCGAGACACCCCGCCGGAGGTACTCGTGCTCGTGGTACGAGCGGATGTACTCGCTGTAGTCCGCCTTCGTCTTGCTCTCGGCAGCCACCTTAATGAAATCCGTGAGCTGCTTGACCTGCTCGGGCGTCGCCTCGACCTTGTTGTCCTTGAGCTTCTCGACCACCGACGTCGTCCCGGTGTGCTTGCCGAACACAAACTCGCGGGTGCGCCCGATCATCTCGGGGTGGATCGGCTCGTAGGTGAGCGTGTGCTTGAGGACGCCGTGGGTGTGGATCCCGGACTCGTGGCTGTAGGCGTTTGTCCCAACGAGGGGCTTTTGCGTCGCGAGCGGGATCCCCGTGAGCTCCTCGATCCGCTTGGAGACTTCGAAGACCTTCTCGATCTTGATGCCGGTGGACTTGCCGTAGAGCACCTCGAGCGCCAAGATCATCTCCTCGAGCGAGGCGTTGCCCGCCCGCTCGCCGATTCCGTTGATGCACCCGTGGGGGATCTCGACCCCCTCCTCGACGGCTGCAAGCGAGTTGGCCACCGCCATGCCGAAGTCGTTGTGGCCGTGCCACGATAGCTGGATCGGCTTGACGCGTTTCTTGAACTCCCGGACGAACCATTTGGCCGTCGAGGGCGTGCAGACCCCCACGGTGTCGCAGATGACCGCGCGCTTGGCCCCCGCGTCGATGGCCGCGTTGTAGAGGTCCACCACGAAGTCCATCTCGGAGCGGACTGTGTCCTCGGTAACGAAGCACCGCTCGATCCCGCGTTCCTTGGCGTACTCGATCGAGTCGACGGTGGCCTCGATGACTTGCTCACGGGTCATCCGGAGCTTGTACTTGAGGTGCAGGTCCGAGCACGCGATGAAGATGCTCGTCTCCTGGGCGCCCGCGTCCACGCAGGCGTCGATGTCTTCCTTCTTCGCCCGGGAGGCTGCCAGGATGACGGCGTTCGCGGTCCCTTCGTTGGCGATGGCTTTGCAGGCCTCGAACTCCTTCTTGGACACGACGGGGATACCGACGTCCATGATCCCGACGCCGAGGTCGTCGAGCATCTTGGCGATCTCGACCTTCTCCTCGACCGTGAAGAAGAGCCCGGGCGTCTGTTCCCCGTCGCGGAGCGTCTCGTCCCAGAAGGTGACCTTCTGGGGTAGGCTCATCTCCGCTGCCTGGTCGAACACGTAGTTGCGCACTAGCGGGCGGCCGTCTTCATCGACGGGCGTGAGTCTTTCTCGGATGTTGGATGACATGGATACTCCTCCTGGGCTCGTTTAGATGTCGCTCGTCGGTTGGTGGCACCGTTTCCAAGGGGCGAGCGGTAAAAAATCCTATGGTAGAAGGAGCGCCAAGATGGAGCCGAGTCCGGGTGGAATAGTCCCCACGGGCGCTCGTCGCGCGGAAGGTCGCCAAGGCACGGGCGCTCGCGGGGCCTCACCATAGGTGATTGTCGGCGCAACCACTCCAAACAGCTTATTTCCCCCCCAGCGCCAAGCGATTCGGAGCAACCCTTTGCGGGGAGGGCACGGCGCCGTGGAGAACCGCACGCAGGCTTTGGGCATCCTCATCGTAGTCATCACCGTGTCGTCGGTCGCACTCGTCCCCATCACGCCGTCGCTACAGGCGCCCACCGAAGAGGGATTGGAGTCGGGGATCGGGCGGGCGCAGGGGAGCGATCAACCAACTGTCCAAGGCCCCGTTCCCAACGAAGAGCAAAACCCAGCGCAAAGCCCCTCAGCGCCGGTCAATGATGGCTCGTTCGGCGGCCCCCTAGGTTGTGCACCATCCATCGAGAACGTAGTTGCGGGAGCCGCGGTAGAGGAATTCCTGAACCTATCCGAGGGGGCCACCGCCCGCCTGTCGCAGGATTGCATGGTGGCTGTGCTCGTCCCGGGGTGGAGCCACGACTTCGTGGGAGCCTACGAGAAGCTGCAGAAGAGCGGGATGCCTCTCCTGATCACCAGCGACTCCGTGCTCCACGCGTTCCACATCATCTTCGACGGGCTGCTGAAGGACCTCGAGACGAAAGTCTTCCGGCCGGACCTCGTGAACCTGTCGCGCGCAATAATGGAGGAGAGCCTGAGCCAATCGGAGGTCGTCGATTCGGCGCTCCAGCCCATTGCGCTCCGCAATGTGGCCTTCTTCGCGGTTCCGTTGCGTCTCCTTGATCCGAACGCGACGATCCCGGAGGAGGTTGAGTCGCTCGTCGATGCGGAGATCGCACACATCTTCGAGCACGCGGGTTTCAGACCGAGCCCCATCTTCAATTCGGATCCCGTGCCGCTCGGAATCGTAACGGAGGACTACTCCCAGTACGTCCCGAGGGGACACTACACCGAGACCCCCGAGCTCGAGTCGTATTTCCGCGCGATGATGTGGTTCGGAAGGATGAGTTTCCATGTCGAAAGCGATGCCGAACTCCAAGGCGCGGCTCTGCTTGGCTACCTGTGGTCGCGACAGCCGGCCCAGGTCCACCTTTGGTGGGAGCGGGTGTACGACGTCACGGCCTTCCTTGTCGGGCCCTCCGACGACCTCATGCCGAACCAGTTCGCCTCGATCGTCAAGGAGGTGCTTGTTGGCCTCGACGGGAACGGTACCGCTCTTCTCGACCCGACAAACCTCGCGCTCCTGCGCCAAGCCGCCCAGGCCGCCGCGAACCCGAGGATCGTGTCGGAACTCGTGCCCGATGACAACCCCGACGGGGAGGAGCCCGTTCCCGTCGGGCTGCGCTTCATGGGGCAGCGGTTCGTCGTGGACTCGGCGGTCTTCCAGGAGCTCGTGTTTGACCGCGTGACTGACTACGGAGGGAGCGGGATGCCGTTCACGGCGTTCGACAGCGGACCACGAATCGTCCGCGCATTCCCCCGCGGACTGGACCTCCTAGACGCGCTTGGCTCCAAGACTGCCGCCGATGTGCTTGCCCGTGAAGGCGACACGGACTACGCCGGTTACGACACCCATGTGGGGGCGGCCCGCGCGCTATTTGCGAACCTCACGGACGATGAGTGGAACTCGACCGCCTACCTCCGGTGGCTCCGGGCGCTTCAAGCGGGCCTGGCGGACTTCAACTCGAGCGAGTACCCGACATTCATGCGGGGGGACGCCTACGCACACCAGAAGCTGAATACGGTTCTCGGCTCCTGGACCGCGCTGCGCCGTGACACGATCCTCTACGCGAAGCAGTCGTACTCGGCCAGGGTCACGGGGATCAATCTGCCAAATGCGCCGCCCGCATCCTATGTCGAACCTGTGGTGGCGGTCTACGAACGGATGCAGGAGCTCGTGGCGGCCACCCGTGACACCCTGGATGAGCTCGACGCGCTTGATGCGGCTTGGGGCGGGCGCTTGCTTGGCATGGGGTGGATGCTCGAGAACCTCACCTCGATCTCGCAGTCCGAACTGGCCGGTGAGCCCCTGACATCGGAGCAGCGTGCCTACATCCGCTACTTCGCAGATCGCCTGGACGGAGTCCTGGCCAGGGTATCGGCCAAGTCCCTCGATACGCGCCTCGTCGCCGACGTCCACACCGACCAAAACAGCGGGCTGGTCCTTGAGGAGGCGACCGGCGACCTTGCGCTTATGGTTGTGCTCGTGCAGGATCCCGACGGCCAGTGGTACGCCGTGGTGGGCCCCATCTTCTCGCAGTACGAGTTCAAGCACCCAATGTCGGACCGCCTCACCGACGAGGCCTGGCGGGCGATGACCGCGAGCGGCGATACCCCGGCCATGGCCCCCTGGGTCTCGCGCTTCCTCGAGGCGTAGGCGGGGCTACTCCTCGACGGGTTCCCCTTCCGGGGGCCGGCGCCGGAGCAACAGGAACGTGACCGCCACGCCGGCTGCCCCTGCCGCGACAAGCACGAGCATGACCACGTCGCCAGCAGCCGTCGATGTCGACCCGGCCGGAAGCGCGTTCACCTGAACGGTCGAGGTGGCCTCATTGCCCGCGGCGTCCGACACGCTTAGCGTGATGCTGTGGGCGCCCGTCTCGCCGAAGCGCCACTCGAGGACCGGCCGGTCCCCCTGGACCTCGCCGTCCACCTCCCACTCCCACTCGACGATCCCGAGGTCGTCGGTCGAGAGCGAGCCGTCGAACGTAACGACGCGGCCCACGACCGGCGACCCCGTGGTCACGACGTGCGCCTCGGGCCACTGGCCGTCCATGACCTCGAGCACCAGGGGGTCCGACGCGTTGCCCAGCCTACCGACGTTCAGGCTCGGGTCGTGAGCTGTCACGAAGAAGCAGACGGGCCGCCCGTCGCCCCGCGTCGTGATGTTCAGATCCGAGAGCCTCACGGTCGCCGTCACGTCCTTCCCCCGGATCGGGGGGACGACCTCGTGGGTGAAGAACGGCCCTTGACAGTTTCGGCTGTAGAAGACCACGAGCACGTCGACGGCGTCGTTGTCGTGGGCCGCAAGCTGCAGCACAAAGTCCTCGCCGGAGATCGTGCGCAGCGACGGGTTGGTCGTCTCGACCGTGGGCGGGGTGAGGTCGCGCACCTGCAACAGGCGGAAGCCCCAGATGAGCGAGTTGCCCTCCTCGTCGGTGACGACGAACTGGTAGGACAGCGTCTCGGCCTCCGCCGACACCGGTTGGGTCGCCACCCAGGTGGGCGTGCCCGTGGAATTGTCACGTGTGAGGGTGACGTCCACCGTCTCCCCCCCGTCCTCTTGCACGAGCGCACCGACGGTGGCTACGCCCACATTGTCGCGGGCGATGACTCCAAGCGCAAAGGGCTGCCCCTGCACCGCCTCCCGGTCCGAGACGTCGATGACGACCTCCGGGGGCACCACGTCGCGCACGGGCTGGAACCAGATGGCCGTCTGGTTCGTGTTGGACGCCGCGTCCTGCGCGTGGAATGAATACTCGACCGCGACGGAGTCACGCGCGACCGGCAGCGAGAGGATGTAGTCATCGCTCCCGACGGGCGGTACGCCAAGCGTCAGGTTCAGCCAGACGGACTCGTCGTGGGCCGAGAGCTCGCGCCAGGTGAGTGTGACGACGGGCGGTCCGCGCTCGTCGGAGGCTTCGACCCCCAGTTGGATGCGGCCGCCCGCTGTGCCGGGCTTGGACAGGTCGGCACCGAAGGTGGGGGGTGCCAGGTCATCCAGCACGACGGTCTCCGTGAACAGGCGCCCGCCGTTCCCAGTGGCGTCGAACGCCTCTAGGTCCAGGCGGACAGTGGAGTTCGTCGGGGTCACCGGCGCGGAGAGCGTGAAGTTGAGGGCGTCCGTCCCGCCCCCTGAAGCGGCGGCCTGCGCGACCCCGTCCACGGCGAGCGTGAACGACGAGGAAGCGATCTCCAGGTTGTCCTCGAAAATGATCCGCGCTACGGCTGTCTCGCCGCGGGGGCCCGTGCGGGAGAAGTTGAAGTCCACGAGGAACGGCGGGTCGTTGTCGGTGATGCGCACCTGGCGCTCTGGCGAGACGATACTATCGCCAGGGGCCTCGAAGCGGTAGTAGAGCGGACCGTCCCAGTCGTCGGGGACGTCGAACGTGTACGTCAGTTGGCCTCCGGCGAGCGTCAGCCCTGCGCTCCCGGTCCGGGCGCCCGTCCCGTCGCGCCATTGGACGGCCGCCCCGACGGTCCCGCTGTAGCGGACAGAAAACCCGAGTGTCTCGCCCGTCGTCGCCTCGAGCGGCGTTACGTCTCCGAAGAACCGGTCCGCGCCGACGCCTAGGACTTGCAAGGTCCCGTCGGTGTGGCCAACGGCGACGCGCCGGCCGTCGGGGGAGCTAGCGAGCGAGACGGCGTCGCCCACTCCACCGCCGATCCGCAGGACCTCGAAGCTGCCGAAGTCCTCCGTCGTGTTGGGTGCGGCCGAGGGCGCTGTCTCGAGCATGACCAGCCGGGCGCCGTCGAACGTCCACCCGGACTGCTCCACACCCGTCACGGTCGGGAGGCTCGCGAACTGCGTCCAGTTGCGCACGGTCCAGACCTCGACGCGTGAACTCCCGAGTTGCACCGAGAGGTACCGCGCGCGGCCCTCGAACGCCACCTCGTCCATGAGGGGGCCGTCCCACCGCCACTGCAGGGCCTTGCCCCAGTTGTTCGCCGTGAAGACCACGAGCAACGCTCCCTGGGGGGCGAACGCCTGCTGCCCCACGGCGATGTACGAGGAATCGTGCGACCACGAGAGCCCCGCGGGCTGCGAGCCGCCGTAGTTCATGTGCATGGTCGCGTTGAGCGCGCCCGACTGGCCCCAGTAGACGTACACGGAGTTGACGATGCCCGCTGCGAGGTAGCGGCCGTCGGGCGACCACGAGACGCCCTTGACCTCGTAGAAGAGGCTACCCTTGGTCCAGGCCCACGTCCCCGAGGGGATGCGCCATACCGCGACCGCGCCGCCGGAGTAGCCGGCGCCGATCTTGTCCGAGTTCGGGCCCCACGAGAAGGAGGAGGGCGAGATCCAGTTGGCCGCGGTGGTCAGGTTCACCACCGGCGTGTGGTCCGTGGCGTTGAGCACCATGATGGGGCCGTCCTCCACCGCCACGGCAAGGTACCGGCCGTCCGGCGAGTACGCTGCCTCCACGGCCGCACCCGGAAGGCTCAGGGTGGCGAGCGCGGAAACGGGGACCGGGACGGGCGTGGCCGCGGGGGTGGGCGGCCCGTCAGCGCCAGCCGGGACGGACCCCGCGAGGGGAGCCACAACTAGGAGTGTAAGGACAAAGGTCGCCAGGAAGCGGCGGTGCATGAAGTTCCTCTTGGGGAGTGCGGGCTGGCCATCGTGGCTATATAGGGGTTTTCGCACAGGCGCCGAAATGGAATCAGTTCCCCCGGACGATTGTGCGTAAAACAAGGGCCTGGCTCATCCAGACGGTCTGAACCTGTAGAACACGCGCCCGTCCTTCAGCCGGTGCACCTTGAGCTCCACCGCCATCCCGATCGACATGTCCTCGTACGTGGCGTCGTCCACGCGCGCTAGTATCTTGAAGGGGGCACCCTCGAGCTCCACGACGGCGATCACGAAGGGCAGGTCCTTCTCGAACCCCATCGGCGCACCGAGCACCATCGCCGTGAACGCGAACACCTTCCCGCGGCCCGGGAGCGTCCGCCACTCGAGTTTGTCGATCGTGCAGGTGTCGCAGGCCACCCGCGGCGGCCAGTGCAGGCGGTCGCAGGCCGGGCAGTGGGTCGTGACGAGCCTTCCAGCCTTCAGTTCGTCAAAGAAGTGGAAGATCTGCGTGTGCTCGGGGTCCTGGAGCGGGAAGAAGTCGAGCAGGTACGGCAGCTGCTCCGGGTCGGGGGGCGGCATTCCCCCGCCGCCAGTGGAGCCGGCACCTGCAAGGGCCCCGTCACCGGCGGTCGTCCCGTTGCTCATGCTGGATCACCCACCTGCGGGCTGCGGCCCCAGACCAACACGCTGTGCACGTTGGCCGCGCCCGAGAGGTTGTGCGTCATAGCAAGGTTGGCCCCGTCGACCGCACGTTGCTTGGGGACCTTGGACTGGAACTGCCAGAGGACCTCCGCGACCTGCGAGATGCCGGTCGCGCCCAGCGGGTGGCCCATCCCGAGCAGCCCGCCGCGCGGGTTGAACGGGATCTTCGAGCCGACGTAGCCGTTGCCGTCCTCGATGTACTTCCCGCCCTCGCCCTTCTTGCAAAAGCCCAGGTCCTCGTACTCGATGATCTCCGAAATCGAGAAGCAGTCGTGCGCCTCCACGAAGTCGAGGTCGGTCGGCTCAATCCCCGCCATCTTGTAGCCCTGGCGCGAGGCGATCACGGCCGGCTTCCACGTCGTCCAGTTTGCGATGTTCGCGAGGTTCCCCCCGATCGCCGACTGGCCCGACCCGAGGAGGTAGGCGGGCGTGTCCGTGAACTCCTTCGCGCGCTCGGCGCTGGTGAGCAGCACGGCGGCGGCGCCGTCTGTGATCCCCGAGCAGTCGAAGAGCTTCAGCGGAGGCGCCACGGGGCGCGACGCTAGCACCTTCTCCTTGGGGATGGGCTTCTGGAAATGCGCGTACTCGTTGTGGACGGAGTTCGCGTGGTTTTTTTCGGCCACGAGCGCCATCTGCTCCTCGGTCGTGCCGTACTCGTGCATGTGGCGCTGCGCGGTGAGCGCGAAGAATGGGGGGGCCGACGCGCCCGAGGGGCCGTCGAACTCGCGGTCTAGGACGTCGGCCATCGACGTCTGCGACTCGGCCATGTTGGGGATGTTCATCTTCTCCACGCCGACGCAGAGCGCCACCTCCGAGAGCCCGGTCGCGATCGCCATTGCGGCGGAGCGGACGGCGCTCTGGCCGGACGCGCACGCGAGTTCCGCCCGCTCCACGACGCGCCAGGGCTTCACGCCGACCATGTCGGCCACGAGCGGCGCGACGTGCGACTGGAACGCCCAGCGCTCGGGTTGGGCCGCGCCCACGAAGAGCGAGTCCACCTCCGCGCGGTCGAGGTTCGGGACCGCCTTGAAGAGCTCGCGGCCGACCTCTTGGACGAGCTCGCGCCAGGTGGCGTTGCGCACGCCCCACTTCGTGTGGCCCGCGGCGACGAGGGCGACTTTGCCTTGGAAGCCGGACATATCGACGAGCGACGTGCCCCGCGCCGTAAAAAGCGTGCGCTCATTCCTCGGGGTTTGCCCGGGGTCGGGTCAACCGCCCGGGTGGGCCGCGCCCCTACTTCTTCTTCGAGGCCATCTCCTTGACCATCCCGCCGGCCGAGCTCAGGTTCCGCAGGATGTTGCGGATCTCATCGTCGCCCATCTTGCCGACCGCGTCGATGAGACCCCCGATGTCCGTCCCCGACTCGGCCGCCAGGCGCTTCACGCGCTCGACGCCCTCGCCGTTTCCAGACGAAATCCCGCGGACGAGCCCGCCAAGCGAGACGCCCGTCAACGACTCGAGCATGGCCGAGGCCTTGATCGCCCCCGAGGCCCCGTTCTCCACGAGCCCCGCGGGGCCGCCGGCCCCGCCCATCAGGATCAGCTTGTCCGTGCCCGCGAGCGGCTGGGCCATCTCGCGCACGATCGCCGGGAGCCCCTCGACGACGACCTGTAGCTTGGCCGCGTCGTGGTACTTGGCCCACGCGTCGGCCTTCTTGAGCATCGCCTCGGCCGTGGCCTTCCCGGTCGCCAGGATCGCCGTGGCCTCCGACAGGCCCTTCGCCTTGATGACGTCGGCCTCGGCCACACCGACCGCACGGACCTTGTCACCTTCCGCGACACCGGCCACGCGCACGACGTCGGCGCCGGCCTTCCCCTTCGCGAAGGTCGCGGCAGCCTCACCCTGCGCGCGCAGTTCGAACGAGCGCTTGTCGCCGTCGGCCAGCAGCGCCGCCCGGTCGGCCTCGGCCCGCGCGGGAACGCGCACCGTCGCCTCCACTTCCTTCTCCCGGCGTTCGATCTCCTTCTGCTGGAGGTCGATCTGCTTCTCCTTCTCGCGGATCTGGATCTGCACCTCGGCCTGGACGAGTTCCTGGCGCCGGATGCGGTCCTGCAGGTCGAACGCGATTTCCTTGTTCGCGCGCTCGATCTCCACCTGCGCCTGGTACTGGTTGACCTTGACGTCGCGGTCGCGCCGGGCCGCCTCGATCGACGCGTCGGCCTCGAAGCGTGCCTGCTGCCCCTGCTTGTCGTAGTCGGCGCTCTTCATGATCGCGTCCCGGCGGGCCGCGGCCTCGCCGATGATGGCGTCCCGCTTGACCTCCGCCGTCCGCTTCTTGCCCAGGGCATCGAGGTAGCCGACCTGGTCGGCGATGTCCTTGACCGTGAGCGAGACGATCTCGAGCCCCATGTTGGCCAGGTCCGGCACCGCGACCTCGCGGATCTTGCCCGACAGCGCGTCGCGGTCCGAGTTGATCTGCTCGATCTCGAGGGTCGCACACACGCCGCGGATGTGGCCGGTGATGATTTCCTGGGCCGCGTCGTGGATATCCTCAATGTTCTTTGAGAGCCACTGCTGCGAGGCGACGTTGAGCTTCGTCGTCTCGGACGAGATCTTGATGATCGTCACGCAGTCGACCGTGAGCGGGACGCCCGAGCGCGTAATGACGTCGGCCACTCGGATGGGGAGCTTCTGCGCCCCGATGCTCATGAAACGGACGGACTGGACGACGGGCAGGATGAACTTCGCACCCCCCGTGATCACCTGGAATCTATTGCGACCGTACACGACCATGGCCTGGTCGGGCTCGACCTTCCTGTAGCGACGGGCGAGCACGACGGCCGCAAGGATAATGACGATGATCGCGCCTGCAATTCCCAGAATCAGTTCTTCTCCAGCCATTCTCCTTCCTCCTACTCCGTTCCTACGTTTCCTACGTTTGCTGACCTGGTCTTATTTCTTCAACTGTTGCTACGGCATCCGACACCCGCTTTATCAGGACTTCCGTCCCGATGGGGATCTTCGCGCCCGCCGACCGGGCGCTGACGACGTTGCGCGAGCCGCGGACCGTGAGCGCCACGGCCCCCATCCCCTCCGGGGAGATGGTCTCCGTAACGACGCCGGTCTTGCCCTCGAACTCCTTCTCATGGACCGAGGAACTCCCCTGCGACGGGATGAGCAATTTCGCCATGAAGGCGTAGATCGCGATGAACGAGACGGCCCCCGTGGCCCCTGCGATCAGCGAGGTGGTCGCAGAGTCGAACCCCGCGAAGCTGAGCATGCTTCCGATGAATCCCGCCGTCCCCATGAACGTGGCAATCAGCGGGATGGATAGCGGGGAGACACCCGACAAGTCACTGTCCAGGCTGAAGTCCCCGTCGAAATCGGCGTCGGCGCCCCCCCCGAAGACCGAGATCAGGAGGAGGACGAGCCCTAGCGCCGCCATCGTGAGGTACGCCCACTGCTCGACTTCGACCACCGTGATCCCCCCTTGTTGTTCGCCGCGTGCGCTTCGTCTGGCAAATAGTCATAGGCCTGCCTTGCGGGCACGCCAGGCAGAGAGGCGTGATGGTGGTGCGCCGGAATTAAACGTTAGCCTAGCGCGACCGCCTGCCCGCTAGCCGGTCGGTTCACCAAGGGGAAATGTTTTGAAGCGCGGCGGGCGGCCGTGGGCCCGCTAATGGTCCGTCCTCGAGCGGCGCACGCACGGCAAGCTCCTACCGTTTCGTCCTGTCGATGTGTCGCCGCCGCGGCGCTTCCGGCACGCCCCCGGTCGCCCCAGACCGGACAATCGAAAAACACGCGCCAACTCCCACCTCATAGCCTTTATATCCGCTTCGGGGCCTGCTTCGCCTGCTTGTCATGAGGGGAACGGCCAGCCACCCGGCCAGGACTGACCGGAGAGCGGCATTCCTCGGTCTGCTCCTCGTCCTGTCGCCGCTCCTTGTTGCGGTGCCCACAAGCGCAGCGGCGCTCGTGGACGACTCGCCGCTCCTCGATTCCCTCGACTCGGGGACCCCGCGCGACGACCATTCGTTCGTCTCGAGCCCCGGGTCGTGGGCAGTCGCCGGGACGCTCGTCTACGAGCAGGCCGGCAACAGCGGCGACCTGCGCGCGGAACTGCGCCAGAACTCGACCGGGGGGGCGCTGCTCGCGTACGACATCATCGGCAACTACTACGCCAACACGCGCCTATCGGTGCTCGCAGTGGACGCGGTGACGCTCGGGGTCACCGACACCTTCTGGGCGAGCGAGATCCTCCAGAACGTGGCTCCCTCGTACGCCGTGGAGGCCGAGACGGCACCCACGGTCATCGTCGGGATCCCGTTCACGGACTCCACTTCGCTCGGGCCCAACGGCGTCATCCAAGCGTACCAGGTCTACCTCCAGCGCCGCGACACGGTGGAGGTGAGCCTCCAGGTCGGGTCGACCTACACCTATCCGTACGACCTCCAACTCTTGCTCTTTGGCGGCGCGGCCACCCCGTTCTACAGCGCACAGGGGGTAGGCTCTCCCGGCCCCGCCGCAGTCTCTGGCGCGCCCGAGAACACCGACCAGTACCTGCGGTTCACCGCCCAGGTGGACGCGTGGTACCTGCTGGTTGTGGCCAACGCCAAGGAACTGGGCGACATCCCGTACGACCTCACGCTCGACGTCAACGGCGCGCCGCTTGGCGACCGCACGCCCGCCAGCGACACGCTCGGGCCCTTCCACGGCGACGCCGACTTCGCATTCACGAACAACCCGGGCGACTGGGCATTCGTCGGGATGCGTCACGACAACCCGGGCTTTGGCACTGCGGCCAGCATGCGCCTCCACAGCCCGACCTTCGACTCGAACGTGCTCGCCTCCGACCTGATGTGGGTCGACACGGGCCGTTTGGGCGTGCTCGCCATCAATTCGTACGAGCCGACGACCGCCAACCAGTCGCTCATCAACGTCCGGTGGGGGCCAAACGCCCTCAACCCGACGAGCTTCACGCTCGAGATGGACCAAGGCGTGCCCGAACTCTTAGAGAACGACGCGCCCCAGCGCATGAACCTCGCGACCAACGAGGTGCTCGTGGGCTTCCAGGTCTTCCTAAACGCCTCCGAGACGCTCGAACTCCATGTGGGCGTCGACGCGCTCTTCACGTACCCGTTCGAACTGGAGGTCTACGGCTTTGCGCCGGGCGACTCGTACTACGCGGGGCGGGGCGCCGCGCAGTCGGGCCCGGCCACGGTGGCCGCCACGGGCCCAAACCAAGGCCAGGACCTCATGCTCACCGCGCCCGTCACCGGCTTCTACGGGTTCGCGGTGCTCAGCCTCGTCGCGCCATACCCCATCCCGCTCGAGGTGACTGTGACGATCCAGGGGCGTCAACTTGTCACCGACACGCCCCGCACCGGAACCCTCGGCGCCTCGAACTCGCAGGATTCATTCGCCTTCGCCGTCAGCTCCGCGCGGTGGGGCGTCGTCGCCTCACGGATCACCAGCGGCTCGGGGACGTTCGAGCAGCGGCTGCTGGCCAACGGCTTCGACACGACTCCTGTCGCGCGGGACACCGTCACCGACGCGCCGGCGGGCTTGCCCTATGCGATCCAGGTGGTGAACGGGTACCGCCAGACCGGCACGACCCCCTACTACGTGTCGCTCGCCCGGACGCTTGGCTCCCCCGGCTACACGGTGGAGTACGACAGCGTGCCGGTCCCGATCCAGACACGCAACGGGACGCTCTCGCAGAGCCTGGCCGCCGGCCAACTGGTGAAGGCATTCGAGATCTCGCTCGGCGCCAAGGACACCGTCGACTTCCGGCTCAAGGTCTCGGGCACCTTCACGTACCCGTACGACCTCCGCCTCTTCCTCTTCGCCCCCGACGAACTCTTCTATTCGCACTCGGCCGCGGGGCCGCTGGGTGCCTATGCCACCTCGCAGCGCGCGGCCAACACCGAGCAGGACATCGTCGCGACCGTCCCGACGAACGGGTATTACCTGCTCGTCATCGCCAACCTCGGGCCCCTCGTCCAGACGCCGATCGAGCTCAACGTCACCGTCAACGGGCAGCCCGCCACCCCGACCACGCCGGGCGGGGGCGAGCTCACGGGGTCGAACGCGGTCGACTACTTCTCGTTCACGGCCTCCTCGGCCGCGTACACGGTCGTCGGCTCGAAGGTGCGCTCGGCGAGCGGCACGTGGTCGCTGACCCACAGCCTCCACGGGCCGACGGCCGACTCGCTGGCGCTCGCCTCCGACGCGGTCTCCGTGGTCGGCGGCGAGGGCGTCGTTGTCGTGGACGGGTTCCAACTACCGGCGAACCGGACATTCTTCGTCTCGGAGTCTGCGGCCCTCTCCGGCGCGTCGCGCGTCGCCTACGAGGTGCAGGTGCTGCGGTCGTTCACTGCGCTGACCGCGTCGTCGCAGACCGTGACGGGCACGCTGGCCTCGACCGCCCACTTCCGCGGCTACACGGTCAATCTGGTCGCAGGCCAGACCGCCGACCTTCGGCTCGAGCGGCAAGAGGGCTTCTCGTACCCCTACGATATCGGCCTCTACGTATTCGCTCCGGCGGTCGGCAACGCCTCGTCGAGCGGCGTCAACGGCGCGGGGCCCGTCGCGGCGTCCGAGAACGGGCCCCAGAACGAGCAGGACGCCGTCTTTACGGCGGACCACTCGGGGCAGTTCCTCATCCTCATCGTGAACCGCGCGCCGCTGCAGACCGTGAACTACACCCTGACCTTCTCTCTCGACGGGTGGCCGCTGCCCGAGGACGGCCGCTTCGCGGGCGACCTGAACGCGTTCAACAGGGGGGACGCCTACCGGTTCGACGCGACGCCGAGCGCGTGGAGCGCCGCAGGCGTGAAGTGGGTTAGCGGGCCGGCCGACGTGCGGGGCGCCCTGCACTCGCTTGGCCTCGACACCGTACCGCTCGCCTCCGCCGACGCGACCGCAGAGAACACGGCGGCCGTGATCCCCTTCTTTGCACGCGGCAACGGGTCGCAGACCCTCTTCCTGAACGTCTCCCTGGCGCCCGGCTCCACACCGCGGGTGGCCAACTACATGGTGGATTACAGCGGGCTGGCGACGGTTTGGCCAAACACGGACATCGGGCGGACGCTGGCGCCCTTCAACGTATCGGGCAACGGTTTCCTCTCGCTGCACATCATCCAACTCAACCAAGGCGACTCGGTCGACATCCGCCTCATCGTGCCGTCGACATACACCAAGACGAGCAACCTTGACCTCGCGCTCTTTGCCGCGCCACCCGCGCCGGAGGTCGTGCAGCCCACGCCGGTGGCGTCGTCCACGAACGAGCCGGGCAAGTCCGAGCTCCTCCACTTCATCGCGGAGGACTCGGGCGATTACCTGCTTGTAGTCATGAACGCCGGCAACGTCGACACCGTCCCGTACGAACTATCGGTCGTCCGCCACACGGTGGTCGGCACGCCTCCCCTGGCGGTGAGCGCTACGATCACGGAGTACACGAAGGACTTCTTCATCCTGAGCTGGACGGCCAGCGACGTCGACGACTTCCTGCACTACGAAGTGTGGATCGGCACCGCACCCGACGTCAACGGCATGCTCCACTACAACACCATCTCGGAGCGAGCGCTGACCACGGACAAGGTCGAGTACCCGAGCTTCGAACCGGGGGGGAGCTACTGGGCGCGCGTACTAGTCGTGGACAAGGAGGGGCTGGTCGCATGGTCCGACGCACAGGGCGTCACCCTCCAGGCGGACGAGTGGTTCGAGAACACCACGATCCAAATCCTCATCGCGGCGGCCGTGGCGGTGGCGGTGATCCTCGCGTTTGGGTGGTGGTCGATGCGCAGTCGTGAGGGCGGCAAAGGCTTCCGGTGGCGCTCGCCGAAGGCCGAGAAGGTGGTCACGGAGGGCGAGCCAGGCCCCAAGGGCAAGCCGCGGCGGCCCAAAGGCGAGCCCGAGGCGGACCCCGAAGGCGTGCCGGCCGCACCCTCGAAGGATTCGCAGGACGCCGTCAACTACATGAAGCGCGTGATGCGCGGCGTGCGGTAGCGCGCCGACCACCCGTAAGGCTCTATGATTATATCTGCCTGCGATCTTCCCCGCCTCGAAATGCCTGCGGGTGCGATTACGTGGCAATCCCTCCCCCTCCACCGGAGTACGACCCCCAGGCGGTCGAGCGCGAGGTCGCGGAGTTCTGGAAGGCCGAGCGCATCTTCGAGCGAACGGTGAGCGAGCGCGAGGGCGCCCCGCTGTTCTCCTTCATCGACGGCCCGCCCACGGCCAACGGCAAGCCCGGCAGCCACCACGTCATCTCTCGCGCGCTCAAGGACCTCATCCCGCGCTACCAGACGATGCGTGGGTTCCAGGTGCCGCGCAAGGCGGGGTGGGACACCCATGGTCTGCCCATAGAGATCGGGGTCGAGCGCGAGCTCGGGATCACGAGCAAGGGCGAGATCGAGAAGCTCGGGATCGCGAAGTTCAACCAACTCTGCCGCGAGTCCGTTTGGCGCTACGAGGCCGAGTGGCGCAAGATGAGCGAGCGCATGGCCTACTGGGTCGACATGGACCACCCCTTCATCACGCTATCCCCCGAGTACGTCGAGTCCGTGTGGTGGGCGCTGCGCCAGATCTACGACAAGGGGCTGCTCTTCAAGGGCCTGCGCGTCGCGCCCTACTGCCCGCGTTGCGGGACGACGCTCTCTAGCCACGAGGTCTCGCAGGGGTACGACGACGTCGAGGATCCGTCGGTCTTCGTCCGGTTCCCGCTGAAGGAGATGCGCGACGGGCCGCCGCGTGCGATCCTCGGATGGACGACGACGCCATGGACGCTCCCATCCAACGTGGCGCTCGCGGTCGCGGCCGACCTCAACTACGTCGAGGTGGAGCACAAGGGCGAGCGGCTCGTGTTGCTCGAGGGGCTGGTCAAGTCCTCGCTCAAGGGCGCCGCGAAGGTCGTCGGCCGATTCAAGGGTGCCGACCTGGTCGGCGCCCACTACGAGCCGCCGTTCGACTTCGTGCCGCTGCCGGCGAACGCAAAGGGCCACTACCGGGTGTACGCGGCCGACTTCGTGAGCCGCGAGGAGGGGACGGGCGTCGTCCACGTCGCGCCCGCCTTCGGCGAGGACGACGCCGAACTCGCACGCCAGGAGGGGCTGCCGGTCCTGCAGCCGGTCGACGGCACGGGGCGGTTCGTCGAGGGCGACGGCGGGCCCGTCGCGGGGCAGTTCTTCAAGGACGCCGACGGGGCACTGCTGGAGATCCTCAAGGCGTCCGGTCGTCTCTACCGCCTGGGCAAGCACAAGCACTCCTACCCGTTCTGCTGGCGCTGCGAGACGCCGCTCATGTACTTCGCGACGGACTCGTGGTACATCGGCATGTCGCGGCTACGCGACGAGATCAAAGCCGTGAACGAGCAGGTCCAGTGGTTCCCCGAATCGTACAAGTGGGGGCGCTTCGGCGACTTCCTCGAGAACCTCAAGGACTGGGCGCTCTCGCGCGAGCGCTATTGGGGGACGCCGCTGCCCGTGTGGCGCTGCCCGCAGGGCCACGAGTTCGTGCCCGGCTCCTACGCCGAACTCAAGGAGCGCTCGCTCGGGTGGCCTGACCCCTTCGACCCCCACCGCCCGATGATCGACGAACTGGAGGTCGTGTGCGGGACCTGCCAGACGCGGATGGCGCGCGAGCCCTACGTGATCGACACGTGGTTCGACTCGGGGTCGTGCTTCTTCGGACAGTTCCACTACCCGCACGGGGACAAGGCGGCGTTCGAGCGCGCCTTCCCGGCAGATTACATCGCTGAGGGCGTCGACCAGACGCGCGGCTGGTTCTACTCGATGATGGCGATCTCGACCGCGATCTGGGGAAAGCCCCCCTACAAACGCGTGCTTGTCAACGGCCTCGTGCTCGACAAGGACGGCGTGAAGATGAGCAAGTCCAAGGGGAACATCATCGACCCCTGGGAGATCTTCGACAAAGAAGGCGCCGACGCGCTGCGGTGGTACCTCTTCACCCAGTCGCCGCCGTGGCACGACAAGCGCTTTGACGCGTCGTTTGCGCGCAAGGCCGTCGCGAAGTTCCTCCTGCCCTTCTGGAACTCTTACGCGTTCCTCGCGACCTACGGATCCCTCGAGGGCTTCGACCCCGACGATGAGCCGCCGGCCTCCACGAAGCGGCCGCCGATCGACCGGTGGCTCGCCTCGCGGCTCAACAAAGCGGTGGTCGCCACGACCGGGGCGCTGGATGTGATGGATGTGCACAAGGCCGCGCGCGCCGTCGT
>CBEUCC010000025.1:0-25263 GCA_965541515.1 uncultured Thermoplasmata archaeon
GTCGCAGCACGGATGGGGTGAATGTTGAGTTTAGCCGAGATTATATCAAGCGCCTACAATGAGTAGTTCGGAAGGAGGGCTGCCCCACAGCTCCTTCCCGTAGGCCCCCCCATGCGAAGCCCCAGACCCGAGCACGAGGAGTTGATCGGTGGCATCGTTGAGCGGCTGCGGGCGTCGCTGCGCACCGTGGCCTGCGGCCACGTGACCGCCGACCCGGACGCGATCGGCGCCGCCATCGCCATTGCCGAGTCCTTCCCGAACGTCACCGTAGCCGCGTTCACGGGGCTCAACAAGTCCGCCGCGCGGCTGGCTGCAGCGCTCGGCTACAAGGTCGTGATCGACCCGGACGTGTCCGCGTACGACACCGTCGTCGTCTGTGACGCCACTAGCCCCTCGCAGCTCAACTGCAAGGACCCGGCTCTCTACCGGGACGCGGTCTTTATCGACCACCACCAGCCCTCGAACTTCTCGCGGACGCCCCACTACTGGTCGGACGCGCGCTACCGCGCGACGTGCGAGATGGTCCTGCAGCTCGTCCGGCGCGCGGGGGTCCCGCTGACCGACAAGGCGCGCGTGGCCCTGCTGGGGGGGCTGCTCACGGACACGGGCCGCTTCAAGTTCAACGACGAGCCTGTGTTCGCGGCCGTCGACGACCTGCTGCACCGGGGCCCGGAGGGCCCGGCTCGCACGGGGCTCTACCAATACGCGCGCCAGCTCGTGGAGGAGACCGGCCGGGACGCGTCGGAGATCACCGCGAACCTCAAGGGGCTGCAGCGGGCCCAGTGGACGCGGGCGGGCGACTGGTTCGTCGCGTGGACCGTGGTGTCGTCATTTGAGTCCAACCTCTCGGCGTTGCTCGTCGGGTCGGGGGCCGACGTTGCGATGGCCTTCGCGCAGCGGGGCCCCTTGGTGCGCGGGTCGGCGCGGGCAACGAGGACAGCGGAGCGTGCGGGGCTCAACCTGGGCGCGCTCTTCCGCGACTTTGGGGCCCCGTGGCCCGGGGTCACGTGGGACGGCGGCGGCCACGCGGCGGCCGCAGGTTTCTCGGCCGAGCGGGGCCCCGGTGCGTCCGACCCCCCCGGGGAGACGCTCGAGAACCGGCTGAGCCCTTGGGCGGAGGCGGTGCGGGCAGGGGTCGTGGCCGCGGTAGTCGAGGTTCTGGAGGGGACTACGCCCGACGAGGGGTCCGCCCGCCCGCCGTGGGACGCTAGCGCATGAAGGGCGCGGCGCCGGCGCGGGGCCCGCCTTAGGTGGGCCCCCAACACTTATGGGCGGCGGGACGCTGCCCGTGGCGCCCATGGAAGGTCCCGACTCGTCGCGGGTCGCCCGCACCTCCGTCGTCATCCCGACGCTGAACGAAGCGGACTCCATCGGCCAAGTCCTAGACCAACTGCCCAAAGGACTGCTCGAGGTCGTCGTGGTCGACGGCAACTCGAAGGACACGACCCAGGAGATCGCGCGCTCGAAGGGTGCGCGGGTCGTCGTTGAGCCCCGAAAGGGCTACGGCCGCGCGTACAAGACCGGGTTCAAAGAAGCGCGCGGCGACTTCATCGCCACGCTCGACGGCGACCTGACCTACCCCGCCGAGCGCATCGGCCAACTTGTCGAGATGCTCGACCAGGAAGGCCTCGACTTCATCACGTGCGACCGGCTCGCGGAGCTTTCGAAGGACGCCATGAGTGGGAAGCACCGGTTCGGGAACTTCGTGCTGTCCGTGACCGCACGTGTCCTTTTCCGTGTGCCTGTGAAGGACTCGCAGAGCGGCATGTGGGTCTTCCGGCGCGAGGTGCTCAAGGACGTGACAATGACCTCGGACGGAATGCCCTTCTCAGAGGAAATCAAGGTCGAAGCCTTCCGGGCGCGGCCGGGCCGGTGCCGCGAGGTCCCCATCGAGTACCGTGTCCGCGTGGGCGAGGCCGTCCTCTCGAGTTGGAGCGACGGGATGGCGAACCTCAGGTTCCTGTTTGGAAAGCGGTTCGGGCGCTCGCGCGGCGCGCGCGGCGACCTATACGGGGAGCCGGGTGGCCACACAGACTAGACGAAGGAAACCCGGACCTGGAACGAGACGTTCCACGCCTGGGCGGTGTTCTCCACGCCCGGAATGCCCACGTCGAGGACCTCCAACTTGCAGGTGTATGTCCTGGGTGTGCTCGGGAACGTGATCGTCTCGTAGGGCGACGAGCCGTTCGAGATCACCTGTTCGTTGAACTTGAAGTCCCAGTTGTACTGCGCGATCCCCATGTCGTCCGACGAGCAGGAAGCGTCCGTCGTGATCGTGTAGCCGTTGGCGCTGGTCGCGCTGTAGAACGTGGGATCCACGCACGCGAAAGGCCTGTCGTGGATGTAACTCACGTTCTGGTGGTATAGCGTGTCGTACGCGGAGTCGGACCGCACCCACTTGTTGTGGTAGGTTACGTTTACGCTGTAGTTTCCAGGGCCTAGGTTTGGTGTCACATTGAAGTTCTTGAAGGGGAGCTTGTCGACCCGCTGTTCAATGATCGGGCCGTCCTGCACCCCGTTCTTTGTGATCCGGACGCTGACGCTGCTGTTGAGGGGCGCGAGCGCGTAGAGGGACGCCGGCTCGTCCGAGAAGAAATTGACCGAGATCGACAACGCGGCGATGCGCAGGTCGTCCGGGTACTGGAGCCCCGTGTCCACCCGGATCGAGGTGACGATGAAATTCGTGCGGTCGGGCGTCCCGATCGTGTAGTTTGACTTGCCTTCGAAGCCCTTGTACTGCAGTCGGAAGACGTACTCCCCGTTGCCCGTCACGAACTCGTCGGCACGCAGGTCGATCCGCCCGCCTCCAGGTTGGACATTGAAGTCGCGTGTGTAGGTGGACTCCCCGTCGCGGGTGACGATCAACGTCGCGGGGCCCGTGGCGAGTCCCCGGTCCGTGTTGATGGTATAGGCGAACGTGAAGAGGTCCTCCGACCGGCTTGCGGGTGTGAGGTCGACCCCCGTCACCATGCCCTCCCCGACATTGAACCAGAGGAGTGCCCCGACGATCGACCCCAGAACCACGACGACCGCGATAATGAACGCCCACATCTGCTTGGAGAACCCCTCCGGGAGGAGGCCCTCCTCGTCGATGTCGGCCGCGTCAAGGCCCTCGTCATCGAGGTCGTCGTCGTAGATGCTCCGCTTGGCCAACCCTACCGCCTTCCCTCTCGCGTCCGCTAGTGGTATATCTCCTACCTTTCCGCGGGGCCGCACGTCATGAACGGCGCCGTCTGCGCGACGAGCCCATGAACAACGCCGCGAGAACCGCCCCCATCATGACGAGCGGCAGGTCAAACCCGGGAGTCGAGAGCCCCACCGTGCGGATGAACACCGGGATGATGTCAGAGAACTCCCTGTTGTTCTGTTGCCCTTCGAGGGAACTCGCCACGATCTGGACCGTCTCCACCTTGTTGTCCGGGAACGGTTGCCACTTCTTCGGCAGGCCGACGGTGATCTGCAGCGAGACGAACTCCGGCGGCGGTCCGACCAGGAACGACTGTCTCGACAGCACGATATACCACTGTTTCTCCGACAGCTCCTGCATGTTCTGGATGGAAATGCGGATCGTGTCGCGCACGTTCCCCTCGTTGTAGATCTTGAGCGAGATCACGGCCTGCGTGGAGTATGAGGTCTCGATGAAGGGGGTGTCCGCCGCGATGACGACGCGGAAGTAGGGCTGCGGGATGATGATGGCCGAAGCCTGGGCGGGCGGGGACTGGAACCCCGCCGCGGTGGCGCGGCCTGTGACCGTGAGTTGACCGATATTCACCGCAAGCTCGCCGGGAGGCACGACGACAGTGATGTAGATCCTTCCGGTGAGACCGGAGTTGCCGCTCACTTGGATGGTCTGCGGGGAGATGGATACCACCCACCCGGTGGTGACGACTGCGTTGAACGTAATGATGGCGCGCTCGACGGCCAGCTTGTCGACGGTGTAGTTGCCGGTAAAGGACGCGGTCCCGGGCTGCGACGGGGAGATTACCGCGCGCTGCTCGCTCGGTGTGATGGTGAACGAGAGCGCAGGGACGGGGTTCTGCGCCATCACAGGTTCGGCGAGGATGCTCACCGCGGAGGTGAGGACGATCAACCCGATTACCACACGCATCAGTGAACGGCTTTTAGCCATGCAAACGCATCTCCCAGTGGCGCTCCGATCGAAGGTACAATATATAACCCTTGGTTAGGCGTGCGTTCGGATTTCGCTTCCGAATCTTCCGCCTGGCCGTCAGGTCCTCCTCGCGTACCGTCGCGCCGCTGTCATGGTGTTGTCTAGGGACTATATTAAGAAAAGTGGTGGGGCTTTTTGACCCGGCGCGTCAAGCCGCGTCAGGCTCGCCAGCCTCGACCCCCGCCCGGGCCGCCCGCGCCTCGGCCACGGCGCGCGTCCCGTCGGGGGATGGCTCGACGATGGCTCCCCTGCCTGGGCGGTCCGTCCGCAGGAGGCCCGCCTCGCGAAGGACGCGGACATTGTAGGACACGACTTGGCGCGACTCGCCGAGCGTCCGCGCGAGCGCGCGCTGCGTCATCCCGGGCTCCCCCTCCACCGCCTCGAGGATGTCGGCCTGCAGGCGCGTGAGGATCCGGCGGCGGCGGGGAATCTTGTAGTCTCTGGGGTAGAAGCGCTTGTAGACCCCCTCGCTCCGGGCGACGATGTATTCCTCGCGCATGAGCACCCGCAGGTGGTAGGCCAGCACGCCGTTCTTGACTTCGAGGATATGGTGGAGTTCCGAGTAGTGCGCGCCCGGGTTGGCGCGGATGTACCCGTAGATCTGCCCGCGCGTGAAGTTGTCCAGGACTTTGTCGGACCTGAGGCGAGTAAACAGCGGGACGATGAAACTGAACGCGAGTGCCAGGTACCCGACTTCGGTCAGCGAGAAGACGAGGATTGCCCCCAGGGCGATGGTGCCGAGCGCAAGTGGCAGCCAATAGCGCGCGAGCAGGTCGTCGCTGCCGGGCGAGGCGGGCGGCAGGAGCGGGCGGACGGCGAATGGCTGGGTGAGCGCGACCGAAACCTCGGGGTGTGTCTGGGACTCGAAGAGGACTGACCAGGCAAACTCGCCCGGCTGGGCCCCGGCGGGCACCTCGAGGTCGAAGACCACCTCGGCCTCGCCGCCGGGGTCCAGGAGCTGGGTGGCGGGGATGTGCGCGCGCGTCTCAAAGCCCGGAGGCACCTCGAAGACCGGGTTGTAGTCGATCTCGAAGGTCGCGAGGTTGCGCACGGTGAGCCGCCATGTGGCGGTGTCCCCCGGGCGCGGCGCGTCCGTGGCGGGCGCGGAGAAGAGGGCGAGCGGCCCCCGGAAGACGGCGACCTGAAAGGTGCCGGTCGAGTGGATGGGGAAGATCCTGTCGTCGTCATCGACCCGCACCTCAAAGGCCGCGGCCCCGTCCTTGGCCTCCGCCGGGACGTGGACGGTCGCCGTGAAGGGGATGTCCGCGGGCGTCTGGAGGCGGATGTGCGTGGGGGTGATGGACATCTGCCACGCCACCCCCGTGACCGTGACATCGAGCTCCACAAAGTGGCCGATCTGCGCCTCGACATGGATGACACCCGTTGCGGTCACGCGCGTGGTGCCGGTCGTGCCGTAGAGGGAGGCGGTGTACACCTCCCGGTCGAGCGATACGGTGGCGCAGACCTCGGGTGTCTCGCAGCCCGTCTGGCCAGCCGCTGGGGTGGCAAGCGCGAGCGCGGGCAACGCCAGGAGCGCAAAGATGGTGAGCGCGACGGCGGTGGGTCGTCGCGACATACGTGGCGCTGGCATGGCACTAGAGTGTGGGGCTTTTGGTTATTATATGAAATTGGTGGGGTGTTTTGACGGGCGGGGACACCGGGCTAGGCTCTCGCATGGGCGAGCAGGTCGGGCAGGAACTTCACGAACGCGGATCGCGGGAGGACCCGGTCGCACCCGGCGGCCTCGGCCGCCGCCCTCAGTTCCACCATGACGTGGGCGAGGTAGCCCACCGTCTCGACGCCCGCCGTCGCCGGGTCGGCCTTGAGGGCGCGCACGGCATCGGGCCCGGGGACCGAGGCACCGTTGAGGTCAACCACGACGAGTCGGACGTCGGGGCGGGCCGCCTCCGCCAGGAGCGCCGGCACCGTCGTGGCAAAAGCGACCTCCACGCCCGCATGGAGTGCCGCCTCCCTGATCTTCGAGGCGAAGAAGAAGTCCTCGACGGCTGCCACCACGGGCGCCATGGGGCGCCTCACAGCACGCCGTCAACTTCCAACTTGTGCTTGCCGCGCAGGTAGACCACGGGCACCCCGCGCTCGCGCAGTCGCGCGCGCAGCTTGCGGTCGTTGGTGAGCACCGCCCGGCCCGGCCGGGCCGTCGCGGCCCGCACGAGCGCGTCGTCGCGCTCGCCGTCGACATCCAACGCGCGCAGGCGGGCCCCAAGCGCGCGCGCCTCGCGGGCATGGCGTGTGGCGCCGAGTCCCTCGAGTTCGCGGAGTACGCTCGTCGGTACCACGGCTTCCCACTGGGGCGCCAGCCGCCCGAGCTCCACCACGAGGTCGACTTTGAGGCGCGCCGCGCTCATGAGCGCATTGGCGTCAAGGAGGACCTCGCCGGCCACTCGCGCCGTGGGCCCGCCCCCCCGGTCGCTACTTGACGATCACGCCGTGGCCGATGAGCCGCCACCGGGCGCCGAAGCGACGCGACAGGGCCACGCGCTGGCCCGCGTCGGCGCACAGGGGCATCTTCAGGTCGAGGTCCACCTTGTTCCCCGACATCCCCTTCACCGTCCCCACATTGGTGGCGGCGCCCACACTCAGCATCAGCAACTCGTTCGTGCGGATCTGGTCGACCTTGATGTCCTCGCCCGCACCGACCGCGTAGTCGAGCAGGTGCGTCTCGACAGTCACCTTGTGCAGGAGCGCCGGCAGCGTCCCGGGCTTGCCGAGCATCCGGCCCACAAGCGAGTCCGCCTTCGTGAGCGACGGGTCGATTGCGGTGCCCACGGCCATCAGCCCGCCGTAGTGTGTCTCTTCGACCGACTGCCCGCCGACCATGATCGACGTGACGACGGTCTCAAGGTTCTCCCACCGCGCGCGGCCCTCCTCCTCGACGCGCCGGCCGGGCGCGATCTCGATCCGGTCGCCGAGCCGCAGGGTGCCCCGTAGCAGCGACCCGCCGAACACGCCCCCGCGCAGGTCCGCGGTCTTCAGGCCCGGCCGGTTGACGTCGAACGAGCGCGACACGTACATCCGGACCGGGGCCTTGGTGTCCGTCTCCCGCGTGGGGATGTGCTTGTCCACCGCCTCCAGCAGCGCGTCCACATTGACGTCGTGGTGGGCCGATACCGGGATGATCGGGGCGCTCTCCCCGATCGTCCCCTTGAGGAATTCGTGGATCTCGTGGAACGATTCGACCGCGCGTTCGCGCGTGACCAGGTCGATCTTGTTTTGGACCACCACGATCCGGTCGATCCCGGAGATCTCAAGCGCGACGAGGTGCTCCTTCGTCTGCGGCTGGGGGCACTTCTCGTTGGCCGCAATGAGGAGGATCGCGCCGTCCATGACGGAAGCGCCCGTGAGCATGGTCGCCATGAGGGTCTCGTGGCCCGGCGCGTCCACGAAGGACACTGTCCGCAGCAGTTCCGTCTTCTTCCCGCAGTGCTCACAGGTCTCCTTGACGGTGAAGGCCTTGGCGCCCTCCTCGGATTCGCACTTGTAGAAGGCGGCGTCGGCGTACCCGAGCTTGATGGAGATCCCCCGCTTGACCTCCTCCGAGTGCCGGTCGGTCCACTCGCCTGTGAGTCGGTTGGTAAGCGTCGTTTTTCCGTGGTCGACGTGGCCGACCATGCCGATGTTGATCTCCGGGGCCTTGGGGACTTTGGACATGGTGTCTCCTGCAGGGGGAGGTCGGGATACTTGAGGGGGTATTTCGCGGTTTTCCCGCGTGGAGGCACGTTTCGGGCGCGCGGGACGGCCCGCCTAGAAGCGGAAATCTAGGGCCGCGGCCGGCACACGAGCGATCCCCTGGGCCGTGCGCGACTGGAGCGCGGCAAGCACGTCGTCCGTCACCCGCCGCGTCGGCAGGCCCGAGGCGGCGGTGACCGCCTCGACCACCGCGTCAGGGTCGCTAAACCCATCGAGCGGGACTTCCCAGTACGCCTTCCTGCGCATCGCGCGTTCCCACAGAGGGACGCGCTTGCCCCCGGGTCCCTTGGCCGGGTCCAAGCCCCGTCGGAAGGCGAGGAAGACTGAGCCCGAGCCGATGAGGACCCCCGAGAGCTCGCGGAAGTAGACGGGGCGGTTGGTGTCGCAGAAGCAGACCCCCTTCTCGTGGACATCCAGCACAGGGACGATCCGCGTGTAGTACGCGCGCTCCACGCGGCGCAGTGCCCACGCAGCCACGGCCGCACCCGCAAGACCCACGGCACCGCCAATCGCCCCTCCCTCCAGGTAGCCGGCCACGACCAGGAGGGCGGTGAGCGCGAGGGCGCCCGCCGCCCCCACGGCCCGCGCCTCCCGCCGCCCGCGCGTCCCGGCGCGGGAAAGCCGGAAGGGTCCGGCGACCGGGGCGCCGAGGTCCGGGGGGGCTGGGTGCCACTCCAACATCGGCAGAGGTTTCCCCGCCGGCTGCATAAATGCACCGGCCCGCCACGGCGGGGCGGGGCCAATTGCCGGTTCCGGAGAGGGAGGGCGACCTATGTCCCCAGCGACCAAACAGGCGCTCGAGCCCCAAACCGCGCGTCGCCGCCTGTGGCTCGGGGCGGTCGTGCTTATCCCGGCCGCCGGCGCCGCCCTGTGGGTGGTGCGTGCCGTCCCGGCACCCGCCATCTTCATAAACCCGTTCCTCTGGGTGTCACTGGCCGGTGTCTGGTTCGGCGCGTTCTGCCTAGCGTACGTCGCTGAGATCGGCGCGCTCGTCCGGGAGACCCGCGCGCGCCCGGGGCTCCGGCTCTCGGGCATCTACATCGCGTGGGCAGGCGCGCCCTTTTCCCGGAGCCGCGCGGGCGCTCGGGCCGAGTTCCAGTGCTCGGCCGGCGACGACTACCCGCCCGCGTTCACGCTGCACCTGAACCTTAGCATCACCTGGTCGTTCTTCCTCGTCGGGATGGAGTGCGCGTGGGACGTCCGTGAGGACGGCGTGCTCCTCCTGGGCGCTGGGGGGCCCCGGTTCCTATCGGGCGCGACCGTCGAGAGCCTGGAGCTGCCCTCCGTCGAGACGGCCGCGCTGCGAGTGGTGCTTGAGCCCGGGGGGCCCCGCAAGACGTTGCCCGACTGGGGGCGACCGCCCGGCGACCAGGCCGCCCGGGTCATCGAGGCCATCCGCCCCGCCCAGTGGCTGCTGGGCCCCGAGCAGCCGTACATCGCGTTCGAGGCGCAGGGCGACCGCATCGAGAAGTGGTGGCCCCCGCCGCTCGACCGCCTCTTCGGCCTCGACCCCGGGACCGGGCTTGACCTGGCCAGAATTGTCCGTGCCTTCGACCTCGACGCGCACGCCTACCGGGCGGGCACGCCGCCCGCAGGACCTACTTCTTCTCCTGCTCCTTGAGCAGCTCCGCGATCGCTTTGGCGCCGTGCGTCGTGATCTTGAAATTCACCTGCGCGATCTCGGGCGATACCGTGTTGCCACGCAGCGGTTTCTTCTTCCGAAGGCCGGCCTCGTTCACCGGCTTGTCCTTCTTCTTCTTGTGGCGGCTGCGCGACCGGAAGCCCGTGCCCTCCGTGACAAGGACGCGCCGGTAGCGCGTTCCGGGCAGGTCCGCGACCATCGGGAACCCCGCGCGGTCCGTTCCGCCCGTGATCTTCAGCTTGTAGCCAGGCAACTGCACGAAGATGCCGTCGACCTCCTCGCCGATCCGCTTTCCGACCAGCGAGTTGGCCAGGTGGCCTGCCACCTTTGTCTGGTAGGACATGCCCGCCCTGGGGTCTGCCACGACCGCGACAAATTCAACCAAGGGGGGAGCCACCGGGGTGGGCCTGGGGCCCGGGAAGCCGGGCAAACGGATGACCCCATATAAGGTTGGGGGTTGCCCCCTTGGGGCCAGCGGGCGCAGGGCCGCCTACATCTCGGTCATGGAAGTCGACGACCCGCCGGTGTCCTCGACCGTCGAGGTGTCGTGCCCGGAGGTCCCGGGGCGGACCTTGCGCGGCGAGAGCCGGCGCTCGACGACCGCGATCAGGTCGCGCTTGAAGTCCTTCGAGATGTTCGTCGCCGTCTGGAGGTCCGAGAGCTTCATCCCCTCGAGCCTTCCGAAGAGCTCCTCGGAGAGGTTCCACACGCTCGCGACGACCTCGAGGTCCCGGCGCGTCACGACCGCGTTGGGGTTGATCGTCGAGACCGGCGGCGGCGGCGGCTGCGGGGGCCGCGGGACGGCGGGGGCCTGCGCGAGGTTCGGCATGATCCGGGGCCGAGCCGGTGCGCTCGATGATCGCCTAGCCCGCTTTAGGATCTCGTCGCCGACCACAGCCTTCCCGCCCCCTTGCCATAGCCAGAATTCGGGCTACTGGCCACGCTCGTTGGGCCAGATATGCGTCCTAACAGATAAATCCCGCCAAGAGCCTGGGCGCGACCCCGTGAAATTCGTCTTCCACCCGCGCTCAGTCGAGCACGTCCAGTGGGCAGGCCACCCGGAGCGGCCGGGCCGCGTCCAGGCACTCGTCGAGCGACTCCGGGCGCAGGAGCCCGAGGGCGCCTTCGTAGAGCCGGGCCCCGCGACTAGGGGAGACCTCTTGCGCGTGCACGACGAGGCCTTCGTGGAGCGTCTGCGCACGGGGCCTGAGGGGCCGATCGACGGCGACACCATCCTGCATCGGGAAACGTACGCGCTGGCGGCCCTCTCGGCCGGTGCAGCCCTTACCGCCGCCCGCCAGGCGGTCGCCGCCAAGGAGGAGGCCTTCGCGCTTACGCGACCCCCCGGCCACCACGCGGGCCGCAACAGCGCGGGCGGCTTCTGCTACTTCAACAATGTCGCCATCGCCGCGGACTGGCTTGCCCGCGAGGAGGGACTCTCGCCCGTGGCCATCCTGGACATCGACGTCCACCACGGCAACGGCACGCAGGACATCTTCCAAGCGCGGCGCGACGTGGTCTACATTTCGACCCACCAGGAGGGGATCTACCCGGGGACGGGAGCGGCCTCGGACACGGGGGAGGGGGCGGGCGAGGGCCGCATGGTCAACGTGCCGCTGCCCGCGGGGTCGGGGGACACGACCTTTGATGCCGCGTGGGCCGGCGTCCTGCTGCCCGTCCTCGAGGCGGTCCGGCCCCAGGCGGTGGTCGTCTCGCTCGGTTTCGATGCCCACTACCAAGACACGCTCGCCGAGCTCACGCTCTCATCACCGGGCTACGTGCGCCTTTGCGCCGCCGCCGCGCGCTTCGCGCGTGAGCGGGCCAAGGTCCCGTGCATGTTTGCGCTCGAGGGTGGGTACGACCTCGCGGCGCTGGCGGAGGGCGTTGGGGGCCTTGCGCTTGCGCTGCGCGGCCAAGACCCCGGCACCCGCCTCAACGACGTCCGGGACACGGGCGGCCTCGGGCGCCGCGCCGTGCTTGAGGCGGCACGCGTGCACGCGCGCCACTGGGGCATCGAGGTCTAAGGACCCCGTCACACGACCTTCGCGTGGCCCGGCTTGGTCACGCCCGAGCGCGCCTTGTTCGGGCTCGGCCGCCCGCGGTCGACGTCCCGCTTGATGATCTTGTCGAGCCGGCCCATGATCTCCGCGATCGCGCGCATGATGTTGTCGTCCTCGCTGGTGGCGACGTAGAGCCCGCGGTCGGTGTTCATGCGCACCCGGCACTCGACCCGGTGCCCGGCCGGGCGGTGGTGCTCCATGACGTGGAGGTAGAGCGTGAGGGGGCGCGCGCGCGACGCGATCCGCCGCACCACGGGGTCGATGACGCCCCACACCTCGTCCATGAAGAACGGGTCATGGTCCTCGAGGCCGGTGATCTGGATGAAGCAGCCCTCCTCCGGCTCGAGCGACGCGATCATTCCCAGGAGGTCGGCCTTCGTCACGATCCCCACGGGCCTTTCGTCCTCGACGATGACGACCGAGGACGCGCCGCGCTCGATCATGTCGTCGATGAGCGCGCCGACCCGGCTGTGGCGGCCGGCCGCCAGTGGCGGGGTCGACATGAACCCCTCGACCGTCGTGTGTTCCTTGTCCCTGCGCCGCGGCGACCCGCGCATACGCCTCGACGGCGTGGTCGTGCCGGCGTAGGACCGCAGGATGTCGCTGGCGCTCACGACCCCTTTGAGCGCGCCCGTCCCGTCGACGACGGGGACCGTCGTCTCGTTGAGCTTGGCCATCTCGACGAGCGCCCGATCGGCCGTCTCGTCCTGGCCCACGACGACGGGGTCGGGCGTCATGACCGCGGCCGCTTCGAGCGCTGCCACCGCCTCGTCCTGCCGCAGCAGCGCGAGGAGCTTCCACTGGGTGACCTGTCCGGCCACGTCCTGGGTCCCGTCCCCCATGACCGGCAACTCCTGGTAGTTGTTCTCCAGGAGTGCCTTGGCCGCACGCGCGATCGAGTCGCCCTCCTCCAGACGGGGCGGCCGCACCGCGAGGCGGTCCACGGTCGTGGAGAGCGGCACGCGCCGGCGCCGAAGCATCGCCTCCTGCGAGAGGATCCCATCGAGGCGCCCCTTGCTGTCGAGGATCGGCAGCTCGTGGAGGCCGTTGGCGCGCATCTTGCCAAGGGCCGCAGAAAGCGTGTCCCGCAGGGAGGCGCTGGCCCTTAGCGGTTCGATTGCCGATACGAGAGTTGTCTCCTGGAGTTGTGTAACGCGCGCCATGGCGATCCGGCGAATCAGCGCTCCAGGGAAAATTAAAGCCTTTGGGGGGCGGTGAACCGGTTGTGCGGTTGGCGCTGACGGGGACGCCGGGTACCGGCAAGAGCGCCGTCGGCCAGGCGCTCGCCCGCAAGGGGGTCCCGGTCGTATCGGTCTCTGACGCCGCGCGCCGGCTCGGGGCGGTGAGCGGGTACGACCGCAGGCGCAGGACGGCGGAGGTGGATGTGACGCGCCTGCGCCGGGCGCTCGAGCGCGACCTGCGCGGCGTCCATGGGGGGAGCGATGTGGTCCTCGAGGGGCACCTCGCGCACCACCTCGCGGTCGACCGCGCGGTCGTCCTGCGCTGCCCTCCGTCGGTGCTCGCCCGCCGGCTGCACCGCCGCCGCTGGCCGGACGCCAAGGTGCGCGAGAACGTGTGCGCCGAGGCGCTCGGCGTCATCGTGACGGAGGCGGTCGGGTCGCTTGGGAAACGCGCGGTCTTTGAAATCTCGACGAGTGGCGTGGCGCCGGCGCGGTCGGCGGCGCTCGTGGGCCGCGTGCTCTCGGGGAAGGCGCAGCGCCTACGGGTCGGAAACATCGACTACATCGAGGAGGCGCCCCGGTGGTGCTGAACAACTTCCGCGCGCGGGGAGAGCGGTGGCTCGCCCCGCTGGTTGACCGGCTCGCCACCGGCCCGCGCGCGGCCGACCGGCTAACCTGGACGTCGCTCGCTGTCGCGGCCGCTGCCGGCGCGGCATTTGCCGCCTCGTCCGCCTCTAGCCCCTGGCTGCTGCTCGTCGGCGCGCTCCTCGTGTTCGTCGCGGCCACGCTCGACGGCCTCGACGGGATGGTCGCACGCAAGACCGGCAGCGCCTCGCCGGCGGGCGACTTCCTCGACCACGTTATCGACCGGTACGCCGACATGCTGCTGATCGGCGGGCTCGCACTCTCGGCATTTGGCGACCTCGTCTGGGGGCTGCTCGCCGTGACGGGCGTGTTCCTCACAAGCTACCTCGGCACCCAGGCGGCCGCCGTGGGGCTTGGCCGCGACTACGGCGGCTGGCTCGGCCGGGCAGACCGGCTGGCGCTCCTGATCATTGTCCCCGTGGTCCAACTGGCCCTCGTCCTTTTCGGCGGGCCGGCCTCCTTCGAGTGGCCCGTGCCCGCCGGGACGCTCCCCGCGCTGATTGCCCCCGACGTGACACTCGTCGGGCTGCTCCTGCTCTTCCTTGGTGTCGTCGGGCACATCACGGCCCTCCACCGGTTCGCGAGGGCCCGCCGCGCGCTGCGCGCGGCCGCCCCCAAACCCCCCCCCGATAGCCCGTGACCGCAAACCCCGCTACAGGCGGTAGCCAGGTTGTTGATCCGGCAGTGGCGACGCTCGAAGCCTTCAAATAGGCCGCCCAATATCCTCGGGAAGTTCGCGCGGCGTCTGGATTGCGCGAGAATACCCTTTCTCTGGCACGCGCGAGGGACAGGGACACGGGGTTCGAATCGTGACCGGCACCGCCTCCTCGATCGCGCGCGCAGCGCCATCCGGGCTCAACCTCGAGAAACTGCTCATCGCCGTGCTGGTCACGGCGTCCATCTTCATGATCGTGGCGGCGACCTTCCTCTCCGCCTCCGCGCCTAAGGAGTACTCCCCCCTGCAGCAGCTTCCCATCTCATCGTTGCCGCCTTCGACCGCGGCCCCGGGTGTCGACACCGACGGCGACGGGCTCTTCGACATCGACGAGAACTACATCTACGGTACGGACACGACCAAATACGACACCGACGCCGACGGGATGCCCGACCCTTGGGAGGTGCGCTACAAGGACACGCGCAACCCCGACACGCGCGAGTTGCTCATCGACCCCGTGGACGCCACCGACGCCTACGAGGACCCCGACCAGGACGGCTACGACTACAACAACAACGGGCGCGTAGACACCTTCCAGGACTCTGTCGTGCGCGCGAACCTCTCGATCCCTGCCAAGGCGCAATACGACGCGCGCCTCGTGTGCTCCGTCGCGCAGAACCAGTTGGAGCTCGATGGCAAGATGGTCCACCTCGAGCGCGTGGCCGTGATGGACAACGGCACCTACGGCGAGGGCGCGACCAACCCCAGCACGGAGATCAACATCCGTGTCGTCGACTCGACGACCACCCAACAGGGCGCCCAGACATACATCCCGACGGAGGCCTGCGCGCCGCTCCGGGTCATTCTGGAACCCGGTGCCAACCGGCCCCCGGGCCTCGTGGCGTGGAACAAGGGACCGACCGGGGAGTGGCTCGAGGGCGCGGACCTCGTCAATATCGAGGGCGTCTTCCACGTCGACCCGACGAACCCCAACTCGTGGTGGCTCACCGTCCGCGGCGGCGAGGGTTTCCCGAACATCCAGGAGTACCAGACGTGGCGTGACTACTTCGGGGACGGCCTTGTCCGCGGCGCCGACCCGCTCATCCGTGACAGCGACGGTGACGGAATGTGGGACGGGTACGAGGCCCACTACGGCAAGGGCATCTTCGAGCCGGCCAACGGCACCTTCGTCTGGCGCTGGGACTTCTTCATGTCGCCGGTCAACACGTCCGACGCGCGGGAGGACCCCGACAACGACGGCATCCGGATCACCTGGCAGGAGAAGGTCAACAAGTGCCTACTGCGCAACACCAACCAGAGCTGCATCCGCGAGGTGCCGGCGGAGGTGTCGCCGGGCGACTTCGTGCTCGCGGGCACGAACCTGGACGAGTTCTACATCCACACCCGCCCCGACCTGCCCGACACGGACAACGACACGTTCCCGCGGCCCGAGGAGGGCGACCAGATCCCCGACTGGAACACGGCGGACATGCAGGAGTACCTCGTGCTCGGAACGAGCCCGATCCTGTTCGATACGGACGGCGACGGGATGGACGACGGCTGGGAGGTCTACTGGAACCTGCTGCCGGAGAACCCGGCCGACAAGTTCGAGGACCCGGACGTGGACCTGCTCCCCAACATCAACGAGTACTCGAACCCGGGTTGCTTCCTCAACCCGCGCTCCCCCGACACCGACGACGACGAAATGCCGGACGGCTGGGAAGTCACCTACGACCTGGACTCGTGCCGCAACGACGCGGACGAGGACGTCGACCTGACGCGCGGCGTGGTCACGCCGGACGGGCTGACCAACCTCGAGGAGTTCATCGAGGGCACGAACCCCCGCAAGGTCGACACGGACGGTGATTACCTCAGCGACTACGACGAGGTCCGCCGCGAGTACTCCGTCGTCGTGGAGGGCATTACATTCACGTACAAGACGGACGCCACGCGCCCGGACACGGACTTGGACGACTTCGACGACGACGAGGACGGCGACGGCAACTTCGGCCCGTGCGAGGAGATCCTCGACGGACTGGACAACGACGGCGACGCCGAGTTCTTCCAGCGCGACGGGCTCGACAATGACCTAGACGGCCAGATCGACGACGGGCCGTTCGGCCGCGTACCGACGGCTGGCGTCCCCGGCTCGAACCCGGACACGTGGCTGGCAGAGGGTGTCGACGAGGAGCACGACCTCTGCGACTGGAACGAGGTGAACTTCTACCACACGAACGCCTCGAACGCCGACACCGACCTCGAGGGGCTCCCGGACTGGACGGAGATCTTCACCGACCGCAACCTGACGAAGGACGGCCTGCAGACGACAAACCCCACGCTGCGTGATACGGACGGCGACCGCTTGGACGACTACAGCGAGGTCCCCCACCTCGAGGGGGCGGTCGAGACGTGCCTGCGCGTGTTCCTGCCCGGCTACACGGACGCGGTGGAGGCCTGCACCGACCCCCTGGACCCGGACACGGACGGCGACGGGCTGGAGGACGGGCTCGAGGTGCTCACGGACTTCGAGCCGTTTGACGCCGACCCGCTCAACCCTGGCAACCAGATCATCAACTCTACCGACCCCACGAACCCCGACACGGACGGCGACGGCCTCAGCGACGGGTATGAGTTCGACAACTCCGACATCGACGCGGACGGGCTTCCGACGCGTTGGGAGCTGGACATGATCGGTGTGTTCCCGTTGGCCTACATGCAGAACGACACGGACGAGAACAACGTGCCCGACGTGGACGACGACTGGGACAACGACGGGCTCACCCTGCTTGAGGAGTACCAGTCGCGGACAAACCCCTTCTCCGCGGACACGGACGGCGACGGGACGATGGACGGCGAGGAGATCCCGAGCCGCTTCAACATCCCCCGGCTGCCGGTCTACCAGGACACGGACCGTGACGTCATGCCGGACTGGTGGGAGCGGCTCCACGGGTTCGACCCGCGCGTCCCGGCCGCCGGCTGCTCGGTCGACTCGGACAACGACGGGTTCAAAGACCTAGACGAGTACATCTACAACACGAACCCGCGAGGGTCGGTGGACTCGAGCCAGCCGGACAAGTACAACCACCCGTTCATCGCGAACATCCGCTCCTGCGACGGGGACGGCGACGGGATCGCCGACTGGTGGGAGGAGTTCTACGAGCTAGACCCGCAGGACGCGACGGACGCCGACCGCAACCTCGACAAGGAGCTCAACGAGACGGGCGAGGTCAACGAGTACGGGATCCGCGTCCTCGCAGACAACTGGACGAACTTCGAGGAGTACATCTATGCAGCGGACCCGTACAACCACATCTCGACAAACCCGCGCGAAGGCGACTCGGACTTCGACGCGTGGGTGCTCAGGGTCCGGCCTGACGGTAGCTTCAATGTCAGCGCCGGGCTCAAGACGCAGTACGACAAGTTCTACACGGACGACGTGGACCCGGACCCGGTCATCCTCTGGCACTTCCCGCGGCCGGTGAACCCGTCCTCGCAGTCATCGGCGCTCTCGCCCATCGTCGCGGGCGACGCCGGTGGCGACATCGACCGTGACGGCGTGAACAACACCGTCGAGGCCAGGCACGGCACGTCGGCGTTTGACCCGGACACGGACGGCGACGGCATGCCGGACGGCTGGGAGATCCAGTACGCGGTGGCCAACCTCACGACGGGCTTGCCGATCCTCGACCCCCTCTACCCCTTCGATGCGCACGAGGATCCCGACAATGACGGGTACAACTACAGCCGCGTCACGGTGGAGGGCCCGACGGGCCGCGTGCCGACGATCACGAAGTACGACTTCAACGGCGACGGCGTCCTGGACGACTTCCTGGACAACGAACAGTTCTCGTCCCTGGAGGAGTATTGGTTCGGGGACGACCTCGACGGCGACGGGATCAACGAACTTACGTCGAACCCGGGCAAGAAGGCGACGGCCTGCGAGCTCGGGGCGCCCGTGTGCATCACGGACGGCTTCCTCCAGTACTTCCGCGACCGTGACTTTGACCAGATGCCCCGCTGGTTCGAGGCGATGTTCAACTTCGACGACGCGGACTTCGTGGGCCCCAACGGCGGGCAGGCGGATGCGGACCTCGACAGCGCGAAGAACGTGATCGAGGCGCGCTCCATCCCGTGGACGAACCCCCGTGACCCGACGATGTTCCCGGACATCTGCAGTTGGCCGCGCGAGTTCCTCCCGGACCCGATGACGCCGCCAGCCGGATGGCCGTGTTAGGCGGGCAGGAGCTTGGATTGGCTCCCCCGGCGGGCTCCCCCGGGCGTTCGGCCCGCGTATGACAACCCTTTTGTAGCGTACGGGCGGATTTTTCGCCCTGTCTTGCCGGTACAAACGCCCCAGCCCCGTGCGGGCCTGCCACTGCCCGTCGCCTCGCCCCGCCCCCCGCCCGCGCGCCGGGCGCTGGGCGTAGCGCTCTGTGCGCTGCTCGTCGCGCTTGTCCTTTCCGGGGCGGTGTCTTCGGCGCCCGGGCAATACATCACCGGGGCCGAGCCCCTCGCGGTGGACCTCGACGGGGACGGGCTCTTCGACCTGCTGAACATCAGCGTGGCCGTTGAGGCGCCCGCCGTCGGCCTCTACAACCTGCGCGTGACGCTCGCGTGGCCAACGCCTGCCACCCCCACGCCGATCACCACGAAGACGGAGATCTTCCACCTCGACGACCGGCCGCAGAGCATCAGGATGACAATCGACGGGCCGCGGATCCGTGAGAAGGGGCTCAACGGCCCCTATGAGATCCAGGTGAACCTCATCTCCTCGCCGTCGGGTCCCGTGGACGACTCGGCCACGTTCCTGACGCCGCCGTGGCTTGCGTCCGACTTCGCGGAGGGCGAGGACACCGGCAAGCCGCGGTTGGCATGGGGTGACACGGAGGCGACGCTTGCCTCCGACGACCTCCGCGCCACGGTCAACCTGACAGCACCCACCGTCGAGTGGGAGACCGGGTCGGGCACGGCGGCGCCGGGCCGCTTCGCAGTGTCGTTCCCGTCGGTCGTGTCGTTCGACGACGACAACGGGGATGGGGCGCTGGCGGCCGACGAGGCCATCGTCTGCACTGCGCCGCTGGACGCCACCCCCTGGGTGATCGACTCGCTGGACATCGGCCCGTCGCCCGAATTCGGGTCGTTCATCTCTTTCACGATCGCGGGCCCCGTGCAGTTTGCGGGGGCCGCGTGCGCCGCGCGGCCGGCCGGCAACGTGAGCCTCTCCTTCCTCATCGCGCAGCACGACGGGACAGTCGAGGGCCCCTCGCCCTTCACGCTCATGGGCGGCCTCGAGGTGAAAGTCGACGTCGAGGTGGCGCTGTCCGACCCCGTGCCGGGGGCGGCACTCGCACTCGAGGTGACACTGGAGGACCTCGACGGGAACACCTCCTTCCGCCTGCGCGGGGCGCAGGGCTTCGAGACGCTCGAGCGGTCGGGCAACGCGACGACCGACCTGGAGCCGATCGCGCCGGGCGCCCCCGAGACGCCCGAGCGGGTCGCGTTCACGGACGCGCTGGGCGCGGTGCGCGGCCACTTCTCGTGGGTTCCGGTGGCAAGCGAGCGGCTCGCGCAGGGGCAGGAGCGCTTCGTCGAGGTGACGGCGTCCCGTGGCACCGCCGGCCCCCTCCTGCGCCTCTTCCTCGCGGTCCCCAACGACCCCGAACTCGTCTCGCTCTCGTTCGACCCTGCGGTAGGGGTGCCGGAGCCGGTCTCCCTCCCCATGGGGGACGGCGGAGGCGGCGTAGAGCCCCCGAAGGAGCAGCCGTCGGCCACGATCTTCGTCGTGTCGCTCATCGCGGTCACCGCGATTTTCTTCTTATCGACGTACGCGCGCGCCAAGAAGTACTGAGGTGTGTCCCCTCGGGTGCGGGGACTTAGGGACCGGCGCGCGCCGAGCCCACCTGTCGCACAAGTGCTCGCGCGCTGGAGGACCAAGGATGACGACCGTGCTGGATGTGGTGCTGACTGCAAGTGTGATCGTGCTCTCGTTGGGGCTTGCCGGGACGACTTACTTCTCGTGGAGGCGGGCCGGGAACCCGCGCCTCGGGTTCGTGACCGCGGCCTTCGCCGCGTTCGCCGTCAAGGGCGTAGCCACGGCGTGGACGATCTTCGGGGACGCGGCCATCGTCGCGGTCGACACGTACCTCCTGGTCGCCGACCTCGCGATCCTGCTCCTGCTCTACTTTTCGCTTATTCTCGGGAGACGCAGCAGCCCCGAGGGGGGAAACCGCTAGGGGGGTGCGGCAGGAGAGCCGGGGATAGGGACAAAGCGGACGACGAAGGCGCGGGGAACCGGGGGCACGACCATGGCGGAAGAGGGCGAGCGGCCGGAAACGCCTCAGGTGCAGCCCCCGAGCCACCCGCTGCCCGACGACCCCAAGCCGACCCGGCGCTCGCGCCGGGCCTCGCGCAAGCAGGGGCCGAGCACCCGGCAGGTCGTGTTCGAGTTCGTGCGCGACACGCCAGGCATGCACCTTCGTGGGGTCCAGCAGAGGCTTGGCATCCCGCTGGGAACCGTCGAGTACCACCTGCGCGAGCTCGTCCGGGTGGGGCTCGTCACCGAGCGCGAGGACGGGATCTACCGGCGGTACTATGTGGCCGGCCAGCTCGGGGGCGTCGACCGCGAGCTCATCGCGGCGCTGCGCCCGGAGATCCCACGTCGGGTCGTGATGCACCTCCTGCTCAACCCGGGGCTCAACTTCGGGCAGGTCAAGTCGGGGTTCGACATCTCGGGCTCGACGCTCCACTACCACCTCAAGAAGCTTGAGAAGCGGGGGATCATCGAGCGCCGGCGCGAGGGCCGGGAGACCTTCTTCTGGGTGCCGAACGAGCGCGAAGTGGCCAAGGTGCTCCTCGCTCACAAGAAGTCCTTCGCCGACGCGCTCCTCGATGACTGGGCCATGACCTGGGACCAAATCCGCCCGTGAGGAAAGGACGCAAAGCCTCAAGACCCTCCCGGCGAAGGGCCAGGGCATGGTGCGCAAGATCGTCACGTGCCATGACTCGAGGCAGGAGGTCCTGCACGATGGCTGCCACTGCGGGGCCGCCGCCCAGTACGAGCAAGCCCTCAAGAACGGGCTCATCGTGCTCTCGGACACGGAGAGCGTGCCAGGGCTGCACGCGTGGGTCGAGCGGGAGGACGCGATGGCGCGCCTTTCGCGTTTCAAGGAGCGGGCGCCGTCGAGATTCATCTACCTGTTCGCGGACGTCGAGTCGACGGCCTACCTCGCGGACTTCGTGGACGTGTCGCCGCGGGCGATCGAGCGGCTGCTCTTGCTGACGAAGACGCCGTTGACGCTCATCTTCCCGGACCACGACGACGACGACCCCGGGACGGTGGCGGTGCGCGTCTGCGACCACCCGTTCCTCGGCCCGGTGATGCGCCACGTTTACCCCGTTGCCTCGACGAGCGCCAACGCGCCCGGCGCGCCCCCGCCGGACGCGATGCGCGACGTGTCGCACGTGGCCCGCGAGGCCGCCGACGTCGAGGTGCGCATCCCGATTCCCTCGAACGGCGTCCCCTCGGCAGTCGTGGACTTCAGCGTGCGCCCCGTCGTCGTCCGCCGCCCGGGGCGCCTCAACGAGACCCGGTTGCGCTCGACCCTGAAAGCGGCGGGCCTGCCGAGCTAGGGCCACCGCAAGGCCTATCCACGACTGCCTGGATGGCGCCCCCTCCCCCCCGGGGGTTGCCGCCGTGGAGAGGCCCACCGACGAAGAACTGGCCAAGTGGCGCCAGGCCGGGCGCATCACCGCCAAAGCGCGGGATCTTGCGGCCACGCTGATCAAGCCCGGCGCCCGCCTCGAGGAGGTCGCGGACAAGGTCGAGGGGTTCATCCGCCAGAGCGGGGCCGAACCCGCCTTCCCCCTGAACCTCTCGTCCGACCACTGGGCGGCGCACTACACGCCCTCCATCGACGACCCCACAGAGTTCGTGGCAGGCCAGGTGGTGAAGGTCGACGTCGGCGCGCACATCGACGGCTACCCCGGCGACTCGGCCGTCACCGTCGAGGTCGGGAACGCACGCCGGCACACGGACCTGATCCGTGCGTCGCGCGAGGCCCTTGCGGCTGCAGTCGAGATGGCCGGGCCGAACCTCCCCCTGCAGAAGGTCGGCGAGGTCATCGAACGGACGATCAACGCGTACGGGTTCAAGCCGATCTCGAACCTGACGGGGCACCTGATCAAGCGCAACGAACTCCACGCCGGCAAGTCTGTCCCCAACGTGGGGAAGGACCGCGAGCCGGGTGTCACCCGCGCATGGGAGGTGTACGCGATCGAGCCGTTCGCCACGAACGGCGCAGGGCAGGTGGAGAACGGCAAGCCCGGGAACATCTACCGGTTCCGCGGGATGCGCCGGGTCAAGGACGCGGACGCCCGGCTCCTTGGCGAAGCCATCAAGCAGAAGCACGGCTCGCTGCCGTTCGCGGCGCGGTGGACGAAGGGGCTCTGCCAGGACCCCGTGCGGTCGGTGCGTGCCCTGAAGCAGGCGGGGGTGCTCTACGCGTACCCGGTGCTCATCGAAAAGGGGTGGGGCGCGGTCTCGCAGCACGAGCACACGGTCTACATCACGGAGTCGGGCGCGCAGTTGATCACTTGACTTCGCGCGCATTCTGGAGCGACTTCTCGGACGCGGGAGCGCCCTCGGCCCCCCCCCCGCCGCGCGACCGACGCCACACCGCGCGCCCCCATGACGCAGTCACGAATCCCCAGAAGACGAACCCGAGGACGAAGAGGACGATGTACTGGGCCGAGAGCAGGCGTATGAACCGGTCGGTCGGGTCGAGCTCAACAGTCGCGTCGATCGCGCCCGCGAGTTCTGCCCTCGCGTCACCCCCTACCTGCTCGGCGCTCAGCTTGATGGGCCGGACGTCCGCGTGGAAGGCATCGCCGGGCGCGACGACCTCGACGGTCACGATCACTTCCTCGTAGGGGTCGACGGTAACGCGGCTGATCTCCGAGCCGTTCTGGTCGTAGAATGTCACGTCCCAGTCTTCCCCGGGACGGGTATCGCCCACGGCGAAGAGCAGGTCGACGAGGACGAGCGCGTTCCCGTCGTTGGAAACGGTTGCCTCGAAGCGTACGGGGTCGTTGCCGACGGTCAGGGGGCCCACCCCCTCGTCGACATGGATGGAGAACCGCACCTGGCGGTTCACGTCCAGCGAGAGGTTGAGGACCGCGATCCGGGCGGAGTTGGAGTCGACGACGGCTGCAAGCTCAAAGACGTACCGGCCGGGCAGCGCGCGCGCGGGCATCTGGACGATGACCGAGATCGTGGCGGACTGGTGCGGGTCACAGCAGGAGCCGTCGGCAGGCGCGAAGACCTCGACCACCGGGGCGCCCGAGCCAGACACGGCGTCCGGATTCGTGTCCGAGGGGAACGCCGTCGTGCCCCCCTGGGAGATCGTGTGGGCGTTGAGCGGGTCGGTGTTTATGACGTCCACCTGGAACTCGACCCGCGCGCCGGGGGCCACGGCCGGGACGCCCGTGGGTGAGGCCTGCGACAGCTCGATCCCGAGGAGGAGCTGGGTGCGAGCCACGAATGTGGCGACGGCCGAGGCGTTGCCGACGGCCCGGGCGGTGACGGTGCACTCGTACTCGTCGGTGCTCGTCGTGTCGATGGGCGCGGTCACGTTGAGCGTTATCGTGCGCGTGACACCCGACGGCAGCCCGATAAGCTTCCAGCCGTCGCCTTCCACGACGACGCTGTCGCCGCTCAGCCTGCGTGTCCAGCCTTCCGGCGAGGCGGTGGCGCCCAGTTCGACGTCGGTGATGAGGCCGCCGTTGTTCGTGAGTGAGAAGTCGTACTCGACCGAGCCCCCGAGCCGGATGGTCGCGTCCGTGGACGGAGGCTCGATCGAGAGCGCCGCCTCCCGGATCACGATGGTCGTCGTGAGCAGCGTCGCGCGCGCTTTGATGGCGGCCGGGTCGTCCTGCGCTTGGGCTACGACGGTCGCCTGCGCCGAGTTTCCGGGCTGGATCGACGCCCCGGGCGTGGAGCGGAAGACCGTCACATTGGAGATGCCGGGCGAGAGCCCGAAGCTGTCGCTGGAGAAGGAGACGGACCACCCGCTCACCGGCGGGTTCTCGGTTACCATTTGGACGACCGTCGGCGAGGAGCCGACATTCGTGACGGTGAGGTCGTAGAGGGCCGGGTCGCCGGGAATGGTGTAGCCCGTCACGGTCTGGTTGACCTGCCTGGGCACCGTGATCCGGAGCCCGTAGGGCGCCATGAGGAACGTGGCGGTGGCCTCGTAGATGTTCCCCTGCCGGTCCTCGACCTCAACGCGGACCGTGTAGGCCCCGCCGGTGGCGCCACGGGCGTAAGTCCAAGTGTACGTGAAATTGTCGTCCTGGACTGTTGCGGTGGTGTCCAGGACAGACCCGCCGCCCGGTCCATCAATGCCGATGCGCACGGCGGTCACCAGCGACGCGGGAAAGGCGTTGTTGAGGGTGCCGTTGATGATCACCGAGCGCGAGCCGTCGACGTCGTACGGGTAGAAGATGTCCGTGGGGCCGTCGGGGTTTTCGGTCACGACAACGGGCGCGAGCGCGTCCTGGGCCCAGATCACGAGGTGGGCGCCAGGGATGCGCACGACGCCGACGGTGATGGTCGCCTCGTACTCCACGGCCAGCCGGTGGCCGGAAAGGACTGTGCAGGTAGTGCGGCTGGAGGTGTAGTCGAGCAGCCACTCGTTCAGGAACTGGGGGCTAAGGCTGGCACTCACGTCGACCGTCTGCTCGGCGATGACCGTGTCCTCGTCCAGGAGGCGGAGGGTGATGCTCCAGTCGTCTTGCGGCGACCATCCGGAAATGTTGAGGAAGAGCGTGAAGCCGCTGGCCGTCGTGGCCGGGTCGGTCGCCTCGATGCACAGGTTCTTGGCAAGACCCTCGGGCATGTGCCACGTACGCGTTTGCGCCGCCGAAGGGACGGGCTCGCCGCTGTTGGGGGCAGGCGTGAGCTCGTCGTTGTTGTGGAGGTAGAGCCACGCCTCGCCCCACTGCAGCGCCTGCGGGGTCGGCGCGGCGCCCGCGGGCAGCGGGACGGTGGAAGCCACCATCAGGGCAACGACAAAGGCGGCAGCAAGGTAGCCTGGACGTCGGCTGCTGGAGGGTGCCACGGCGCGGTCAGGCCAAGGAGGGCGCATATAAGTTTCGAATGGAGCCTCGCAGCGGGCCCGTGTGCGCCGCGCGCAGGGGGGGAA
>CBEUCC010000026.1:0-24790 GCA_965541515.1 uncultured Thermoplasmata archaeon
GAGGTAACTTTTCTGTTATCACCCGGCCTCATCAAGAAGCCTGGGTGGTTCGTTAGGCCTTACTTTCGTATCTCGGTTGGTCATTGGGCCCGACCGAGTCAAGCCAGCTTTTACCCTTACATTCCACGGCAGATTCCTGACCTGCCTGAGCTGACCATTGGGCGCCCTTGTTATGTTTTCGAGGGCGTGGCGCCCCACCCAAACTGCCCACCTATCGATGTCCCGCCTTCGCGGTAAGCCGTACGGTTCGAAAAGGGCGGTGTTTCATCGTCCCCTCCACGGAGGCTTGCGCCTCCGCTTCGACGGGTCCCGCCTACACTACACATCAAGAACCATACAGCAACGACAAGCTGCAGTAAAGCTCTACGGGGTCTTCGCTTTCAGGAGGAACGTACTGGACTGCGCGCCAGTATGCTCGCTTTCACTGGTTTCTTCGCGGGGACAGTAGAGGTCTCGTTGGGCCTTCATGCAAGTCGCCAATTAAGCGACAAGGTATTACGCTACCTTAAGAGGGTCATAGTTACCCCCGCCGTTTATCGGTCCTTCGGCCGGTTGTACCCGGATTTCAGATACCGACACTGGGCAGGCTTCAGCGACCATACACATCCTTTCGGACTTGCGGTCACCTATGTTTTTGTTAAACAGTCGGACCTCCCTCGTCACTGAGACCAGTCATAGCAAGGCACGCGTAGGCGTCCCACCACGGCTGGCACGGCTTCTCCCGAAGTTACGCCGCTAATTTGCCGAATTCCCTCGCGAAGATTATTGGCCAACACGCCTTGGGCTTCTAACCCAGGGGCACCTGTGTCGGATCTCGGTACGGTCAAGGCAGATGGCAGTACACGCCTTTTCACTGACACCCGGGATCGGCTCTAGGCCCGCAAAGGCCCCCGACACTCCCTTGGGACGCCTCTCACCATGACGGTTCTTAGCGTCCTTATAGAGGTCACTTGGGCGACTGCCCAAGGGAGCCTACCCGCATGTGTCCACGCGCACTCAGATTCTACCAAGGTCACGGAATATTAACCGTGTTCCCTTTCGTCGCCCTCGGTTAAGAGACGACTTAGGACCGACTAACCCCCGGCTGACGAACATTGCCAGAGGAACCCTTGCCCCTACGGCGGTAAGGGATTCTCACCCCACTTTGCTGTTACTTGCACCAGGATCCTCGTTCGACCGCGGTCCGGTCGAGCTCACGCCCGACCTTCCCACCACGGACGACGCCTTCCTACACGATCACGCGCTTGTAGGCGCGTGCGCTCATGTATCGGTGATCGGCTTAGCCCCGTCCACTTTCCGCGCCCAAAACCTTGACTGGTGAGCTGTTACGCACTCTTTAAAGGATGGCTGCTTCTGAGCCCACCTTCCAGTTGTTTTTGGCCTTGGACCACGTTTGGTATTCACACTTAGCCGATACTTTGGGACCTTAACATGAGGCTGGGTTATCCCCCTTTCGGACATCGGGCTTACCCCTGATGCCCGCCTCCCGGCTTCTACGGTGGTGACAGATTCGGAGTTTGACAGGGTCCCGAGGCCTTTCGGCCCCTAAAGACCCAATCAGTCGCTCTACCCCATCACCCTCCTTCGCCGAGACTATCCTGCGAGATATTTCGGAAGGAACCAGCTATTCCCTGACTCGATTGGACTTTCACCCCTTATACCCAGGTCATCCGAACGATTTGCACATCAGTACCGGTACGGCCCTCCACCCAGTTTTCACCAGGCTTCAGCCTACCCAGGCATAGATCGTCAGGCTTCGGGTCTACCGCCAACGACTCCGGGCGAGCACACCCCGTCCCTCACGCTTGCGCGTTGCGGACGATCGCTTTCGCTACGGCTTCGCAGGTGAACTGCTTAGCCTCGCCGTTGGCCATAACTCCCTGGCCCGTTTTTCAAAACGGAAATGCGGACACCGCTGTTTTACACAGCTTGCGTGCCCGCACAGTCTTTCGCCGCTTGGTTTCAGGTTCTTTTCAGACCTCGTCAGAGGCTCTTTTCAGCTTTCACTCACGCTACTACTGCGCTATCGGTCTCGGGATGTCATTTACGGTTGGAAGTTGATGCCTCCCAAATTCACGCGCGATTTCCAACGCACGCTACTCGAGATACCTGGAATAAGCACATCGGACATTCGCCTACGGGCCTGTCACCCTCTCCGGGCTACGTCTTCCACGCTGTTCGGCTTGTCCGGGGCGCTTTGCCCAGGTCTCATAACACCACATCTCCCGTCCCTTTCGGGCGGGATTCGGTTTGCCGTGTTCCGTTTTCGATCGCCTTTATTCACGGAATCTCGTTTGATTTCTTTTCCTCCCCCTACTAGGATGCTTCACTTCGGGGGGTCCCCACTCCTTACGGAGCGCAGCGGTTTTGCCGCTGCAGGAAGTCCCATTCGGTAACCCCGGTTTCAACGTCTCCTTGCGACTACGCCGGGCATATCGCTGCTTGGCGCGACCTTCATCGGCTCCCGAGCCGAGCCATTCCCCAAGCGGCTTCTTACAGCCGCACATAATGTTGACTCAACTTTCTCGTCTGCGTCTGCGTGTGGTCGAGGAATCACTGGCCGTTTGCACCGCGCGGTTGGCGGGCGGTGCGTATCCCTTGGGAGGAGCCACGTCAGTGGGCGCGACGCAGAGGTCGCCGGACGTAGCGGGCCTATCCTCATCTTCCACGACGAGCGCTCGTTCGCCGTGTGCACGGCTGCCCGTGAGGGCAGGACGCGCGCCAGAGAGGTTTCCCTATTTAACCGTGTCGCGAGGCCCTGTCCGCCATGGACGGAGGGTCGGACGCGGCTAGTGGGGAGCTTCGGCAGCGCGCGGGACTCCTCCCTGGGGTTGGCCGGGAAATAAACGTTTGTTGGAGTGCGCTCGTCGAACCTCCGTTTCCGATGGAAGGGCCCAGACACCGGGCCTTGCGTCACACCACCGTGAAATGGAAGTGGAGCACCGATTGGTTGCCTGCGGCGTCGGTGGCCACGACGTAGAGGTCGTGGCTCTGGGTGGTGAGGTCTGCCGTGTTGATTTCAAAGGGTGATGGCAGCGGGACGCCGGTCCCGTTGGGGGAAAACGAGACCTCGACACGTGCAAGGTGGGGGTCGCTCACGGAGAAACGCAAGACATCGCCCTGCGGGACCGCCGAGCCGTTCGCGTGGGAGGCTGGCGAGACGGCCGGGGGGGTGGAGTCGACGGTGAAGTGGAAGGTCGCGGTGACGGACGACCCGTCGGCCGCCGATGCCACGACCTGGAGGTCGTAGCCCCCGTCCGACCAACTGCTCGTGTTAATCTCGTAGGGCGAAGGGAGGGGCTGGGCGCCGGACCCGGCATCGTAGGTGATCGCGACGACGTTGGGGTCGGTGGCCTCGAGCACGATTGGTGTCCCTGCAGGAATCACCGATCCGTCGGCCGGGGAGGCCAGCGCGACCGGCGAGGCGACCGAGGCGGCAAAGAGCAGTTGCGCGACCAAGATGGTGAGCGCGAAGTAGGCAATGCTCGTAAGGAAGAGCAAGGTCTCGCGGCCGATACGCGTCCGCTTCAGGAAGTCGTCGGTCGCTTCGCGCAGGAACTGCAGCGTGAGGTACGCAAGGGCAACCAGCGGCAGGACAAACAGCACGGGCTCGCCGCCCCCGCCGCCCAAGAGGACGGTGGTCGTGAGCAGGAGGAAGACGAGCACGCCGGCAAGCAGGACGAGTCCCGTGCCAAGCGAGACAAACCCTGTGAGGGAGCGCAGTTCGTCGTTCTCGGGTCGCCGGGCCATAAGTGCGCGGAGCAGGGCACGCGCGACGAGCAGGACCGTCCCCACCGAGATTAGGAAGGAACCCACGGCGACGGGCAGGTCGACGCGGCCCGCCAGGATGAACGAAAGGATGGCAGTGACCAGCAGGAGCGCGAGGCTCCCGATGAGCACGCTGACAAATGCAAAGACGAACCGGAGGCGCACCAGCCGGTCGGGGTCGAGCGATTCGCCCTCGGACTCTGGCGTCTCCCCCGCGGCCGGTGCGCGCGGCCCCCGCCTGCGCCAGCGTTGGCTTTCGGGCGTGTCGTTAGAGTCGTCGCCCCGCTCGCGCGCCATGGGACACCCGCCCGCCGGGGCGCAGGCAGGCCGCCGGTACTAAGGAACTTTGTGCCGCGCTAGATCGAGCGTTCGATCCGCTCGCGCGTAGCCCCGTCCAGGTCGGGGAATGCAAGGGCCCGCTTGTACGCCTCCGTCGCCTCGGCAAAACGGCCCGAGTCGCGCAGCAGGGTTGCCAGGTTGATCTCCGTATAGGCGTCGGGGCGGATCTCGAGCGACTTGCGGTAGGCCGCCTCGGCCTCGGCCCGGTTGCGCAGCTCGTGGTGCGAGCGGCCAAGCTCCGCGAGGGTGATGGGGTTGGCCGGCTCGAGTTGGGCCGCGTGTTCCAGGTGGGGCAGCGCGATGTCGTAGCGTTTCCCGTCGTTGCCCATGAGCCCCATCAGGAACTCAGCGTCGTGCGAGTCCGGGTCCTCCAAGAGTGCCGCCTCGCACGAGCGCCACGCACCGGCCTCGTCGCCCACGGCGATGGCGTCGTGGGCAGCGTCGATGTGCTTGGCCACGCGTCTGCGGACCAGGAAGGGTGTCTTGCCCACAACCCGGCCCCGCTGCGCTACGCCCGCAGGGCGCCAAGAATGTTGCGGGGGTGAACCGGTTTCCCAAACGCTTATCGCCGCCCGCCCGCGATGCAAGGGCGGTGTCGGACACGCCAGAGGGCCGGGCGCTGCGCAAGGCGCAGCTGCTCGAGGCCGGGTACGTGTATGTGCCGGCGGGGATGGACCCGGCCGGGCCCATCTCGCACTCGACGGCCGGCCCGGACGCGGGAGAGCGCGCCGTCGTTTTCGACGTCGACGGGCTGCGCGTCCGCATGCGGCTTTCGGGCGACCCCGCGCACGAGTTCACGCTCGTAGACCAGGGGGGCGCCCTCAAGATCGAGCGGGGGGGGGAGGCGTTTGCAAGCGGTGTCCGGGTAGTGCCCAATGTCCTCCACGCGCCAGGGATGGCGTTTGTCAACGTCGAGTCCGGGTGCGCGATGGACTGCAAGTTCTGTGCCACGCCGCACCTGCGCCGGGAGTCCCGCAAGCGGTTGGGCAAGGAGCAGTGGCTCGAGCGGCTGCTCGAAGCCGCAGCGCGCGAGGACGTCGAGTCGGTCGGGATCACGGCGGGCGTATCGGGGGTCCCGGGAAGGACGGTCGACGACATTGTGTGGGTCGTGACGGAGTTCCGGAAGCGCCACCGGGAGATCCCCGTGGGGGTCGAGCCGTATGTCGAGTCGGTCGAGGAGATCGAGCGGATCAAGGCGGCCGGCGCGACGGAACTCAAGTTGAACCTCCAGACGTTTGACCGGGAGATCTTCGCGCGCGTTTGCCCGGACTGGGACTTTGACCGGCTGCTCAGGCTGATCGGGGAGGGGGCGCGCATCTTCGGCCGCGAGCGGGTCACGGCAAACCTCCTCGTGGGGTTGGGCGAGAGCGACGAGAATGTGGAAGCAGGCCTCCGGTTCCTGTTTGGCCTGGGGATTGTACCGACGGTGCGCGCGCTGCGTTGGAACGAGATCAACCGCGAGCACTTGGAGGAGGCGCTTGGCGGCCCGGTACCGCCGGTGAGCGCGAAACGGCTCCTGCACTTGGCCAAGGTGGAGCACCGGCTGCTGGTGGAGGCGGGCCTTTCGGCGCTCCACTACCGGACGATGTGCCACGCGTGTGGGGCGTGCGACATGGTGCCGGAGAGGGACCTCGTCGGGCCGTCGTGACTCACACGGTGCCGATGATGGCCGCAAGGCCTAGGTTGAGGAGCACGATGAGCGTGAGCGCGACCTAGGGGCGGTCACCCGAGCGCGCGAAGTAGCCCATGGACGCCACGACGCGCGCGATGGGCGTCAGCAGGAGCACGAGGATCCCCAGGCCCATCAGCCCTTGCGGGTCCAGCGCAAGCAGTGCCGCGGGCAGCGTAAACAGCGAGACCGGGTCGCCGACATGGGGGCCGGCCGCCAACCGCACGGCGATTCCCGCGGCCATCAGCAGGAGCGAGACCTGGAGGCCTGCCTGCAGCATCTTGGGGATGAGGATCTCGAGGTCCGTCGGCCGGTCATCGAGCGGCGGCGCCTCCCCCAGAGGGGTCTCGTCAGTCACGGGACCACCCCGGCCGCCTTCAGGAACATCGTCGCGGCCATGACAACAAGGACCGCCGCGAATGCCTTGGTGAGGAATTCGGGCCGCGCGCTCTCGGCCCGGCGGGTGCCGTACCGAGTCCCGAGGTAGACGCCGACGACGGCGACGGAGGCCAGCACGATGTCAACCGTCCCCTGGCTGAAGTACACGAGAGCCCCTGCGGCGGCGGTCACCCCGATCATGAAATTGCTGGTACCGATGGCGACCTGGATGGGCGCGCCCATGACGGCCCGCATCGCGGGGACCTTCACGATCCCGCCGCCGATCCCGAGCATCCCCGCGACGACGCCGGCAAACGCAGACAGGGAGAAGCCCGCGGCCGGCCGGTGCACCTCGTAGGGCCGGAGCTTGCCCGTGCTGTCCTCGAAGTGGCCCGCCAGGCGCAGCCTCGACGGTGCAAGGACGCGGCCCAGCCCGTTGCCCCCGTTGCCGTTTGGGGGGGGGCGCAGCGGCCGCAGCATAAGGGGGAGGGCGCCAATCAGCGCGAACCCGAAGAGCGCCACGAGCACATCGCGGCCCAGCGAAAGCGCGACAAACGCCCCGGTAATGGCCCCGAGCGTGGTGCCGACCTCGAGGAACATCGCCAGCCGAGTGTTGGTGACCCCGCGCCGGACCGAAGCCGCGCCCGAGCCCGTGGAGGTGGCCACGACCGCGACGATGGAGACCGCGACCGCGGTGTGGATCTCGACCCCGAGCCCGACGGTGAGGAGCGGGACCAGGAGGAAGCCGCCGCCAAGGCCCAGCAGCGAGCCGACGTACCCCGCGACGACGGCCCCGACGAGCAGGGCCACGGCCAGAACGGTCGGGTCGATTGGCCGTCCCCCCCCGCGGCCAGGAGGGGGGCGCCGGGCTTTAGCGGTTTAGGAAGGGCGCCGCCCGCCCCCAACCGAGGTGTGCAGTGTCCGGCCCGAGCGTCCTCGACGTGGACTTTGAAGGTGCGGACCTTGCAACGCACAGCTAGCGGGAGCGACCGGCAAGGCCCGCCGCCGCATCGTCGGTACGGAAATCCCCGCGGCGCTCGCGGACCTTCGCGACTAGGTACCCAAGGAAGCCGAGCCCCAGGCGGACGAGGTACCAGAACGAGATGTAGCGGATGATGAGAGACCGGGCCCGGTAGTTCGACCACAACTCGCCGTGCTTGAGGGTGAGCTGCTTCCGCCCGTACCCGTTCCAGTAAGCCTGGCGGAAGAAACCGAAGAACGTGTCGCGGGCGCGCGCGTACACGATGGCCCCCTCGCCGTACCGGATGTGCGCACCGGAGCTCACGGCCCGGAAATTCAGGTCGATGTCCTCGGCCGTTGCAAACCGGGGGTCGAACCCCTGGATCTTGCGGAAGAGTTCGGTGGGGTAGAGGAGGTTGCACGAGGGGTAAGAGACGTCGAACCCCTCGTGGCGTAGTTCGACGCGGTGGAGCTCTGCGAACGGGCGGTAGCCAAGGAGGATCGTCCGGCCGGCCAACACGGCCCCGGGCTCGGCCCCCTCGCGGAGGGTTTCCAGCCACTGGGGCCCCGCGATACAGTCCCCGTCGATGAAGGCGACGAACTCGCCCTTGGCTTGCTCTACCCCGTAGTTGCGCCCCTTGCCGCGCGAACCGCCCATCCGCAGCGGCCGGACGATGTCGGGGTGGCGCCGGCCGTAGTCCTGCGCGATCTCCCACGTGCGGTCGTCGCTGTAGGCCTCGACGATGATCACTTCGAAGGGGGGGCTCTGGACAAGGAGCGAGTCGAGAAGCGCCGGGAGGTTGCGCTCCTCGTTGCGCACGGTCGCCACGACGGAGATGAGCACGTTCCGCGGGAGGCTGGGGGGTCAAGATGAAGGTTGTGGGGTCGCCCGAAGAGCGAGCGGCACGGGCGCGTTCATACCAGGGACTTGCCAAGCTGGCGCGCAAGTGCGCTGACGGCCACCGATTCCTGGAGGAGCGCCCGGACCCAGGCCTGCTTGGGCCGCAGCCATTCGGGGCGGGACTCGAAGGGGACGTCCTCGTAGAGGACGTCTTCCAGGAGAAGCGGCTCGGGGGGTGCCAGGCGTTGGGCGGCCGGCACGGCGGGACCGCCCTCGAGCATGCGGCGCAGGTCCTCCAGTTCGACCTGGCCCCGCGCGTAGGCCTCCAGGGCCGGCACGATCCGCCGGACCATGTTCCACCAGAACCGCGACCCCTGGATCGTGATCGCGACGGCGGTGCCCTCCCGCTCCACGCGGACGGACTCGATGGCTGACTCGTAGGCGCCCGGTCGCCCCGCGACGGAGGGGTCGTGGCGGGAAAACGCCGAGAAGTCGTGCTGGCCGACGAACAGGGAGGCGGCCTTGGAAATCAGGCGCTCGTCGTTGGCCCCCTCGTGGTGGCGGTGGTACGTGTACCCGCGCGCGCGCGCGCGGCGGGGGTGGAAGGATGCCGGCACCGGGGCCGCGGCCATGACGGCGGCGTCCGACAGGGTGCCGTTCAGGGCCGGCACGACCTGGTGGGTCTCCTGGGGGTCGCGGACCGTGGCGCGGACGCAGTTGCCAAGGGCCGACACGCCGCGGTCCGTACGGCTCGCGAATGGGACGCCCCCCGCGGGGTTGGACAGCTTCACGCCGGCCTTGCGGGCCGCGCGCAAGAATTCGGAGTGGACCGTCCGGCGGTCGGGCTGGGGGTTCGTCCCGTAGAACTTCGTCCCGTCGTAGGCGAGTTTGAGGGCGAGGGTGACCGTCTCGACCATGGCCTGGCCCGCAGAGCGCCCCGACGGGCCGTAAACCTTTGGAGCGCGCAGTTTAAGCCACGGGCGGGGGCTCGCGCAACGGGAAGGTCTGCGCCGTGGGCACCAGGAAGAGGAATGAACTGCGCGCGCGGGCAGGCCAGGCCACGGCCATCCCGGGGACGCCGAAGCACAGGCCCAAGCCCGTACAGCGCGGGGGCCGTCGGTTCCGGGTCGTCCTCGTCTCGCCGGAGATCTCCGGCAACCTGGGGTTTGTCGCGCGGGTAATGGCGAACTTCGGTGTGGAGTCCCTGAAGCTCGTCGGCGGCTGCGCGATCACGGAGGAGTCCCGGGACCGTGCTGTCCATGCCCAACAGATCCTAGACGGCGCAAGACGGGTGAAGACGCTCAAGCAGGCCCTGCGGGGGGCCTCGCTTAGCGTGGGTAGCACCTCGGTCCTGGCGTTGCCCGACAAGTCGCTATGGCGCAACCCAGAACTCCTCCGGGACATTGTGCCCGTCGTCCGGGCCGCGCAGGGCACAGTGGCCCTCGTGTTTGGGCGGGAGAGCCGTGGGCTGCTCAACGAGGAGCTCTCGCAACTCGACATCGTGTTTACCATCCCGACGAACGACGCGTACCCGTCGTTGAACGTGAGCCACGCTCTTGCGGTAACGCTCTACGAGCTGTCGGGGGCCGTGCGGGAGGTGACCCACCCGGAGGTGGCGACGGCGGCCGAGCGGGCAGCCCTGCTGCAGCGGTTTGATGAGCTCGAGCGGGCGGCGCGCATCCCGGCATCGAGAATCGCTCGGAACCGCGTCATGCTGCGCCGTGTCATCACCCGGGCCGGGCTCAGCAAGTGGGAGTTCCACGCGATATCGGGAGTCCTTGCCCGGCCGGCCAAACAGCTCCGCCGGAATGCCGAGGAGCGACGCGCCCGCTCCGCGGCCAAGCGGCGAACCGGCCGCTAGTGCCTCAGGTGCCGCACGCCAGTGAACAGCATCGCCATCCCGTGCTCGTCGGCCGCGTCGATGACTTCCTGGTCACGGATCGACCCCCCCGGCTGGATGATTGCGGAGATCCCTGCCTTGGCGGCCTCATCGATCCCGTCGCGGAACGGGAAGAAGGCGTCCGACCCAATGACCGCGCCCTTAGAGGGCTTGACACACTTCATGGCCGCCACCTTCACGGCGTCCACACGCGACATCTGACCGGGGCCCAGCCCGACGGTCTCGAACTCGCGCGCGAACACAATGGCGTTGCTCTTCATATGTTTCGCAATCCGGAGTGCGAACCGCATCGCGCGCGTCTCGTCGTCAGTCGGCTTGCGTTTGGTCACCACCTTGTGGTGTGCCCCCTCCCCGTGGAGGTTTCGCTCTTGTGCCAGGATCCCGCCCACGACCTTCTTCAGGTCCCACTCGCGCGGGTCAGCAGGGAGGTTCCAATCGAGGACCTCCACTACGCGCATCTTCGGTTTCTTTGCCAGAGCGGTCAGCGCATCGCCTGTGAAGGATGGCGCGATGATGGCCTCCTTGAAGGACTGGGTGAGCTCCTTGGCAAGCTCGCCATCGACCTCGACGGTGCAGCCGACGATCCCCCCGTATGCGGACATGGGGTCGGTCGACAACGCCCGCGCGTACGCTTTCGTGGGAGAGTCCCCCCGCCCCACGCCACAAGGCGTGTTGTGTTTCAGGACGACCACAACGGTGTCACCGTCAAATTCCTTGAGCAAGGCTAGCGCCGAGTCCATGTCCAGCATGTTGTTGAACGAGAGTGCCTTGCCCTGGTGGATCTTCGCGTGAACAAGCGAGGCCTCGCGCACGTTGGGGCTTGCGTAGAGCGCGGCCTTCTGCTGCGGGTTCTCCCCATACCGTAGGTCCATCACCTTTGTCCCCGTAAGCGACAGAAACGGAGGGAAAGGACTCTCCGACCCCGCGCGCCCCGCCAGGTAGTCGACAATCGAGGCGTCGTAGCGTGCCGTCATGGCATAGGCCTCCAGGGCAAGGGTGCGCATGGTCTCGGCGGAGAGTTCCCCGCCGGCCTTCTGCAACTCCTCGATGACCGACGAGTAGGACGCCGGAGAGGTGATGACCGCGACCTCCGACCCGTTCTTCGCGGCGCTGCGCAGTAGCGTGACACCCCCGATGTCGATGTTCTCGATGACCTCTTCGTGGGGCGCCCCGCGGGCGACGGTGGCGTCAAACGGGTAGAGGTTGCACACGACCATGTCGATCGGCCGGATCTTGTGGAGCTCGAGCTGCTCCATGTGGTAGGGCTTGTCGCGGCGCGCGAGGAGCGCCGCGTGGATCTTTGGGTGGAGAGTCTTCACGCGGCCGTCCAGCAGTTCCGGGAAACCGGTGACCGCCGAGACCTCCGTGACCGGGACCCCGCTATTGTGGAGCGTTCGCGCCGTCCCGCCCGTGGAGATGAACTCCACCTCCAGCGCGTGGAGGGCTTTCCCCAGCTCCACGAGGCCGGTCTTGTCGGCAACCGAGAGGAGGGCACGGCGGACTCGCAGGAGACGACCCCCCGTCCCATCGGGAGGGGTCGATAAAACCTTTCGCGGTGCGCCGGCGCTGGGGCTATTGGCGCCGCGATCCACACTCAGAAAGCGCTCGTTGCCACCGAGGGCCAAACGGCTCCTGCCGACGCTTCGGTAAGCCAAACGTTGGCAGGACCGCCCCCCGGAGAGGAGCGGTCCGCAGAGACCGCCAATCCGCTACCATCGTTGAAGAGGAAAACGGAGACGACCCAGGTGGCGCCAGGCGTCCCCGTACCTGACGAAGGGGGATTCGGCCAAACCGCTACCGGACCGGCCGCAAACCCCAACTGAGCCTCGGGATGCTGGCGGTCCAATACGATAATCACCGCAACCGAACGCTCCACCGAGATCTGATCGGGCGGCGAGGAACGCGCGCCTAGAGAATTCACCCACCCCACCCAACGGCAATCCGGTGAGGAGAAGACGAGCTCCCCTTGGTAAGCGCCCGCCATCCGGCTATCGTCGCCGGTTGCATTTGCCACCAAGGGGGTTGTCGATTCGGAACCGTCCAGGCTGACCGCCTTCGCAGACCCTTGGATCTTGCGGATCGTCCGACCCACGAGGCCCTCCAGGCCATCCTCGCAGACGTACGTGTCGAGCCGGTGGGTTTCCTCGTGCAAGACGTTCGTCGTGTTGTTCGCGAGATCAACTCGGACAAAGCGAGCCGGTCCCCCGGACGATGCCACGAATTCGCCGTTGGCCGATATCGCGAGCTGGCGACTGGCGACGTCGTTGATTCCGAAAGACACATTCCTCCCAGTCTCCCAATTCAGCACATGGACGACGGGCTGGGGAAAACGGTATGCGAGTATGGGGGCAGAGGAGGCCACGGCGATGTCCTCAAACCAGTGGCCCGGGTCGCCCACCTCCAATTCCCACAATTGATGGCCATTGATTGCAAGCGCGACGAGACGGGGACCGCACCCAGCAAGGAGCGTGCCATTTGCAGAGAACCGAGCGTTCTGGTATCCGAATTCGCACGCGACAGGAGCGTCCCTGAGTGCGCCTATCAAGGTCCCGTTTCGGTCCCAGACCTCGATCGACCCGTCGTCGAAGCTGATAGCGACCCGCTGCCCGGATGGGTCCAGGTCAGCGGTCCGGGGTATAGAACGGCGATCCGGCTCAACAAGCTCCCGCCAGGTGTACCCTGTGCCTTCAACCACCCGCTCATCGATGTACACGATATCGTCCACCACGGGCCCCCCCATGCACCCGGCCGTGAGCACGGCCACCGGGAGGACCATCGCCAACATCCCGGCGTACGATCGACGGCCGGAGCCCCGTCTCTTCTGGTTCATTACGGAACATCGCGTCCGCACCGAGGCAGAAAGGGGTTGTGGCACGCTTCCGGCGTCAATCCGTCAAGATCGGTCACAAAGCCGCGGGATATCAACTGCACACGGCGCCCAGCCGACCGCGTTTCGATGCCGCCCGCACCTCCTTCGCAATCCGCCGACCCGTGGACATAGGCTGGTCACTGAGGTATGCCGTGTACGGCGACCCCAGCGGGTAGAGGTTCGTGCCCGCCACGATCCGCGCGGAAATCTCGAAAACGTAGAACTCGAGTTCGGGCGTCAGGATTGTCTCCAGGCAAAACGGCCCCACGAGCCCCGGGTCAAACAACTCGGTCGAGGTCTCTACCACGCCGTGGGCCATCTCGAACACGCGGTCCAGGAGCGACTCGCGCACGACCATCGGCTCGTTCCCGGTCACGACGAACGAGCGCACGATCCCCGCCTCGTCCATCTCCGAGCGCGTGAACCCGAACCGGTGGAGTTCGTCGATGTTGCTCTCGACGCGCCGGTCGATCCCCATTAGTTCGATAGCACCCGGCCCGGTCGGCCACCCCTCCCGCGAGAGCGGCGAGTAGAACAGGTGGTGGTAGTAACGCGCGCCGATGATGAACTCCTGAATCGTGTAGTTCTTGTCCTCGAGGTGCCGCCGCTTGATCTTGCGGTAGAAGTCCTGCGCGTTCGTGACGATGAAGAAGTCCTTCCCGCCCTTGGCGCCGTAGTACTTGATGATGCAAGGCCCGTCGATCTCGGAGGCGTCCTTGTAGATGCGGGGCACCTTGCACCCCGCCATCTTGAGCCACCGGCGCTCCATCTTTCGGTCGGCCTCCCACTCGAGTGACCGCTTGTTCCCGAAGACAGGGACCTTCAGCTTCTTCGTGATCAGGTTGGCGCCGATGTACTCCACGAAGGAGCCGTGCGGGACGAGGATGGTGTTCCGTTCGATGAGCTCGTCCTGCCGGTCGAGGAGGTCCCTGTAGGAGTGGACGGTGAGCAGATGGTCGGGCTTGGCCAGCGGGAACGCGTCGTAGACGCGCTTCTTCTTGGGCAGCACAATCCCGAGGGTCTTGAAGCCCTCCTGGCGCGCCCCGTGGAAAATCTGGAGCGCTGTGTGGGAGCCGAGCGTCGCAATCGTGAGGTTGGAGCGGTCGTAGTCCGCCAAGATGCGCTCGACCGGGCGCTTCCCCGCCTCGGGAGGTGCCCGAGGCCTTCGCTTCTTGGCCGCGGGCCGTGCCCGAGGCCTTCGCTTCGCCGTCCCCATTACGGCGCAATAGCGGGTGCGTTATTTGAGAATTGGGGGGTCAGCAGAAGGCGGAAGGTGGGGGGGGGGGAGAGTGCACGTAGGCTCAAGCCGCGTGGACGCGGCCCGCCGCCTCGAGCTCCTCAAAGGTGGGGGCCGGGACCTGGCCGCTCGCATCGCGCAGCACCTGGTAGGCGCTCCGGCATGCCTCCCGCGGGTCCATGGATTTGACGAGGACCCGGCCCGTATCGTACACCGAGGTCTCGGTGATATCCGCGCGGTTGGCGACCAGCAGCACGGCCGCGTTTGTCACAGCATAGCCGGCCTCTACGAGCGCCCGCTCCAGCGTATCCAGGTCGAGTTCGCCACGGCCCTCCGGCAGGAGCTCGAGCGCCGACTTGGTACTACACCGCCGGATTTCCCTGAACCTCAAGCGCGTACGCCTCCTTCACGGCCCTCGACCGCAGCCCTGCAAAGTCAACCTTCGCCGCCTCCGCGTCCGTCCGGAAGAGCGTCGCGTTGGTGACGGGCCTGTCGGGCACGATCGTGCAACACACGCCCGGCCCCGTCGAGATTTCCCAAGTGCCAATCGAATGGGCGACCGCCTCGATCTCGCTCTTGTCCCAGCCGATGAGCGGACGGAGCATCGGCAGGCACGGCTCCTCGTTCTCAGCCCGGATGTTGGGCAGCGTCTGGGACGCCACCTGCCCGAGGCTCTCCCCCGTTGCGATGAACGAGCACCCCTGCGCTTTGGCGATGTCGGCCGCCACACTCCACATCATGCGCCTGCAGAGCACGCACTGCATGTGCCGGTCGGCGTTGCGCGCGAGCTGCACCTGGTTGGGCCCGTGGGGGGCAACCCACAGCGGGATCCGCTTTCCGGTTACCTGCTCGAGCTTGCGGACCAGGGACGGCGCCTTCTCGAATTGGTTGTCGTCCGTGAACGGCCGGTTGTCGAGGTTGATGGCCAGGAGGTCGAAGCCCGACCGGGCGAGCAGGTACGCTGCCACGGGAGAGTCGATACCACCGGAGATGAGGACGGCTACCTTCGCTGGGCGCACAGGGCGCCACACCCGGGGCCCCCGATAAAACCCTTCTCACGCGGCACGCGCCCGGGCCGGCGGCACCGGACTACCCGATGTAGCGCGCGTAGATGGCCTTGGCCCGGTCCGGGTCTTCCGTCCCGTGGACGAGCGCACGCCCGTCGGCAAACACGACGACGTCGTGTCCCTCGGCCGAAAACTGCAGGACCGAGTCGACCTTCCGCGTCTTTACAGAACTGGCAAGCCGGCCCGCCACCGCGTCGAGGTCAACCGTCGTGCCCTCCTTGGGCCGCACCTGGAGGACGTCCCGTCCGCAGAGCTCAACCACCTGGTCGGGCCGGCCCGCAAGGTGGCGGAAGGACCGTTCCCCGCAGGCCTCGCACTGATCCCGCTTCGAGAGGGCCAGACCCTCGACTGCCGGGGAGAGCATCTCGAAACTGTACAGGCGCGGCTCGATCGGCTCTCCAACCAGGCGCAGGAGCGTGAGGTTGGCGGCGAAGGCGCCGATCGTCTGGGTGAGCGTATTGAGGACCCCGACCGTGTCGCAGGTGGCAAGCGCGCCGCGGGGCGGCTCGGTCGGGAACACGCACTCGAAGCATGGCCCCGTGGGGGTCGAGGGGAACACCATCCCGTAGGTCGAGACAGCGGCGGCGTACACCCACGGGACGTCGAGCTTGACGCTGAGGTCGTTGATGACGAACCGCGTCCCGAGGTTGTCCGTGCCGTCTACCGCGGCCGATGCGCCGGAAAGGAGCGCCTCCCCCGACCGCGCGGAGAAATCCGTGGCGTGGGCCCGGACCTCGATGGTGGAGTTGATCTCCCGTAGGCGCGCTGCCCCGGCCTCAGCCTTGGGCCTTCCGATGTCGCCCTCGTCAAAGAGCGTCTGGCGCTGCAGGTTCGTCTCATCGACGATGTCGCGGTCCACGAGGTCGAGCCGCCCCACGCCCGCCCGCGCCAGGAGGTCGGCCTGGACCCCGCCCAGCGCACCCACGCCGATGACGACGACGCGCGCCTCGCCTAGCGCGGCTTGGCCCCGCTCACCGATTTGCGGGACGAGCGTCTGGCGCGCGTATCGGCGCGCCGAGCCGGACGGGGATTGGCTTGGGTCGGTCAAGGCCGCAGGCATCATCTAGAACGGCCCGGATAAAAGATGCCCTAGCCCCCAAGCGGGGCCGGTCGGTTTCCGGTAGGGGGTTGGGGGGAAGCCGCCGGAGTGGATCGAACACTCGACCTACTGATTACGAATCAGTCGCTATACCGCTAAGCCACGGCGGCTTGAGGCCAGCGGGCCGCGCCATCGAGCGTGCTCTATTAAAGCGTTGGCTGCAGCCGGCCAGGCGGCTGGTCGCCCCGCTAGGCGCGACGGTGCTTGATCTTCCCATCGAGGTGCCGTTGCTTCGATTCCTTCAACGCCTCCACCGCCGGCAGCGGCCGCCCGGAAAGGTGGTGGATGAGTGCGCCACCCCCGGTCGACACATGGTCAATCTTGTCGGATAGACCCAGCTGCGATACGAGGGCCGCGGTGTGTCCGCCGCCGAGCACTTTGTAGGCATCGGCACTTGCGATCGCGTCCATGATACCGCGAGTGCCCACCGCGAACTGCTCCAGCTCGAAGACGCCCATCGGCCCATTGGCGATGATCACCTTGGCCGCACCCAGCGTCCGGCGGTACTCGGTCATCGTGTCGAGGCCGATGTCGAAGATGGGGTGCGGGCTGGGGAGCGCGTCCACCTTGATCCCCACGCGCTGGCCGGCGTTGTTGACCACGACGTCGCTCGGAACGTGGACCTTGCCGGGGTGGGCCTCCATCGCCTTGCGGGTGCGTTCCACGAGCTCCTTCCCGATATCGAGTTCCTTCTCGATGATGGCCTTCGAGCCATCCCCCACATCGACGCCGCTTGCAAGGAGCGCGACGTTCGCGACCACTCCGCCTGTGAGCACCGATTCGACGGACTGGCTCGCGAGCATGTGCTCCATGACGTCGATGGAGTCGTCCACCTTGGCCCCACCGAGCACCGCCACCGCCGGCCGCTCCCGGGGGTTGAGCGCGCGGCTGACCGCCTCGATCTCCCGCTCCATCAGCCGGCCGGCCATGGACGGCATCGTCTGCGTGAAGCCAACGAGGGTGGGCTGGACCCGGTGGCTCGCCGCGTAGGCGTCGTTGATGAAGTAGTCCACCTCGGGCGTGAGTTTCCTGACGATGTGCGTGTTGGCCTGCGTTTCGATTGGCTTGCCCGCGAGCGCCTCCTCCTCGGCGTAGAACCGGGTGTTCTCGAGGACAATGACCTCCCCATCTGCCATGGCGCGGATCTTCGATATCGCCTGCGAGCCGAAGAGGTCGTCCACATACTTGGTGGGGCGCCGGATCATGACGCTGATGTTCCGCGCGTGCTCGCGCATAGTGGTGTAGTCACCCTTCCCGGGCCGAGACTGGTGCGCCAGGACGACGACCTTCGAGCCGGCGAGGTCGCGCAGCGTCTGCATGTGCGCGCGGACGCGCGTGTCGTCCAGGAAGGACCCGTCGACGGGGTTGAGCGGGGAGTTGATGTCCAGCCGGACGAGGACGGTGGCCCCGCCGAGCGGGAAGTCGCTCATCGTGTAGAACGGGAGCGGCGCGGGGGCCGACACAGTCGGGCAACCGGCGGTCGCGATAAAAAGGCATGGTGGGGCCGGGGGCCAGCCCGATTCAGTGGCTCCGGACGGCGCGAAGCAGGCCGCGGTTGACCGGAACTTCGATGCCATGGGTACGGGCGACCCGGACGATCTCGCCGGTGATCGAATCGATCTCGGTGGGCCGGCCCGACTCGAGGTCCTGCAGCATCGAGGAGCGGTTGGACGCCGTGGCGACTAGGACCCGGCGAACCTCGGCCCACGGGTGGTGGACACGCACCCCTTCCGCGCCGGCGACGGCCGCCGCTTCGCCAGCGGCCATCCGGGCGATGAGCCGGCTTTCGACGGCCCCCAACACATGGCCGTTTGCGACGCGCAGCATTGCCGATACGGGGTTGATGGCCGCGTTGAGGACAGCCTTCCGCCAGAGCAGCGCGTGGAGGTTGCCTGTCGTCGCGCAGGCAAGGCCCGACGTGGAGAGATGGCGCGCCACGGTACGGGCAAGGGACGGGGGCCCGCGCGCCGTCCCCACGACGAGGTCACCCTTCCCCGCGTGGCGCACGAGCCCCGGGCGTACGAATGTCACGCCATGGGTCGTCGTGCCTCCGAGCAGCCGGTTGCCCGGCAGCGCCTTCGCCAGGGTGGCGAGGTTCGTCAGGCCGTTTTGCAGCGACAAGACGGGTGCATCGACCCCCTCACGCCGCATCGCCTGCGCGGCGCCGGGCGTGTCATGGGCCTTGGTGGTCAGGACGACGAGGTCGCTGTCCCGCGCGCCCGCGGCCCGGGTGGTTGCGGCCACGCGGAAGGTGCCGCGCGTTAGACCCTCCACCCGGAGGCCGTGCCGCCTGACCGCATCCACATGGGGGGGCCGCGCGATGATCGTCACGTCCGCGTTGCGCGACAGGCAGGCACCGACAAACGAACCCATGGCCCCCGCGCCGAAGACCGCGATGCGCACGGAATCACATCTCCGTGAGGGCCTCGACGCCAAGCAGGTCCAACGTCGCGCCCAGCGTGGACCGGGCCGCTGCCACGAGCCCGATCCGAGACGGCTCGGCCTCGCCGGACTCCCGGACCCGCGTGTCCCTGTAGAATTCGTTGAAAACGGATGCGACCTCCTGCGCGTATGCGGCGAGGTTGTGGGGCCGCAGCGACTGTGCGCTCTCCTCGACCACGAGCGGCATGCGCGCTAAGGCGCGCAAGAGACGGGTGGAGGGGCCGTCCTCGACGATCCACCGACGGTCCCCCAGCGCGCCCGCGGCACGCTCGGGTTGGCCGACAAGTTCGGGGCGCCCCGCCTTGCGCAGGATGCTACACGCGCGCGCGTGCGCGTACTGGACGGAGGGGGCTGAGTACCCCTCGAAGTTCATCGCCTCCTCCCAGCGGAACGTGATCCCCTTCTCGGGCTGCACGCGGATGATGTTGAAGCGGACTGCCCCCACGCCAACGGCTTCGGAGATCCTGGCCTTGGCTTCCTCGTCGAGGTCCTCGCGGCGCCTGTCGACCTCGGCCCGCGCGCGCTCGACCGCCTCGTCGAGGAGGTCGTCCAGCGAGACCACGCGGCCCTTGCGCGTGGACATCTTGCCCTCCGGGAGCGAGACGAACGCGTAGAATAGGGGCTCGGGCCTCCACACGGAGCCGAGGAGGTCGAGCGCCGCCTCCACCTGTTTGGCCGCGAGTTTCTGGTCCTCCCCCAGGATATTGAGTCCCCGGTCGCACCGCGTAGCCTTGTCGAGGTGGTAGGCCACGTCCCGCGTGGCGTAGAGCGTGGTGCCGTCGGCACGCACGAAGACGAACCGTGCGGTACGTCCGGTGATACCGTAGGGCTCCAGGTCGATGAGGTAGGCTCCGTCCTCCTCCTGGGATTGTGGCAGTTCCTTGAGCCGCTTGACCACGTCCGCGACCGAGCCCGAGACGATGAAGTCCGATTCGAACGTGAAGCGGTCGAAGTCGGCCCCGAGCCGTGCCAGCGAGGTCTTGATGCCGTCGAGCACGCGGTTGCACGGCGAGCGCACGCGCTCCATCGCCTCCTGGTCGCCGGCCTCGATCTTCCGCACATCCTCCGCGATTGCGGCCGCCACGTCCGGGTCGAAACGGGAGAGGGCGGAGGCCGCCTGGTAGAACCGGACGAGCTCGTGGTCCACCTTGCCGGGGTGGGTGACCGCCGCGGCCAGGCCCTCCAGCGGTTTGACCTCCTCCGGCGAGGCGCCAAGCGCGGCCAGCCGGGCCGGGAGTCCCTCGAACTCATCCTCGTTCAGGTGGTCGACTCCCCACGCGAGCGCGACGAGCTGCTTGCCGATGTCGTTGACGAAGAACTCGGTCTCGACGGTGTTGCCGGCCTTTCGCAGGAGGCGGGCGACCGAGTCACCGATCACCGGGTTGCGCGCGCGGCCCACGTGCAGCGGCCCCGTCGGGTTGGAACTCGTGTGCTCGACTAGAACGCGTTTGCCGCTAAAGGGCAACTCGCCAAACCGCAGGCCGGCCCCGACGATCTCGTCGAGCCCCTCGCCCGCAAGGGCCCCCGCGTTCACGCTGGCGTTCACGTAGGGGCCCGCGGGGGCGAACGAAACGATGGAGTCTGGCGTGAGCGACCCGGCCACGCGCTTGGCGATCTCCCCCGGAGCGCTGCGCAGCGCCTGGGCGAGCGGGTGGCAAGCAAACGCGAAATCGCCGAGTCCTTCTGGCGCCCGGGCGGCCGTCCCGGGGTAGGACGAACCGAGCTCCTGGCACGCGCTTCGGACAGCATCCAGCGACAGGTCGCGGGCGCGCTGAAAGAGGTAGGAGGGGGGGGGCTGGCCGGGCACGTGCAGTCAACGAATGCGTTCCTAGTTAAAGGCGGCCCCACCCGGCAGAAACGTGCGGGGCGCCCCGCCACCGGAGTCAAGTTTTTTACCGCGCCTCCCGATCCGGCGGCCGTGTTCGGAAGGATCATGCGCGCAGCAGCGCCGGCCGGCGTACTGGCGCTAGCGCTGGCGACGGGGTGGGCACAGGCCGCATCGACCGAGGCGCAGCAGGCGACGGACCAGATCCTAACGCTGCTCGGGATCGGGTTGCTCCTCTGGATTGTGGGGAACGTCCTCACGAAGCACCGGTACGACTCCCGGGGCCCCAAGGGCGAGAAACTGCCGCCGGCCCAGTAGGCCAAGGTGCCTCACAGCGGGCGCACATCCATAGGCCCGTTGACCTCGTAGCGCTTGCCCCGCCACTCGATGAACCGCATGTTGCGTGTCTTCCACAGCGCGTAGACCATCACAAACGGCGCGAGCGTGGAGCCCACCAGGAAGGCCCCCCGCAGGCGCGCCACCAGCTCGGCCTGTGCGGGCATCATCGACCGAAGGGCGCCGTAGAAGATGGCCGCCTTGACCAGGTTGAGCGGGAAATGCGACACGAAAGCGAGGAGGACCACCAGCGCCCACGGGGGGACGGGCACGCCAAGCCCGGCCGCGAGCAGACCGGCCGCGCCAATGACCATGGTCACGTTGAACAGGATGTACGGGACGGACGCAAGACGCCACAGTTTGGGGTCGTAGATCCGTGTCATGAACGACTGGCGCCTGCACCACTCGAGCAGCCCCGGGAAAGAGACGGTCTCGAAGGCCGGCACGAGCGCCTCGGGGACGAAGCGGATCGGCCGGCCGTCGCGTTTGGCCGAGGTGGTCACCACATAGTCGTCGGAGATGGCCAGCTCCCACCCCTTGGCGACCTGCCACGCTTCAAAGTCCGTCCGGCGGATCGCCATCCCGCCGCCCCAGGCGAAGTTGTACTTGTCCGAGAACATGACCTGGAGTCCCACGAGGTTCCACGCAGCGCGCGTGTGCGAGGCGAGGCCGGCGCCCCCGGAGAAGTACCAACGGTAGGCGGTCGCCACCGACACGCCAGGGTCCCCGAGCGGGGCGACCAGCTTGCGGACCCAGTCGGGCTCCGGACGGACATCGTCGTCGGCAAAGACCAGCACCTCCGCGTCGTCGGGAAGCTCGCGGAGGCCGCGCAACAGGGCCGCGCATTTCCCGGAGCGAGCCGGGGGGGCGGGCAGGTCATCCACCGCAACGACGCACGCGTGTTTGGCTGGCGCCCCGACGAGGAGTTGCTGGACCCGGCCGTAGAGCGGCTCGTCCCTTGTGTCCACGACCACGACCGTTCGCAGCCCCGGGTAGTCCTGCGCCAGCAGCGACCTGAGGTTCGCCTCGAGCGCGTCGGGCTCGCCGCGCGCCGGGACAAGGAGCGCCGCGGGCAGGGCAAAGTCGGGCCGGGACCCGGCTAGGCGCGCAGCGACGGCGCGGCGCCACCGGATCGCGTTGCGGATCAGCCCAAGCGAGCCAAGCAGCGAACCCGCACCCGCAAGGGCGCCCAGGGCAAGGAGCACGACCTCGAGCGCCTCGATGCGACTCGCCCCCCCGGGGGCGCCACCGGGCGGTGCCGACTTGAGGGCTTCGACTACTCGCCGATGATCTTGAGCAGCAGTCGCTTGGGGCGCTGGCCGTCAAACTCGGCGTAGTAGACCTGCTGCCACGGACCGAAGTCCAAGTCCCCGTCGGTCACGGGGATCACAGCCTGGTGGTGGACAAGCAGGCATTTCATGTGGGCGTCAGCGTTCGTCTCGCCGCCGTGGTGGTGGCCATAGTCCTTGTTGAACGGCGCGAGCCGCTCGAGCATCCCGTCAATGTCGTCAAGCAGCGGCCCGTCCGCGTCGTTGACCCACACACCCGCCGTGGTGTGCATGGCCGAGACGAGGCACAGCCCTTCGCGAATCCCCGACTTCTTGACGAAGCGCTTGACGTCCCGCGTGATGTTCACGTATTGCCGGTGCTCCTTTGTGTCGAAGTCCATGTACTCCGTGGTCGCTTTCATTGGATTTCCTCGGCCACGCAAGTCGTGCGGGTGGCCAAAACGGTTTGGGCGGCGGGCCGAGCCAGCATGCGCGTGCCCCCATGCCTTTAAAACAGGCCGTTTCCATCAAGCGCCCCTCTTACTGCCAGTAGAAACTACCCCCACTGGACGTGCAACCATTGCTCGCCAAATCTCGCCCCGAATGGCTCAAGGTGCGGCCACCGAGCGGCGATTCCTTTGTCTCACTCAAGACGTCGTTGCGTGAGCTCGGCCTGAATACGGTGTGCGAGCAGGCCCACTGCCCGAACGTGGGGGAGTGCTGGAGTGGCGGCACGGCAACCGTGATGCTCCTGGGTGACATGTGCACCCGCGGCTGCCGCTTCTGCGCGGTGAGACCGGGGAACCCCGGGGGACTCGTGGACGAGGGCGAGCCGGAGCGCGTGGCAAAGGCCGCCACGCGGTGGGGGTTGCGGTACATCGTCCTTACTATGGTCAACCGGGACGACCTCGAGGACGGGGGAGCTCGGATCGTCGCTCGCGCCGTCGAGGAGCTCCGCCGCGCGTCACCCGAGGTGCTCACCGAGGTCCTGGTAGGGGACTTCCGGGGGTTGGCGGGCCCGGTGGACCGCGTGCTCGGGGCGCGGCCGGACGTGTTCGCCCACAACCTGGAGACCGTCGAGCGCCTGACGCCCTCGGTGCGAGACCGGCGCGCCTCCTACGCCCAGTCACTCGAGGTCCTGCACCGGGCCAAGCGGCACGGCCCGGACGGGGTGACCAAGTCGTCCCTGATGCTGGGGCTGGGAGAGCGCGACGGGGAGGTGCGCCGGGCGATGTCCGACCTGCGGGGGGCGGGCGTCGATATCCTCACACTCGGCCAGTACCTGCAGCCGAGCGGCCGCCACCTAGAGGTGGACACTTACGTGTCCCCGGCGCGGTTCGACGCGTGGAGGGAGGAGGCGCTCGGGATGGGTTTCCTCTACTGCGCGGCGGGGCCCCTCGTGCGCAGTTCATACCGCGCGGGCGAGTTCTTCGTGGAGGCCCGGCTCCGCGCGCGGCGCGGTGCGGGGCCACCGGGGGGGGGCCTGACCGCTTGGTGACCGTAGTCGTCCCGAGCGACGAGCCGCTCCAGGTGATCCGGGAGGACGGCAGCGCGCACACGCACCTCGAGCCCACGCTAACGGAGAGGGAACACCTCCACATGCTGCGCACGATGATGCTCGTGCGCGCGACGGACTCCAAGGCCATGAACCTCCAGCGCAGCGGGCGGATCGGGTTCTATGTCCCCTCGTTTGGCCAGGAGGCCTGCCAGGTCGGGTCGGCCGCCGCGACCGCCCCTGAAGACTGGGTCGTGCCCGCCTACCGCGAGCCGGGCGCGGCGCTGGTCCGCGGCTTCCCCGTGAAGCACCTCATCGCCCAGTGCTACGGGAACACGGCAGACCCGATGAAGGGGCGCCAGATGCCCAACCACTACGGCTCCGAGCCAATCAACTTCGTCACGGCGTCGAGCCCCGTGGGGACGCAAATCACGTACGGCGCGGGGATCGCCTGGGCCATGGGGTTGCGCCGGGACAAGCGGGTCACGCTCGTCTACTTCGGGGACGGCGCCACCTCGCAAGGGGACTTCCATGCCGGCATGAATTTCGCGGGCGTGTTCAAGGCGCCTTGCGTTTTCTTCTGCACCAACAACGGCTGGGCGATTTCCCTCCCGCGCGAGCGGCAAACGGCGTCAAAAACACTGGCCGTGAAGGCCGTCGCCTACGGGTTCGAGGGCGTCCGCGTTGACGGCAACGACGTGCTCGCGGTGCGGGCGGCCACGCGAAACGCGGTGGACAAGGCGCGCCAAGGGGGCGGGCCCACCCTCATCGAGGCGCTCACCTACCGGATGGGGCCGCACTCCTCCTCCGACGACCCGACGATCTACCGCTCGGCTGACGAGCTTGAAGCCTGGAAGAAGCGCGACCCGATCGAGCGCTACCGGCGGTACCTGAAGAAGAAGGGCCTAGCGGGGGACGCGCAGGTAAGGGCGCTCGAGGCGGAGGTCACCAAGGAGGTCGAGGAGGCCGTCACCGCGGTGGAGCGCGCAGGGGCGCAGGACCCCGCGGGGATGTTCGACGATGTGTTCGCGGAGCCTACCCCCCAACTCGAGCAGCAGCGGCAGGAGTTGCTCGGGGAGCGCCGGGCCGGGGCGTCCGTGCAGTATGAGCAGGAGGAGGGGAAGTTCCCCCTTTAGCGGTGGTGCCCATGGAGGTCGACATCCCCTTGTGGCAGGTCGTCGACGAGGAGGGCCATGTCCACGAGGAACACGAGCCCCAGATATCCCGCGAGCAGGTGGTCACGCTCTTTGGCACGCTCGTCCGGGTCAAGACGTTCGAGGCGCGCATGATGAACCTC
>CBEUCC010000027.1:0-24758 GCA_965541515.1 uncultured Thermoplasmata archaeon
ATTGGGCCCCGTGGAGGCAGAGGCGCGCTTCGTCGCCGCCGGGGAGCAGTTGGCCAGCAACGGCCAGTTTGCCAAGGCCCTCGAGCAGTTCCAGAACGCCGCGCAGCGCAACCCGGACAGCTACACCGCGTGGATCGGACGTGGCGCCTGCGAGTTGCAACTTGGCCGGTGGGAGGAGGCCGCAGTCTCGTTCCGCTCGGCAGGAAAGGTCAAGCCCGGGGACCGGTCGGCCGGACTCCTGGAATCGGAGGTCTGGCGGCGCGCCGGGCGGTTCGAGCAGGAGCTCGAGGTCCTCGACCGCCACATCCGGGACTTCCCCAAGGACGAGGAGGCGCTCCTGCGGTCCGCGCGCGCCTTGCACGCGCAGAGGAGCGATGACGAGGCGCTTGCCCGGATCGGGCGCCTCCTTGAGGCGAACCCGAACAGCGCGCCCGCGTACACGCTCAAGGCGCAGATTGTCCGGCGCATGGGTCGGGGCGCCCAAGCCCTCGAGGCGCTCGAGATCGCGCTTGCCAATTCCCCGCGCCACAGCCCGGCCCTCGAGGCCAAGGCCCGCATCCTCGAGAGCCGAGAGCGGTGGGGCGAAGCCGCCGCCACCTGGCAAAAGCTGGTCGACGCCGCGGGGGCCCGCGTCGAGTTTGTGCTCCCCCTGGCCCACGCGCTCGACGCGCTTGGCGACCCGGCGAGCGCCGACCGCGCCTACGCCGAAGCCATCCGGCTCGACCCCAACGCGGTGCCCGCCTGGGACCGCGTGGCCGCGCGATACGCCTCGTACCCTCCGGACCGCCAGGAGCAGGAGTTGGGGCTGCTCGACGCGCGCCTCGTGATCGCGCCCAAGGACTTTGTCGCCCATGCTCGCAAAGCCATCCTCTTGCGGCTGCTTGGGCGCACGCGGGAATCGCTCGTCGCGCTGACCCGGGCGACGGACGTCAACCCGTACCTTGTGTTCGCCTTCCTCGAGCGTTCGCGGATCGCCGAGTCCCGGGGCGACACGCACGAGGCCCTAGCGGAGGTGGAGCAGGCGATCGCGCAGGGCCACCCCACGGACGCGCTCTACCTGCGCAAGCACCGGCTGCTCACCGGCTTGGGGCGCGAAGACGATGCGCGGGAGGCGTTGCGCCAGGCCGTCATGCTCAACCCCCAGGACGAAGGCGCTTGGTTCGAGTCGGGGCTCGTCGAGCGGATTGTCTCGGGCGAGGAAAAGGCCGGGGAGTTCTTCCTGGAGGCAAGGGCCCGGCACCCCGAGTCATATGTCGTGTGGTTTGTGGAGGGGCTGCTCCTCGAACGCGACGGCAAATTCGAGGAAGCCCACCGCGCGGTTGACCGTGCCATCGCCCTGGGCGGCCGGTCCCACGGTCTGCTCGCCGCGAAGGCGCGTTTCTGCTACGGTGAGCGCACGTACGACGACGCGGCCGACTGGGCCACGCTGGCACTCGCGGTGGGTGCGACGCACGACGTCCTCTACATCAAGGCCCGCTCTCTCTTCGAAATGAAGCGGCTCGCCGAGTCGGGCCCCTTCTTCGAAAAGGTGCTCGAACAGAACCCCAAGAACATCGATGCATGGTGCTGCTTGGGGGACGTGCGCTTTGCGGCGCGCGACAACGCTGTCGCCCTCGAGTGCTACGACAAGGCCCTTGCGCTCGACGACAACAACCGCGAGGCGTGGCGCGCGAAGGGACTGCTCCAGTACTCGCTCCAGAAGTTCGACGATTCCTTGCGGTCGCTTGCCTACGCGCTCGACGTGATGGAGGACGACCCCGAGATCTGGGCGGTGGAGGGCAACATCTACGCCGAGATGGAACTCTTCCCGCTTGCCGAGAAGGCACTTGACCGCGCGCTCGAATACCGGCCCAACTGGGCGCTCGGGTTCATCAACAAGGGGAACCTCTACGCCAAGATGGGCAGGCTACGCGACGCGGTGGGGTGCTACGACCGCGCGATCGAGGTCGAGCCGGGGAACGACACGGCACGGCGCAACCGCGAGATCGCGCTCGAAGACCTCCATGATTATGGTTCGCTAGCCGAGTCGTATGAGTTGCGCTTGAAGCACAACCCCAAGGACCCGCGGGCGCTCGTGGGGCACGCCAATGCCCTCCTCCAACTGGGGGACATGGACGGGGCCGCCGAGGTCGCCGACCGCACGCTCGCGCTTGGCCCCGACCCCGCGGCCTACCAGATCAAGGGGCGCGCGATGCAACTCAAGGGCGACTTCGGCGAGGCGATGGTGTCCTACGGGAAAGCGCTTGAGAGCGACGCCCGGCGGCCGGACGCATGGAACAACCTGGGGTCGGTACTGTACACGATGAAGTACTACGGCCACGCCCGGTCGTGCTTTGACAAGGCCGTCAAACTCGACCCCGAAGACGCGCGGGCCTGTGCGAACCTGGGCAACGTCCAGTTCGTCACGAAGGACTTCACGAACGCCGCGCGCTCGTTCCGTAAGTCGGCAAAGCTGGACGACCAGGACGCCGGCGTTTTCCACAACTTGGGCAACGCGGAGACGGCGCTTGGCAACTTCGAGGACGCGGTGGACGCGTACAAGAAGGCCATTGCAGTTGACGAGCGCCACCTGCAGGCCTGGTTGGCGCTGGGCTTCGCGCTCTTCCGGATGGGGAAGAACCCGGAGGCGACAGCCGCCTACGACCGGGCCCTGACGCTCGACCCCCGGGACTTCCGGGCGCTCCTGGGGAAGGCCAATGTGACCTCCGCGACGGCGGACTACAAGCGTGCGATCGAGATCTACGACGCCGCACTTCTCCTCGAGGACAAGAATCCGGTCGCCTGGAACAACAAGGGGTACGCGCTCGTCAAACGGGGGATGCTCAACCTCGCGCTCAATTGCTTCACCAAGGCGATCGACCTCGACCCCAAGTACGCCGAGGCGTGGAAGAACAAGGGCGGCGTCTATGCGGCGCTGCGCAAGATGGAGACTGCGCTCATCTGCGTGAACACATCGCTCCGGATCAACCGGCACGACATCGAGGCGCTGACGCTCAAAGGGTCGATCCTCTCGCAGAAGGGGGACGTCCAGAATGCAAAGGAGGCGCTTTCCGAGGCGGCCAAGGCGTCGCCGAAGAACCCCGCGGTCTACACCAACCTCGGCCTCATGCAGCTGCGGTCCGATGAGTCGGCCAAGGCGATCGAATCATTCGAGATTGCGCTCAAGATGGACCCGGGGGAGGCCACTGCGCTTTTCAACGGGGCGGTCGCCCACGAGAACCTCATGAACCACCGGAAGGCGTGGGCGCTGGTCAACCGGTACCTCGAGGGCGACCCTGATGACCACCAGGGGTTGGAGCTGCGGGCCAAGGTCGCCGACCAACTCGGGTACAACCGGGAGGCCGAGAAGACACGCAAGCGGCTCGAGGAGATTCGGGCGCCCGCAGCGCACGCTCCAAAGCGGCCCCCGCCCGCGGGGGAGGGCCCCGACGGGTCGACCCCGCCAACGCCTGACGAGAGCTAGTTGGCGCCGGGTCGCGGACGGTCGTTTTCGAGAGGCGGGCCGGCCTCAACGCACCTGCGTCTCAGGGAGGTTCGCAAGGAGTGACGGGTCGAGGGTCAGCCCGCTCAGCGCTTCGGTCGGGTACCTGCCGGCCGCCGCTTCCTCCTCCATCCAACCGATCGTTTCCAATGCAAGCTGGGCCTCGGGGTCGGAGATGCTCCCGGTAGCGAGCCCATCGTGGAACTCATTGAGGTCCAGCACATACCTCCGCCCGTCCGGGAAGATGAAGTGGTCCAGGTAGATGTCGTGGATCTCACACTCGAAACCGCCTCCCGACGCGCGTCGCGCCCCACCAAACGGGAGGGTGCAGTCCGAGTAGTAGCCGAGGAACCGGTCGTCCATCGAATAGATCAAGATTGTCGTGTACGCGTCACCGCGCCGCTGGACACGGAAGGCCTTGAAGGCCGTGTCAAAGACAACCTCCCCTGCAACGGTAAGCGGCCGTGTGACACCCTTGTCTTCGTAGCCAGCCACCACCCGGTCCCCGTCGTCATAGAACAGGAACTCCCGGTAGTGGACCGGCTCCTTCGAGCGCCGGAAGAAGTGCGTCGTGAGCGGCCCCATCAGGCGCAACGGCGCGGCGGTGGCCATCAGAACACCAGCAGGAGACCGTGCAGGAAGGCAGCGGTCGGCATCGCGACTAGCGTCGTCACGGCAACGACCGGCATGAATGGGTAGGCGCCTTCGTGGCCGAAGTGCCGGAGGAAGGGACGCATAAGGAGGTCGACGACCTTCAGGATGGCAAAGAACAGAAGCACCATCAGCGGGGAGAGTAGCCCGCAGACCGCGGCAATCGCGCTCACATCCCCCCACTCCAGTCGGAAGAAGGCGCCGACAGCCTTTGACGACAGGACCGATAGGAACCCTATCGCGACCCACTTGACGACGAACCGGTCCATCGGTTGGTCGCGCAGCTGGTAAATGTCGAGGAAGAAAAGGGCGATGACGACCGCCATCCAAATGTGGAGGAATTCCGACTGCGCGCTCATCCGGCGGACGTCAGAGAGCGAGGCCACGGTGAAGGACCCGAGCAGGAAGAAGAGCCCGTACGTGTAAGGCTCGACAAGCGCCGGCTGGAGCCAGTAGGAGATGTCGATCGCCATCCCGTACCCCGCCCGGCCAGCGGGCGGGGCGATATATCGGGGTTTGGGTCGCGTAGCGCGCTCCAAACCGAAACGGAAGCGCCCCAGGTTCTCCCCGTTCTGTCCCCCTCGGCCCTGGTGGGCCGAGATCCTGACGGCCGCAAGCCGTCTGATTCCCCCTCCTCTGGGGGGGCCCCACCTCTCATTCTCGTGACGTTTCAGCGCGCCGCCGCCGGCGCCCCTTCACTCTCGCACTCCAACCGGAGCGCGGGAGGATAGGTGACACCAAGACATAGCATCTCCAGGCGCTCTTCGAACGGGTCACCCCACACGGGGCCTCACCCAGGGAAGAGGGCTTGGGTTCGTGCGGTCTGACTTGGGGTCCTCGCGTGCGTCGGGCTGCTCTGCGGCTCCACGCGCGCCCGGAAGCGGCGGGCATTGGGTCGTCCTCGGATGGCCTTGCTCCGCGCCTTACCCGAGCGTGCCTCACGAGGTCCAGGGGGCGCGATGAGGTTGGCGCGCGGAGGTAACGCGCGCTTAGGAGCTCCCCCACCGAAAGACTGGCCATCCTCAACAGAACCGGCAAGCCTGGATCAAGGGCGGTGCGATCGCACCGCCCCCAACCCGTAGCCAACGAACTCTCCCTTGGCACTCGCGGTGACGAAGCCCACATGCGAGCCCACGCGACCATGTGATGAATGTTCACCCGCAGGGGCGCGACGCGGTATGCGCGTCGCTTGCACTCCCGCCGCCTCCAACGGTCCGCGGCGGGCCAGGCCCTGACCCGACGACCGGACGGTCTTGTGCACGCGCTTTGTGCGTGTGCAGCCCCAACACATCTGCCAGGTTCGGGGGCCCTCGCTCCCTCGAACGGGGCACGCTTTTGGGGCCCCAACCGTCCGGCCTACTGCGGGCTCCTGAACAACCTGGGAGAGGTTGAGAGACCAAGGGCGTTGCACATGTGGAGGGACCCCCACCCCACGCCCTGGTCATGATCTTGGTGGCACACACGCAAAAAGGCTCAGGAGGCAGCATCATGGACACCGACAAGCCGCAGATCGTGACGGAGGACAAGCGCGCCTCCATGGTTGAGTACGCACGCCCGGCGCCGGGCACAAGGGCCGTCAACGTGGCCATCCTGAAGACCTACACGCCGCTCCCGGAGGAGAACCGCACCAAGCGCCGCGCGAGCATCCGCGACGACCTGTGGGACGCCGCCAAGTTGTATCCGCGTGGGCCGAGCGACCTCATCAACATGCTCCTTGGGGAATGGGTGACCCGCAGCCGCAACCCTCACAAGCCTGGCGCCCACGAGGCCCTGGAAGAACTGCGCGGTCGGCGCCGGGGCCAGGGCTTTCGAGACCGGAGCGCCGTGTACGCCTACGCCACCCAGTTTCGTGAGGTTCTTCAGCGGTTCAAAGTGAGCGCGGAGGATGTTGCCGTTAGGTGGGAGTTCGAGGAAGGGCTCTTCGTGTCGCCCACGGCGGGGTCCGCGCCCCAGCAGGCGTGCGATGACGGGAGCGGGGAGGAATAAGATGTCCGGCAAGCCGCAAACGCGCGTGGCGTTCTTCACGCGCATGAGGACGGCCGACCTGAACCCGGAACCACAGATTGCGGATATTCGAGAACGGGCGTGCTGTTGGAGAATGAGCGTGTCAAGGTGTCCCTCGATGCCCCGGCGTTGCACTTCTACCCCCGCACTTCGCCGACCGGAGGCGATCCATTGAGCCGGCGAGTAGCGGGGCGGCGGCGCGTCGCGCCCTGCACGCCTGACCACGGCCTCTCTGCGAACCCCGCCAAGATGCCGACCGCCTCCAACGCCACTACCAAGGCGCCCCAAGCCGTCTTGCTCGGTCGTGTGTCTCGGGGCGAGCGAACTCAGGACCCGGAGGCTCAACTGGCGCCGCTCCGCGCGGTCGCAGATCGCCTCGGCTGGAATGTTGTCGAGGAAGTGCCGCTGAAGATAAGCGCGTGGGATGACAAGGCCGCAGCCGAGGTCCGCCGCCGTTGCTTCAAGCCCATCGAAGAGGGACGGGCAGACATGTTGGCCGTGTGGGCGTTGGACCGCGTTTGCCGCGAGGGCGTGGAGGAGGTCTTCAGCTTGCTTCGGAAGCTCGAACACCACTACGGCGCGAAGTTCTACTCGTTGCAGGAGCCATTCCTTTCAACCGGCACCGATCCGCAGCAGCGCGAACTACTCCTTTCCATAATGGCCTGGATGGCGCGTTGGGAATCGCAACGGAGGTCGCAGCGCCTGAAGGCCCGCGCCGCCTCGAAACGGGCGCGGGCAGAGGCTGGCGGGGGACGCGCCCGTTGGGGTCGCGGCAAGATGGCGTCAAACGCGGACAAGATGCTCGTCGCGCGGTTGCGTTCCCGGGGTTCAACCATCCGACAAATAGCTGCCCAGACCGGTCTGTCCGTGGGGGCCGTTCACAACCTACTTCACGAGCAGCCCTGACAGAGGTTGCGTGGTAACCCTTTGCCGATAGCCCGCGGGGGGTTAGGGAAACGCAGGTTGGCCCGACCGCAACCGACTGAGCCGCCTCAGCGATCGCCATTGCCCTTAGCCGTCTCCTCCGTCGCCTGATCGAGCCTGCCAAGCGGGTCCTTCTCGAACTTAGGATGAAAACCGCAACCGCCCTCAAGCCGTTCTTCGGCCTCGGCTCCCTTTTCGATCATGTACAGATTCTCCTTGAGGGCTGCAAGCAGGCTGCCAAGCATGCGCCGGTTCTCGATGAGCCCCGAGGCGAGCCTTGTCAGTTCCTCATCTTGGGCGACGTGGGTCAAGTAAGTTGCGTGCGCCTGTTGTTGAAGGTCGTTGTCCGAGAGCGGACCAATAGCTTGGTCCTGGGCTGGAATGGTAATCCGTGCGAGAATTGATCCGCTCATCTTCGGCGAATGAACGCGAACGAAATGGACAAAATGGGCTCCGCTCGCGCTCCCCATTTGATCCTCGACTGTTTCGGCCGCATCCCCTCCGTCGCAGGTCAAGGAGTAGTCCGGCGGCGGCCTTCCCTCCGCGCGCGAAATGAGGGTGTCCCAGGTCAGGGCCCTAAAAACCTCCAAGTCGATCCCGTGATCCGCTTGGTGCGGCCGTGCGAAATCCACGCTTCCGAACATCTCCCTGGCCACCCTCTGGGCGGCCTCATGGAGGGCGGCGTCAAGGTGCGCGACCACATCGCCGTTCGCTCTTAGCGCGTCCTTAAGCTTCCCCAGCTGCGACCACGCATCACGATAGTACTCGTCATTGGAGCCGGACTCGAGATGTTGCTCAACACAATCCCAGTACTCAATCAGGTCGAAGTTCTTGCCGCCCTTTAGGAGTCGAGTTCTCCGCGTGTCTCTTTGGTCCCTCTCAAGCTCGGCACTCTCAATGAACTCCCGAATTGCGTCCCGCAGGTTCTTGGTGTGTGCCTTTTCCCGAGCCCGAAACTCTTTCCTGCGCTCATCGAATCGTCGTGTTTCCTCGGTAGCGAGCTTTTCAAGCCGATCCTCCTCTTGCTTCCGCAGAGCCTCCGCCTTCTCGCGCCCCTTATCCTTCCGATCCACGAACCAGGCGATGGTACCGCGAGCAGCATTGTAAAGGGAGATGGCGAGCGCCATGATCGCGATGATGAGGGCGGCGTCACCTGAGTCAGCCATCGGTATACCCCTCGCCATCCGGCGGGCGCCCCCCGGTGGCGGTCTGGGGGTGGTCCCTCGTCTCGGCGTTCTCAGACGCCAGTTCCGGTTGATGAACATTCCACATCGGTAAGGCGGATGGATGCGCGCCGCGACTCCGCAACAACGGCCTGTTCGAGCGCCGCGTTCATCCGCAGACGGATGAACGGCAATCCTCGCTCGCACGCGAACGAGGGCATCATGGGGGGGTGGATTTGAACACGGCACTTTCCACTCCAATTCACGGGTCGCATGCGGAGCGGCAGAAACTCGCTCGCGGGCCCTACGGAGCCTTCCATGCCCGTTGTACCTCTTTTGGAAGGAATGTTGGGAGCCTGGTCACACCGAGCCTCTTGAGTCGATCCAAGGATGCCCCAAACCCCAACTCAAGTTCCTTGTTGCAACGCTTCCTGTGCGCCCAAACAAGGTTGATGCTCCCGTCGAGAAAGGTCGGCGTGAGCGCGAGGTATCGGACGCCCGCAACGAAAGGTATTCGATGCGACCGCTGAAGCGGGTTCTGATCCGACCCGGCATCTCCACAATTCTCGCACCAATCGGTCGGTGGAAGTTCGGTGTAGCGAACCGGTGGTCGGCGCAAGTAGGTCCTCCACTCTTCTTCCAGGAGGAACATTCGGTCTGCGAACTCCGTCCGCCAAAAGTCCGGCGGCCATTCTCCTAAGGGATCATCAACGGGCACGAATTCCGCCCTCCTCACGAGATGGAGGACCGCTAACTCCTCATGTCTGGAAAAGGGTATCCGGCGCGGCACGCTCGCAGAGCCCTATCCGAGAAGGGGTACCATAAGGACGAAAAAGGTTCGTTTCCTGGCTGGCGCTAATTCACCTGGTTCAGGAGAGACTATTGCGGCTTCCCGGCCTGAAGCCGGGTGCTACCGATCGCGCCCTCGCCGACCCTTGAACCAAAGTGGTACAGGACCCTGATAGCCCGGTGAACGCCACTTGGCCCTCAGAGCAGCGTACGCCATTTGTTCGCGCCTGCGTTTCTTCCGCCAGTCACTTATCTCTCTTGAGCGCTCACGCTTTCCTCGTTCATGGTCGCGTCGAGTACCTCTGACCAAGTCTTTCGCTCCGAACGCCAGTATTAGTAGCGCCGATGCCACGGCACCAACGACCAAACCCTCCGAACCCATCCTTCCAACCAAAAAGAAAGAGATAATCATGGTGAGGACGATCCAACCGCCAAAGAGAAGAGCGCCTGTAGCCAGGATGTGGCCTACACCCGACAGGAAGTTTGCGCCAGACTCTACCAGGTTATCGGTATGCGGAATAACGATCTCGGCGTCTGGCGGGACGGTACCCAGCAGCTCATGGTGGACGCGAAGAGCCCAGGCCCCCTTGGACTCCGGAAGTGAGTTCTTGAGTGCAGCAAAGGCTCCCAGGAAGAGGAACCCACCAATCCAAACGAACAAGAGATCCCGTGTTGCAAACAGAACTACTCCCGCCAATGCCAGAGCAATACCGACCGCCATGACCCCGAACCTGGCTGGCCGTCGTGGAGGCAGCCGGCGGTCAGCGGCCGGGGGGGCACCGGTTGGCCGCCCCCCCGCATTCTGCATAGAAGGTTGATCTGGGTTCTCGTGACTTTTAGCAGAGAACGGCTCCGAACCGAAGGATCCGCTAATCTGCCTAATCGATGTAGGTGCAACTGCGTTCGCAGCAGCGACTTTCTGGGGCGGTGCCGAACCACGAGAGCCTGGCACCCCCCGGATGGAGGAGGGTTCGACTTCGCTCGCGGCGGAGACCTTCTGGGGTGCGCCTCCCTTTGGTCCTACCGCCCTCAAACCCTCGTGGCGCTTCATATCATCAAGGGCTCCACCGCACCCCGCGCAACTACGCAGCATTCGCACATTCTCGGCGCCACACAAAGGGCAGAGCCAAAGAGGCACCAGTTCGCCCCGGTTAGGTATCCCACGAACCGGTCATTAAATGTTCCTTTTCCCGCCCCTTCGGTTCGTACTCTACGGTAGTGTTTTCCTAGGGGGACCGTCCGGGCCATCCCGGCGTGGCAGAAGCCTCCAGCTCAAGGCGGCGACCCCACCCGCGAACGCGAAGACGAAGATCGCCTCGACGGTCGCGTACAATACGAAATCGGCGGCATTGAGAAGCCACGATGACGCGAGGATCAACCCGGCTGCACCGACCACGCCTAGCACGGAAGGTAGGAGCCGCTTGAGTTCTCGATTATGCATCGCGGGGCGGATCAGAAGGAGAGCGGCAGCGCCGCCCGCAGCAAAGACGACGAACGAGACAGCAAGGTGCTCCTCGGGGTACCGCTCGGTAAAGCTCCCCGCGAGTATCCCAGCGGCCATCGCCACCGTCCCGAAAAGCAGACCGAGGGTTGTCAAGGCTCCCCCGGGCAAGGCCGGTCGAAGTGCACCCCATAGAAAGATGATCCCAAGGGGGGCGAAGAAAACGATCGCCCAGTTGAAGACCCATCCTTGGGGTGGATCGCCAAGGTCGGAAATCGCGTTCCTTCCAAAGCCATAACCGGGGATGAGAGCTGCGGTGATGAGCGTTGCGGCAATGATGCCGAGGCCGCCGATGAGGCCCGCTAACGCGGCCACCCGCTCCGTGCCGAGCCGACGAGTCGCCACCCAGGTGGTGCCGAGCACGCCTGCCGCGCAAACGATGGCGGCCCACAGGGGCACGCTCGGGTCAGGCCGCGAGTCATAGGATGACAGGATGAACGGCTCCGTGTAGTTCGTCTCCCCGGCATCGTTTCGAAGCAAGAGGCGGACATGGTACTTGTGGGCCGGAGCAAGCCCCGTGATGTTGATTGAGTGACGAGTCGTTGGCGATGGTTCCACTACGCTATTCTCGAAATGAGCGGGTTCATCAAAGGAGGCGGCCTCGCCCCACTCGGCGCCGCCAACCGCGGCCTCAGCCGTCTGGAATGTGTAGAGGGCCCAGGTATCGCCAATTAGCCCGGTCATTTCTCCCCAGGAGGGCATGGGCGGTGGAACCGCCCCCGCATCGAATGTCGCTGGAAGCGTGAGCAGCGCAAGTAGAACGGCTCCAGCCGTTCGCGACCATGTTTGAGTCCAACGCAAGCTGGAGACCCGGGCCAACTTCGATGGGCCTGGCAAAATACCTTGGCCCGGTCGGTTCTCCACCGTACCAACCGCTTGCCGGCGCATTTGTGCGCTCGAAGGAGTCGTTAAGGCCGCCCGTCTCATCTTGCCGCATCTGATCCCTGCCGATGGCGTAAGCACCTACTCGCTGCCAACGCCACCATGGTTCAATGCTGGCAGGGGCTTCCGAAACGACCGTTTTCCAGAGCCGGATGGAACCCCCCTCAACCGCCAGAACGTCGAAGGGCTTCCGCTAACCCACCCTGCCCTTCGTCTCCAATTCAGGGCATCCAGCACACGCTCGCAAGCCCCCGTGTGTTTATCTTCGGGGGCTTTCGCTCAACCCCCCCAATTCTTGAAGTAGTGCCATTGTTCATCCGACCAGTATGGGCGGGACGGAGAGAAACGAGCCAACCCAGGTGCGCGGCGACGCCGAACTCAAGCGCTTCGCCGAGTTCGTCCTTGGCTCTGCGATCGAGGTCCTTCTCAACAGCATCGCCACTTACTTGAACGGTCAAGTTCGATATCAGGCAATCCTGGCAAAGAAGCGGGCTGGGTCGATCACGGACCCGGATGAACTAGACTACCTCGTAAAGCACCACGCCCTCCTCATCGCGCACTATTTGACCTGCCGCCAATTGGACGACTTTCTTACCGGCGAACCACCCACCCGGCGCTCGGACGACGCGCACGCATGGCAGTTCTTCGAGGACCCGTTGGATTGGAAGGCGACGATCGCGGCCATTCCGCCACCTCCGCCGGCGGTACGCGACCGCGTGAACAAGGCGTTGTTGCACCTGACGTTTTCAGACCCCCTTATCAGGACCAACGATCGCGAGTTCTCGGTGGACTACACGGTGTACGTGGTGAAAGGCCTGGAGGTCTTCTTGCGTGAGGTCATGGGCGGTCCCATCGATGAGGTGTTTCGTACTCGAACGTTTGACCATGTAGTGAAGTTTCGAGAGGCCTTCGTACCGATGGTGGAAGAGAACACGCGAAAGTGGCGGGCGGCTGGAGGGGTTCCCCCGCCCTAAGGAACGTCCCGTTTCTCGGGCCGCCCTGTATCGGGCCCGCCGACCCCCTGCCCTTCCTTCATCTGAGTTGCGAACGCTTTTCAAGGGGTGCGGCCCCTGGAACATCCCATGAATGACCTCGTGGGGGATTGGAAAAAGCTGCGAAAGACGGTGCTGTCCTCCGGCCTCCCGCTCGAACAGGTCACCGTCCGCGAACTGATGCGACAAGGGTACGGGGATGGGGGCGAGTCAACAGTTGCCAGGGAGGGCAAGTTCTTTTCGATCGACGTGGCGGCAAGTAAGTCGATCACGACGCCAAAGAAGGGAGGAGTCAGGTTCTCTATCGAACCCTTGGTTGAGTGCAAGTATCTCCGTCCCCCAAAGGCTCTAGTCTTTGCGTCGTTTGCCGAGCGACTCAAGAAGAAGTCCTCCCGTGGTGGCGCCCCGATGCCCGTCGCCGTGTCAGGTGTCGAATCTCTCCTCCAGAAGGAAGTGGTGCCGTTCTCAGCCGAGGCGGACGCAATAATCCGGCTGCGACTCCTGGATGCACCCCGCCCGGCGCTTGAATGTCACAAGGGCGCGCTCATAGCAGCGCAGGAAAGTCCCGACATTTTCCGCGAACTCCAATTTCAACTAACATTTCCGGTCATCGACTCGTTGATCTCAATCATCCGACGTCGATTCATGGCAGCTTCGCGGGTATGGCCGAAACCCGCTGAATGGAAGCACCCACTGCCATGGGCATCATTCATGGGGCCCCTAACCTTCATGCCCGTGGTGGTCGTCACGAATGCGCCCCTGCTAACCCTAAACGACGACGTTGGCCTTCAGGAGTTAGAGCAGTCGAGACAAGCATCGGATGTCATGACGCTGCAACGATGGGTACGCCTCTCAATGGGCGTCCCGGGCGAGTCGGAGAGATTCCTTGAAGAGCGGATGGGTGCTTTGCGCGCTGAGATCCGATCTTGGGAGGGTGAGAGTTCGACATCATTTGGATGGGACGTTGGCGCCCTCGAAATGATGAGAAGCTCCACCTTGCGCGTCACCTTCGTTTCCCTCCCCGCGCTTCCGGATTTCATTCGTGCCCAGGAGAACTCGATCCGCGCGGCGGTTGCCCGGTTTAGACGTGAATTCGTCCCCGATCCGCCGTCGGCGCCGCGGCCAGGATTCATGAAGTTCGGTTCGATAGCCTAACCAGACGGGACGAGACAGAACGACCGTTTTCTAGGGGCTGAGGGACCCCCTCAACCGCCGGAACGTCCGGAGGCTTTCGCTCATGCCCCCTTCCCCCTCGTCTCCAATTCCATGCGTCCAGCACACTCTCGCAACCCCCCGTGCGTTTATCTTCGGGGGCTTTCGCTCTACCCCCCGTCAAAGTTAATAGTCCGGGCCGCTTTGGCTCTGTTGTGATGGGATGAAGGTCGTCGCCCACCTTGTTAGCTTCTTCTCGGCAGTCGTCATCATCGACGCGGTCATCGTCCAGATGCTGCTGATCCTCTTCAACCCCACGCCCACTGAACCGCCGACACTCGTCTTGACCCTCACGGCGTCCGTCCTCGTCTTCGGTATCGTCGTTACGAACGGTCCGTTTGGTGTCCTGATGCGGCGGTTCTACAACCACCACCAGGAACACGCCGACGACATTGCCCGCTGGCTAAAGGGGCTTGTTCTAGTGTTCCAGCTCGATGAGGCCGTCGACTCACTGCGTGTGGACCCTCCTGCTCTCAACCCTGCAAGTCACGTCAGCAAACCTCCGGTCGTTTCTTCCGAAGTGCTCCAATGGATCAACGCGCACATGAAGACGGGGAGGGATTACAAACAGAACTGGTTCCGCTCGGAGTTCGGCCTGTTGGTCACGGCGCACAACGAGTTTGAACGGCTTTATCGCGAGGCGCGCAAAGCGGTGAATCAGGCGGTCACGAACGAGGTCAATCGGTTCTGGCCGGATATTCCCAAGTCCTCTTCCAATGAACCAGCATATTTCGAACTCAACGCGATCGCAAGGGCCGTCTGGGATTGCCTTTGGCTCCGGGAGTTCGAGTCCCTGCCGGTGCCAGCCACCGTCTCAGAGCAGAAGATCGCCGGGGCCGAACCAGCTACCCGGCTTTCGTGGAGCGGACTGCCCGGACGGCGGGAACACACGCTCGGACGGTTCGAAGACGTGGGCGTTATCAAGGAAAACCTTCAATCTATCTTGACCGCCCAAACGAGCCGGGAGGATCTCGTGGAGTTGGTCAGGGGAGTCGCCGCGGCCCGGCGGGGCCTCGCCACGAAGTTCGAGACAACTACGGGCGAACGTGAGAAGACGGCCTGGAGGATTTCACGGAACCGTGACGTGGGCGGCAAGTGCGAGGATTGTCCGAAATTCTTCGGATAGCAGGGAACCGAAACCGGAGGCAGCCAAGGTGACTTGGGTCGATGACCTGATTGTGAGTGCTGCCCAACAGTATCTGGGCATCGTTGCCATCATCATCGCCGTGTGGTCGTTCTACTACCGTCGAAAGGAACACCGGCTCCAATATGGGCGACGCGTGGCGGTCATCCCGAGGGAGCAAACGGTCTCAATTTCAGACGAAACCTCAGAGACGAAGCACAAGGTCCGTCTGTCAAACCGCGGATCGGCGCTGCTTCAGGTTGAGGATGTGCGGCTCGTATTCGTCCGGTTCATCGGTGGACTTTCCAACGACCAGGTCTCGGGTTTCATGTCGTTCCTCCGGATGGCCGCTACCTTCGCGGACCAAGCATACGCGATCCCCCGAGTCCGTGCCCAGATTGAGGAGAGCCTGGCGGACCCGAAAGTGAAGTTGGGACCAAAGGTGCGGCTCCTAGCGTTCGCCTGGAACTTTCTCGACCTTGTGCGAAGGCGACCCACAAAGCCGTCAAGGGAACGAGCCGTGGACTTACTCATCCTGGCACGCCGCATGGAAAAGGAGTCATTCGACGAGATGGAGGAATCTGGTGCGGGCCAGATTTGGGGACGCTTCTTCCTCGAAGGTGAGGTCCTCAACGAAAGGACATTTGCCGCACGGTTCAACTCGGAGGGGGGGAGACCTCTCCTTTCTGAGGCCCCAGTCGCGATCCCGCCCAACGACTGGATTGATCTTGAAGTGGACTACGGATCACTTTACCGGGCGTGCCTTCAGTCGTTTGAGGTCGTTGGTCGATCGTTCGACATCGAGTGCGTCATCGAGGTTTGGGTGCACGACGCAAACCGGCCTTCTCGATCGAGGTCCGTTGAGTTCCGTGTTACTCTGCCCATCCCGAACCTGACTGATATCGATGAGGGGTTGAAGCGGGCTCTGGTCTCTCTCGCCGAACCGCCACTGCCTGAGGGGAGTACTCCTCAAAACGCTACCTCCTGAAAACGACCGTTTCAGGGGGTCACTCTCGAGGCTTGACCTCGCGAACCTTTGATAGGGTGCGACTCCTCGAATCCTTCCTTCTTCAAGCGAATCCAAGCGAAGGCAGCGCGTCTACCCGCTCTTCGAGGTTGATGATCGCGTCGACTAGAATGGCCAGGCCGGCCTCATCGGCGACGGTCGTGCAGATCGTCCCAACGCTACCCAAGGAGATCTTCCGCGGGCGAAGGTGGTACATCTTCTTTCGCTCGGAGGTCTCCACACGTAGTTCCGAGTCCATCACCCCGCGCAAAGGAGGCGTAGCGTACAGAAGGCCTCGAACGATAGGCGCCCGCAGCAGCGCCGCAGCTGTCTGGGCCAGGTCGTCTTCCATGAATCCGGAGAGGTTGCCCCACTGGTTCGCATCATCTACCACGACAACGTAGCCCCGATTCCCCGAGGCTTGCAGTTGCGGCGCCTTTTCCGTGATCTTCCGCGCCATCAAGATGTCAAGTGGCTGGCGATTCCGGAGTTTCACGTCAAGCGTGCCGAGGCCTTCCGGGACTGGCACCGCCCCTTCCTTCCACAAGTAGACGTCCAGCCAATCGCCAATCAGAAGATGTTGTGTCTGCTGCAAGGCGTGTAGCCGACCGACAGCTACCTCCAACTCCGTTTCGAAGGCCTTCAGTTCGGCGTGTGTCGGGGCCCTGTGGATGACCCCCCCGTGCCACACGCCGCGGATCAATAGAGGGAAGAGGCGGTCGTGGACCTGGTCTGCGCGAGTGTGCTCCTGGGATTCCCTCAGACTGGTCACCTCCACGGAGAACGTCTCGCCTTGGAGACCGATCAATAGGTCGGCCGAGCGGGCTCGGCCCTCTTTCATGAACTCCACGGTGCCCCCCGCGGCGAATACCGCCGCCGCCACCTCAATCTCGGCCATTGCAGCCGGAAACTCGGCTTCCACGCCAAGACGCGCGACCTTTGTGGTGGAATGGGGCAGCATGGTCGCCAGTCTCAGTTCGCGGGCGAGCAACTCTAGACGCTTTGCCTGCTCGGAGGAAGCCCACCGTAGGTAGTTTGCAAGAGGGCGAGGAGGGATCGAGTCTTTGCCAAACCGCGTTTCGTAGAACTTCCGGATGAAGGCTACCGCATTTGGGCCGCCCTCGGCGCCGGGGTTTCGACGCGCGGCGCCTTCGTGGAATGTCGTCATGTGTTCCCAGAAGTTCATGGAACACGACCATCGAGCGCCGACAAATAAAACTGGCCGTCGCCCACCTCAACGTTGCCGACCCGTGATGCGCCGCGTCGTCGAGCGGGTGGGCCCCGGCAACCTGTCGCGAGTTGGGCGCCCCCGGCCGCGAGGGGCGTGGTGGGACGCGATCATTGCGCCGGAGGCTTGCGGAGGGAGAGCAGCGGCAGACGGCCCATTCCGCGGGCGCGGGCGGTCATGCGCGGCCCGGGGTTCCGGACAGGAAAACGGTATGCCGAAGTCCCCGTTTGGAAGGCGCCACCCCGTTGGGGCTTGGAAAACGAAGGTTTTGGCCTTGGGGGTCGCCGCGACGGTTTGGCTGCGAATGCGGCGTCGCCAAGATACGTGATGCCGCCCGCCCGTCTATACCGAAACCTTCATTGGTGGGCCCCCATCGTTGTACCGGACTTGGGGAGAGGCCACGCAGGCGACCACGTCCCCCGCCAGGCACATCCGAGCTGGGTTTCCAAAGGGTCGGGCCGGCGCCTTCATCCTGGTAGCCTCGCTCCTCGCGGTCACATTTCCAGTAGATGCCGGACCCTACCCCTCAGGGTGGCCGACGCCTATCCTGATTGTGGGAGACGGTCAGTTCTCCGCCGAGAATTGGGTTGCAGGCGGCGCGGGAACCGCGGACGACCCATTCATTGTCACGGGGTGGCCCAACCACACCTACGTCGAAATTCGCGAGACCAGCGCCCACTTCGTGATTCGGGATGTGACCGTTGGGGCGAGCGGAAGGAACGATGCCGCCATTTACCTCTACAACGTAAGCAACGGACACGTCGAAAACGTCCAGGTCCTAGCGGGAGCATATTCGGTCCATGTCCTCAACTCCCACAGCATCACCGTCAGCGGGATCTCCTCGGGTGGGGTTGCGGCCCCTCCCATTGTTGTTGAGAACAGCGCGGACATCGTCGTCGAGAACTCCGACCTGGTCGGAAGAGACGGCCAGAGCCGCTATGGAGGATACGCAGGCAAGGCGGCCGTCGACGTCCGCGGTGGGTCAAATGTCACCGTGCGGAACAATACACTGGCAGGCGGCAAGTCAGCCGGCATTTCCCTGGCAAGTCTTGCAAACGGCTTGGCAGAGGGAAACAACCTCACGGTTGGGTTCGGCCGGCCCGCCGTAGAGGTGATAGGTGGGGCCGGATCGGTAGTTCGAGCCAACTCGGTTCTGCACGAATACGACAGATATGGTACAGCCATTCGGATCGCGTACACCAGAGGGACGTTGGTTGAGGATCACGATCTGGAGGGGGGTTCCGAAGGAATCCACCTAGATCACGACCGAAACTCGACCGTCCAGAACAACGCGCTGCGTGGATACGGCAGCTTCGGTGTATGGATGGTGGAATCCGACAACATCACGCTGGATAGCAACGTCTTCGCGCAGAATGGACATTCTGCGTCCAACTGGAGGGGAGGAGGGCTTACCCTTCGCGGTTCGACAAACATGACGATGCGTGCGAACTCGTTTGAGGGGGACGGCCTCCAGTTCGACCGATGGGGACCATTGGACGCATACGCGTCCCACAACATCACGCCAGACAACCTCCTAAACGGGAACCCAATAATCTACCGGGCAAACTGTGGATCCGAAACGGTGACTGGTCCGGTGGGCCAGATCGTCGTGGCAGGCTGCGTCAGCGTTCGCGTGGCAAACGTGTCCATCGGGCCCTCGGCGTCGGGTGTTTTCCTCTACATGGTATCGAGCGCTACGGTGGAAGACGTCCGGATCGACGGCGCCCGCTACGGAATCGAGGACCTCAGCGGCGGTTTCCTTCAAGTCCGCCGCACAACGATCAACGGGAGCGCCGATGGGATCCTTGCATTCGTCACAGGGGGCGCGACGCTGGATGAGGTGACCGTCACTAACGGCAGGAATGGCTTCGTGGGGGGCGTCGCCGGTGAGGTTTCGGTCCTGAATAGCCACCTAAGCGGAAACAGGAAGGCGATCTCCGTCTCGGGGCCAAGCGCCGTTTCGATTCTGAACTCCACGATCCTGTCAAATGATATTGGCGTCATGGTGGAACGCCCTGCATGGGGCCTGCAGATGATCGGCAACAATGTGTCCGAGAACCGCATCGGTGCGATTGTCTCCGTCCTGCCGGGATATTCCCTGACAGCAGGTAGCAATGAATTCGTCGGAAACGGCAAGGCGTTGCGTGTCGAGAACAGCCCTGGGGCAGTGGTCGAGCGGAACGAGTTCGTGGACAACACCGTGGCAGGCTTAGCGGTTGCCAACAGCTCGGGAGCCGTGATCCGTGCAAACCGGATCGCGGGCACGCTTGGGCCGGGGTTGTCCGTGTATGGGTCGTCTGGCGCCTCGCTGGAGGCGAACAGGCTTGTCCGGGACGGGATTGCGGTCAGCGGAAGCCTCGGGCAACTCACCTCTCTGGAGGTGGAGGACAGCAACACCGTGAACGGGCAGCCCGTGGCCTACATCACAAACTGCACGGATAGGGAATTCGACAGAATGCAGGCCGGGCAGGTTTTCCTCATTGGCTGCCAGAATACGACCGTCACGGGGCTATCGATTGGCGAAACCGACACCGCGGTGCTGATCTTCGAGGGGGCAAACATAACGATCGCCCGTTCCGAATTCTGGGATAACGACGGACCCGGGGTAGGGCTCCATGACGTGGAGGGCGCTCGGGTCATGGATTCAACCGTTGACGGCTCGACGTGGAGTGGTCTGGTCGCTACCGGTAGCGGAATTCGGATCCTAGGGAATCGCGTATCGGACGCGGGTGGCCCCGGAATCTTCGTCATCGCTGCAAGCGATGTGGAGGTGTCTGGAAACGATGTCTTCCATAACTACGACGGAGTAGTCTGCGTCGACTGCCATCGCGCCACAATCGCGGAGAACAACATCACCGAGAGCTGGGGCCCGACAATCAAATACAACTCGGCGTGCGGGGGATCTGGGCAGTCGACCGACGGGGGAACTGAACCGCCAGTAACTGTTTGCCTATTCATTGTGGTTCCGCCGTCGTACGCCGGCAATGCGGTTGCAATCCACTACTCCACCGAGGTCGAGATCCTTGGAAACGACCTTTCGCACAACAATGGATCCGGGGTTCGCCTCTGGGACGCAAACGACTACGGGCGCTACCCGCTGCCGCCGGCCACGGACGTGGTCATCGCCGACAACGAGATTGGATGGAACAACGGATCGGGGGTATTCGTAGAGGACTTCACCGGCGTCCGCGTGTTCCACAATCGGTTCCTCAACAACACGCACCAGGCCAACGAGACTGGGATGGCCAGGGTCCAATGGGACGACGGCTACCCCAATGGCGGAAACTACTGGTCCGACCACACGGCCGAGGATGAGTTTGGGGGACGGGCCCAGGACGAGGAGACCGGCGCGGACGGCATCCTCGACGAGCCATACACGCACTTCCTCGTGTTGGACCGCTATCCGTTGGCAAGGCCCCCGGCGCGTGGGTCGCCCCCGCTGGTGAACGTAACACCGCCGGCCGTTTCGCCCGGCCCTCCGCCGGCAACGGATCCGCCGGTTGGCCAGGGGCCAGCCCCTTCGCCCGGCACCGAGATCCTTCCACCGCCGGGCTACGTGGCTGTGCGAGCCACAGTAACCGACGCGGAGGGGCTTACTAGGGTCTCGCTTTGCTACCGCTACGCGGCAGTTGAGGTGTTCGAATGCGTACCGATGATCCGCGTTGGAGTAGACGAATACGAGGCATGGGTACGCGCCCCCCGGGAGGGAGAGATTCTCGAATACCACGTAGAGGCCGTGGACCGTCTAGGTGAAACCAGCCGCAGCCCGTCCGATAGCGACTTGGAGCTGTCAGGGCCCGACACGTCCTCGACCACGGAGTCGACCCAGCTCCCCGGTTTCGAGCTGGGTGCCGCGTTGCTCGTCCTGGGGTCAATGGCCGTCGCTTCATCCCGGCTCCGGCGCCGCTAGACTAGCCGCTCCTCGAGGAACCGCGCGAAGTCGGAGGGCGCGGGTATGGTGCCATCCCCCCAGGAGATCCTGGGAAAGGACCGCTTTCGGGGGCGGGGAACCCGGTCCATTTCGGTTCGACTTACACCTAGGGCGATGTCAAAGCCCGCAGGATAGCCATCTACCGTTCGCAACACGTTGCGGCTATCAGCCCTCTCCCCTGCGGCAGAACCACTATTGGGGTCGCTCACCGTGCGCGCCGACACTACCGAACCTACGTCTCATTCTAGATCATTCGTTCGCGGCTGTACGAGAAGTCTTATTATGGAGCCAGGGGCACGATTTCCCTCGGTCGCCCTACCATTGAATGCCTTCCGCAAGCTAGGTGCGTACGAGCACCAGGGGGCACCAACGGGCTTCTTGCATGCCACGCGCCGGCAAAGGGATCCCCAACTCATGCCCTCCAGACGGCGAGCTTTTGGATTGAGTTTCCTCGTATTGCTATCGGTACTCTTCGCGACCTCCGGCCCTGCTGTTGCGGTAACGAATCCAGGTGAATGGGGATCGCCTTCGCCCCTTCTCGAGGAAAGCGATATCGATGTGCAATTCCCAACTATTGCGGCTGACGACAATGGGAACGCAATGGCGGTATGGCTACAACGAAATGGCAGCCGCTACGACGTTTGGGCGAAGCGGCTTGTCTCTGGTCTTGGCTGGCAGGCAGCCACGCTGGTGGATGGCAATGACACTGGTGACGCGTATTCTCCCGAGGTAGCGATGGATGCCTCCGGCAACGCGCTCGTTGTTTGGCATCGTTTCGACGGAACAAGGAACAACGTCTGGGCGGCGACGTACGTCGGCGGAGTTGGATGGCGAGCACCAACCCTCCTTGAGGCCGGATCTTACGATGCTCAATCGCCACGAGTAGGCATCAGTCCCCCGGGCGACGGCATGGCGGTCTGGCAGCAGTCGGATGGTACTCGCTATAACATATGGGCGTCCCGCTTTGCCTGGGGAACCGGATGGGAGGCAGCAACGCTCATTGAGAACTTGGGTCCGGGGGATGCTCGTGAACCGCGGATTGCCGTGGATAACGGGGGCGCCATCACTTTGTGGAAACAGGACAACGGCTCATTCCCGGACCTCTGGGCGAACCAGTATGTGGACGGCTCCGGCTGGCAGGTTCCAGGCCTCGTGGAATCGCGCGACGGAGTTGGGGCCATCAGACCGGAGATTGCAGGGGACGGGGTGGGAAACGCGGTTGCTATCTGGGTGGAGAATGACGGTACCCGGCGCAACATCTCGGCAAACACGCATGTTTCCGGAAACGGATGGGGCGTGGCCTCGCTCATTGAGAACGACAACACTGGAGACGCTACGGATCCTCAGATCGCAGTGAACAACCGGGGCAACGCTGTCGCCGTGTGGATCCAGAGCGATGGCGTGCGTCAGAACGTCTGGTCGGCGCTTACGACCATCGGTGGCACGTGGGCCGCGCCCGTTCAGATCGAGGAATACGACGGAGGTTACGTGTTCAGTCCGCGCATCGCGATCGACGGATATGGAAATGCGATCGCGGTCTGGGCTGCAAGCGACGGTGTTCGAGCCGACATCTGGGCGAACCGCTATGTCGAGGGGCTAGGATGGACAACCGCGAGGCTCATCGAGTCGGACGATTCGGGGTCTGCGGCGTATCCGAGAATCGCCATGGTCGCGAGCGGAAACGGGGCGGTTGTCTGGCAACTTCAAGCGCCTAGCCTGTACACCGACATCTGGGTCAACTGGTTCATAGAGGACAACCCCCCGGCACTGCAGGTAACGGCACCGCTGGAGGGACAGGCCACAAACGAGTCTGCGATCCTCGTAGAGGGTAGCACCGAGCCCGACGCGACACTCTCCGCAAACGGCGTGGCGGCCTCAGTCGAGCCGGACGGTTCCTTCCGCCTCCGTGTGGCGCTGCCGCCTGGAGCCAGCGTCGTCAACGTGACTGCGCGTGACGCCCTTGGAAACCGCGTTACGGTTTTCATCAACGTAACGTATGTCGACGCGCTCCCGGTCTTGGAACGGCAGCTTGCCGCAACGCAGGCTGACCTTGCCGCAGCCCAAGCCGATGTTTCTGCCGCCCAGGCGGCCTTGGCGACGACGCAGGCCGAGCTCGCGGCGGCGCAGACCGCTCTCGATGGTGCGGAAGCACGCGTAGCGATCTTGGAGCAAGACGCCAACGTGACGGGAGCAGAGCTTGCGGCTGCCCAGGTCAACCTCACCATCGAGCAGGCGAGGGTGGCCGCCCTCGAGGGGCAGGCCGATGCGACGGCTGCGGAGATTGGCGTGGCCCAGGCCAGGCTGGCCACGTTGGAAGCGAGTGCCGCCGCGACGGAGGCTGAACTCGAGGTCACGCGGGCCGACCTCACGGAAGCGCAGGCCAAACTCGCGAGTGCTCGCGAAGATCTCGATCAGTCCCAAAACGACGGGCAGGCCGCGACCAGGGCTGCGGTTTCCGCGTCGAGTCTGGCGACCCTTGCCATGATTCTCGCGGTCGTCGGCGTTGCGGTGGGCGTGGGCGCCATGGTGGTGGGTATGCGCGCGCGCAGGGGGGCATGGGACACGCGTTCACCGTTCTCCTCAAGCCCGCGGCCGCCGCCGGAGAAGCCGCCCGGTCTCAAGTGAGCGACGGACGCGGAGGCTTTTGCGCGCCTCCTCGGGCTCGCGGGGGTCGCCGACCGGGTTGAGCGCGTTCGACGGCCAAGCGTGGGCGATGCTCTGGAAGATCGACCCTGAGGGGGCGCACACCGTCATTGGGAGGATGCTCGACCAGGTCGGTCTCGGTCCGCTGGGATCGGCCACCCACATCTTAGCTGGCTTGGGAAGAAGGCGCCTCAACAGCTGACGACGATCCGCCGCCCGCCTGTAGCCAGAACCGCGGCGCGGCGGCGCAAATGTTTATCGTGCACCAAGGCAGGCTCCTGAGAACGACGCACGGAGGAATCCGCATGGGGGCGAAGCGTGGAGGCACATCGGGGCAGGGGGCGTCAAGAGCCGTTGCCTCGAGGCCGGGGGTCCTGCTTGCGATTCTGATTGCGCTCTCGGTCAGCCTCGCCTCGATCGCTCTGTCGGTCGGTGGTGCTCCCGCCAGCGGCTGGGGCACGGCCGAGCTCATCGAGACGGATAACGCGGGGGAGGCCTGGTCGCCGCAGGTGGCGGTCGACGCAAGCGGGAACGCGGTCGCCGTCTGGTGGCAGTCGGACGGGACCCGCAACAACACCTGGGCCAACCGGTACGTCGTGGGGTCGGGCTGGGGCACGGCCGAGATCATCGGGAGTGCGGGCAACACGGGGCCATACGAAGCCCCGCAGGTGGCGGTCGACGCGAGCGGGAACGCATTCGCCGTCTGGTGGCAGTCGGACGGGACCCGCAACAACACCTGGGCGAACCGGTACGTCGTGGGGTCTGGTTGGGGCACCGCCGAGCTCATCGAAACGGACAACGCGGGGGAGGCCTATAGCCCACAGGTGGCGGTCGACGCGAGTGGAAACGCGGTCGCCGTCTGGATACAGTCAGACGGAAGCCGCTTCAACATCTGGGCGAACCGGTACGTCGTGGACTCCGGCTGGGGCACGGCCGAGCTCATCGAGACGGACGACACGGGGGACGCCTATGAGCCACAGGTGGCGGTCGATGGCAGTGGAAACGCGGTCGCCGTCTGGGGGCAGTACGACGGGACCCCTTCGCCCAACACGTACGGCATCTGGGCCAACCGGTACGTTGTGGGGTCGGGGTGGGGGACGGCCGAGCTCATCGAAACGGACGACGCGGGGATCGCCTCTAGCCCACAGGTGGTGGTCGACGCGAGCGGAAACGCGGTCGCTGTCTGGTGGCAGGAGGACGGGACCCGGGACAACATCTGGGCCAACCG
>CBEUCC010000028.1:0-24402 GCA_965541515.1 uncultured Thermoplasmata archaeon
CCCAGTACGCGCCCGAGCCGCCTGCGGCTCCACCCCAGTACGCGCCCGAGCCGCCTGCGGCTCCACCCCAGTACGCGCCCGAGCCGCCTGCGGCTCCACCCCAGTACGCGCCCGAGCCGCCTGCGGCTCCACCCCAGTACGCGCCCGAGCCGCCCCGGCACCGGGCGCCTCCCGTGCCCCCGGCCGCCGCGCCAGCCAAGCCCGCGGCCGAGCCACTGACGCGCGTGCGCTGCCCGCAGTGCAAGCACATCGTACCCGTCTACACCGCGCAGCGCCCCACGCCGATCAAGTGCCCGAACTGCGGCAAGAAGGGCATGCTCACGCGCTAGCGCGGGGCATTGACCCACCGGTCCACGAGCCGGTCGGGCCCTAGTTTTCCAATGGCCCGGCGTTGGGACCGCAGGCTCCGCCACTCACGGAGCAGGAAACCGACCGACCGCAGGCGGGCCAGGGCCTGCTCACGGCCGACACGCACGCGCAGCGTGAACACACGCAGGGTAAACGCAGCCACCCCACGGGCGAGCGCGAACCGCCCGAAGTTGCGCACGAGGACGCGCGCACTGTTGCGGTGGGCAAGTTCGGCCCGCCAAGCCGGGGGCACGCGCGCGGAACACCGGGGAGCGTCCCTAGGCCATTCCCCGACCGCGGCGCGGGGGTGCCCTCCGCACGAATGCAAGGGCGAGCGCCACGCCGGACAGCGCCAGGAGCGCCACCACCCCGTCTAGCCCGGGTAGGAAGCCGCCACCCTCCGAAGACACGAACGAAACCGGCCCCGCCGTCTGGACCGACGGCCCCTCGTTTCCGAGCTTGTCCACGGCCCACACCGTTACCCAATAGTCCGTACCCTCGGTGCCCGTCCAGGTGAAGTTCAGGCGGGTCACACGGACGGACGAAGCGATGTCCGTACCACCGGGGGATGTCCCGACGCTCACACGGTACTCGGAAAGGCCCGATGCCGCGTCGACCGTCGCGTTCCATGTGGCCGTAAATGAAGGGCCCAAGGCGTTCGAGACCCGTGCGGTCACGGTTGCCGGGGCCGTGGGGCCTGACAGGTCGCCGGTGAACGTAACGGTCGAGATGGGACCCCGGTTCTGAGCACCGTCCACCGCCAGCACCTCGACGGTGTAGGTCGCGCCGTCGGCCAACTGGACCGTGAGCCGGCGCTCCGTGACCGAGGTGTCGGTCACATCAGTCCCGTGGCGCACGCGCACGAGGTAGTGGTCCACCCCTGAGGCCCCGGGTGTCGGCCCGTCCTCGGCCAGCGTCCACTCGACCGTGACCGAGGAATTGGCCACGAACGGGTTGATCTCCATTATCGTCACATTGCCCGGCGCCGTCGAGTCGCTGTGCACGGAGGGGGCCTCAACGCGTGTGCCCGCGTTCCCCGCAACATCGATCGCGGTAACACCGAAGAATACGACGGTGCCGCTCTCCACATAGCCGAGCGTGAACGTCAATTCGTTCGTCGTGACGTCCGCCGTGTCGTTCCCGCCGACCGTCGTGCCGACTTCGACATGGTAGTACGACACGCCGGAGAGCACGTCGGTTGCAGCGTCCCACTCCCAAGTGACCGTGGTCGCGTTCGTCAGCGTGGCCGCGGTTGTGACCGAGGCAGGTCCCGTGGGCGCGTCCCGGTCTGCGGTGGTCCCGGAAGATGTGGCCGCGGGGCCTGCGTTTCCCGCCCCGTCCACGGCGATGATCGTCGCGAAGTAGTTCGTCCCGCTTGCCACCGACGTGAGCGTGTAACTCGTCGTCGTGACGTTTCCATCGAACACGTCGCCATCGCCCGCGGTTGTCCCGAGGCGGACGCGGTAGCTCGCCACACCCGTCCCTGGGTCGGACGGACGAGTCCACGTCCACGTGAGGTCCGCGGCGTTCGAGAACTCCGGTGGCCCCTGGACGGTAGTCGCGCCCGGCGGTGTGCGATCCACAACGGTCCCATCCGAAGTCACATTGTCCTGACCCACGAGGCCCCCCCGGTCGACCGACCGCACGGTGAGGTAGACGGTCACGCCGTCAGGGACCGACATGTGCGTGTAATTCGTGCCTGTGACTTGCACTTTCTGGGCCAGTTCAAACCCTCCCCGCGAGAGCCCGACGTCCACCAGGTAGTGGTCCACGCCCACGCCGACATCCGTCGCAGCGGCCCACGACCAGGCGACCGAACTCCCGTTGGTAACACCGGGCGCTTGGGGCTTGCCGGACGGTCCGGGTGGAATGTTGTCGCGCGACACCTGGATCTGCGAGGTCTCAAGGGCGCCGGTCGTGTCGCGCACCCGCACATTGATCGTGTTCGTTCCGGGGCCAAGCGGCACGTCCGCCGACCAGTTGGCCATACCGGTGGCAAGGTACCACAGGACCCCGTTCGTCGACCACTCGACCGAGACGATCGCCGAGAAGTTTGCGAACAACGCGTCGACCACCGCCGTCTCGTACCCGCCGAGCGAGGTGAAATTGGCCCGGAATTGGACGTAGCGCCCGGTGGGTGCCGGGGAGGGACCGCCGCCGGTCGGCACCGCCGACCAGTCCGTGAAGGTGAGGTTGTTCAAGGATGTCCGCTCGTAGACGTCGAGGGTCGTATTTGCCGGGGCCTGGCCCCACCACCCGAACCCGGCAAGGTCTGCCGTGATTCCAAGGTCGACGATGGGGCTCTCGTACGACCCGTCGTACATTAGCCCCAAGTGCCCTCGGTAGGTGACTGCGATGTCCAGGTCATCGATCGCGCACAGGTCGTCGCCCGTTCCGACAGCGTCCGCATCGAGGCGCAGGTAGAGGCTCGATTGGCCGCCAAGCGGGACAGACGCGTCAAACAGAAACGCCGTCGTCGGCGCGCCGCGCAGGCCCGCGAGGATGGTAGACTCCGTAGTCCCGTCGGAGCTCAGGAATGCCGACAGCGAGGCGTTTGCCTCGCACTGGAAGCTGAACGCCAATGTGGCCCCCGTGATCGGGTTCGGGAAGGCGAGGTTGAGGCGGGTGCTCGTCGGCGCCATCCCCGTGTGGCCGTAGGCGGGAGGGGACGGAGAGGAGGTCGACGTGTTCGTCGCAGCCCAGCCGGCCTGCGGCGCGCTCCAGAGCCCGCTTGGCCCCGCGGCAAAGTCATCCGTCATCCGGAAGGAGAACTCCAAACTTCGCGTGAAATTGAACTCGGTCACGAAGTTGTCCACGGAGCAGTAGGAGCTCGACGCGGCGCTTGCCCCGACCTCGAACCGGAGCACGAGCATGTCGGAGCCGGTGGCCATGGACGACACGTTGTACCAGAAGCCGGTCTCCCCCGCGGCGCCCGTCGAGAGGATGCCGGTCTCGGCCGCCGTGTGGCCGGTCGTTGACGCGTACACATTCATGAACGCATTCGCCTCACAGAAGTAGCGGAATCCAACCCACCCCTCGGTAGCGTTTCCCGGGAGCGCGGCCATCCATGTGAGGCTCTCGGTCGAGGCCGTAGAGTGGGCAAGGGCCGGGGGCGAGCTGCTGAGCGAAGGCGAGGTCGACACCTCCCACCATGTGGAGTTGAAGTTCCACGTCCAGTGGTCGTCAACGGTGTTGAGGCCGCCCAACCCCGTGAAGGGCTGCTCGTAGCGGTAGGTCTCGATGTCCGGGAACGTCTGGGTCACCGTGTCGGCCGATACGGTCGCGTTGGTCCCTAGGCCCCCCGCAAAGTCGGAATTCGAACTGAGGGCTGCGGTGTCCATCCCCGGTCCCGTGGCGGTCCCGGTGACCGTGACTATGCTGCTTGCCGTCCACGACCCGGCAGGCGGGGAGGTGATCGTTATGGTGATAGCGCTCGCCGCAAAGGAGAGGGCCATCAGGGCCACGACCACGGCGGTGGCCACGGCCGTGGCCCGGGGCCCCAAACGGCGGTTCGCCTGCAAGCGTCTTCCACGGGGGCGTCTCCTGTCCACGGCCAGTCTCTCCTCCCAGCCTACCGGCCGCGTGGGCTAATAAACGAAACGGAATGACCCGCCGCAAATTTCCCGTGCGCCAGGCTGGTAGCGCGCGTTACCGGTCGAAGTCCCGCGTCAGATGGAGCCACCGCAAGACGCGCGCGTCGTCACCGAGCGCACGGATCGCACTCCGCTCCTGGGCGATCCGCCGCCTGTTGCGAAGCCAGTAGGCGAGGGCTTTGGCGCGCAGCACCGGGTCGACTGCTCCGATCTTCACGAGCCCCGTGAGCGACCGCGCGAGGAACATCGCCAACCCACGGATCCGGGCCCCCGCAGGGAGGTTCCGTTGCAAGGTGAGCAGCGTGTTGCGGTAGGAGATCTCCATCAGTTCCACCTGGGGGCGCGTGGCGGCGGCCGCGCCACCTTTGTGGAGGACGACGGCGTCGGGGATGTAGAGACTCGAGAAGCCTGCTCGTTGGGCCCGCAGCGCCATGTCGACGTCCTCGCTGTACATGAAGTACTCCTCGTTCAGGAAACCGACGCGGTCGATGACCTCCCGACGCCACGCGGCCGCCCCCCCACACGGACCGAGCACGGCGTTTACCTCGCGTGGGTTGGATTCGACCGGGAGTTTCCAATGGCGGTCAATGGCACTCCCGTCCCAGAAGGCGAAGATCCCCGTCGAGTTGATGGTGGACGGGTCATCGAGGAAACGCATGCTGCACATGATGGACCCTGCTTCCGGGCGCGCGCGCAAGACCTCGTGGACGCGCTCGAACACCCCTTCCGTTAGCTCCGCGTCGTTGTTGAGCAGAAAGATGACCTCGCCCCGCGCGCGCTCAAGTGCCCTGTTGCAACCCACCGCAAAACCGATGTTCTCCTCGAACCGGAGGAGGCGCGCGGGGACTTCTGGATGTTGTGCGATCCAGGCCTCCACCTCCGCGGGCGAACCGTCGGACGAGCCTGAATCGACGATGATGACCTCGTAACTCACCCCGTGCTGCTTGAGCAAGGAGTCCAGCGCGCGAACCGTCCACCCCGCGCCGTTGTAGTTGACAAGGACGACCGAGAACTGGGGTGAGGAGTCGACCCCTGGCATCGGACTGGCGAGCCGCATGCGACAAATATCCAATTATCGCGCGGCCCGGCCCTTGGGACCCCCCGCTCGACCGCCCCCGGCGCGGCCCCCAAACTTTTTCCGGGCGCCACCCGATCGCGCGCGCTCGGGCGGGGCGAGCGTGGCGATACGTGCGGATATCGGCATCATCGGCGGGTCTGGCGTCTACGACGCGGACCTCTTCAAGCATGTCCGCACGATCCGCCCGCATACGCCCTACGGAGCCACCTCGGACGACATCGAGGTCGGACGGCTCGGGAAGGCGCGCGTCGCCTTCCTCTCGCGCCACGGGCGGGGCCACCGGCTGCCACCCCACCGTGTCCCCTACCGCGCGAACCTGTGGGCGCTCAAGGAGCTCGGCGTCAAGCGCGTCATCTCTCCCTGCGCTGTGGGCTCCCTGCAGGAGCGTGTGCGGCCTGGCGACATCGTGCTTGTCGACCAGTTCATCGACTGGACGAAGAACCGGTCGCTCACGTACTTCGACGGCCCGCAGACAGTGCACATCTCGACGGCGGACCCCTTTTGCCCCGAACTCCTCAGCGTCTTCCACCGAGCAGCCCGCAAGCTCAAGTTGCGCGTACACAAGGGGGGGACCTATGTCTGTATCGAGGGGCCCCGGTTCTCGACCCGGGCCGAGTCGCGGATGTTCCGGAAGTTTGGAGACGTGATCGGCATGACCCTCGTGCCGGAGGCCCAGCTTGCCCGGGAGCTCGAGATGTGCTACCTGTCGATCGCGACGTCCACGGATTACGACGTGTGGGCGGACAAGCCCGTATCGGTCGAGGGAATCCTCAAGGTGCTAGACCAGAATGTCGCGAACTCGCGGCGTCTCATCGGGGACGGGCTGGCCGGCGTCCCCCGGGCGCGCTCCTGCCCCTGCAAGAGCGCCCTTGAAGGCGCGAAGCTCTAGGGGGCACCACGGTGGCCGAGGGTTTCCGCTGCGCGCTCGTTTCGTGGGGCGACGTGGAGGGCTGGGTGGACTCCGTCATCCACCAGATCGAGGAGGACGGCTTCGAACCGGACGTCGTGATCGGCATGTCGCGTGGGGGCATCGTGCCGTCGAGATTAATCTGCGACCACCTCACCATTAAGAACCTGTTCACGGTAAAGACCGAGCACTGGGGGCTCACGGCGACCCCGGACGGCAAGGCACGCCTCGCCCAGACATTGAACACGGACGTGAGGAAGCGGAATGTCCTCATCGTGGACGACATCACGGACACGGGCCAGTCACTCATCCTGGCGCGAGACCATGTGGCGTCCCTCAAGCCCGGGACGCTCCGGAGCGCCACCCTCCTGCACATCACGCATTCGCTCATCGCGCCTGACTACTTCGCGAAGAAGGTAGACAAGGGGCAGTGGACCTGGTTCATCTTCCCCTGGAACGTGCGGGAGGACCTGCGGAGCATCGTCCCCCAAGCGCTCGAGGAACCCGAGGATGTCGACACCCTGCGCCGCGCCCTGGGTGAACGGTACAACATCCGGCCGGAGGAGCACATGGTGCGCGAGACGATCGACCGCCTACTCAAGGCGGGGACGATCGTCAAGCGCGGCAAGCGCTACCAGCGGACGAAGGAGGGCAAGCCGCAGAGGTCTGGGGAGTGAGCCCCAAGATTTCTTATACGGTTTTCTGGTATGCGTCGGGTTGCTGGGAGGAATTTTTGGGATGACGGGATATCGGATCACAGCGCGTTCTCTAGTGAGCCAGGGGTTGAGCGAGGAAGTCCTGAAGGAGTTCTCCGACTTGGAGACCTGCGCGGCGCTAGCGCCCGAGGAGCTCACGATCGCCGGAGAGAAGGTCGTCTTTGTCCTGGAGGACGAGGACGTCGGCCGCGATGGGGCCATTGCCCGCCGCGCATAACCCCGCTGGACACGCCGTCGCGGCCTTACCCGGGGCTCGGCGCCCGAACGCGGCGTCCCGCGTACTTACGCCAGTGCTCCTTCTCCTTGATGTCGCGCAGCAGCCGCCGAAAGGTCTCAGGGTGCTGCGCCATGTACGCTGCGAAGCTCCACGTCTCCTCCTTCAGGTTGTTGAGGATGTCGCAGTTGTTGGTGCATACCTTGCAGAACTTCTCTGCCTTGAGCCGCTGGCGGACCTCCTTGGCGTGGGGGCCGGTCCAAATGTCCTCCATTGAGGCCTCGCGCAGGTTGCCCATGAGGTAGTCTGGGCCTAGCAGGTGGCACGGGAAGACGTCCCCCGTCGCATTCACATACATCGACTTCCAGCCCATCAGGCAGGGGAAGGTGCGGTGGCCGTGCATGTAGATGGACCGCACGTTGTTGAAGTAAAACGCATACGCGGGCTCCTTGCGCTCCATCTCCTCGAGGAACTCGAGCATCTCCTCGATGTCGGGGGCACTGAGCTTCACATCGGAGGCCATCTGCTCGTTGCCGAGGTAGTAGGACGAAATGATCGCCGGGGTGAGGTTCACGTGGTCCGTGTGGTCCTTTAGCCCCTCGTAGATCTTGCGCATCTCGCCGACGTTGAGCCCCGTGATGATCGCCTCGACGCCCGACTCCAGCTGCGGGTTCTGTTTGCCGATCGCCTGCAGGCGCCGGAGGCTCTCGGTCACCTTGTCAAAACCGCCGGGGATGCGCCGGATCTCCTCGTGCTTGGCGCCGATACCGTCGATCGAGATGTTGACGTTGAGCAGGATCTCCGTCCCCTTCAGGTATTCGAGCATCTCGAGCGTGGTCTTCTCGACACGATCGGGCATGAAGCCGTTCGTAGGGATCGCGATGATCTCAAGGTTGGGGAGGTGCTCTGCCGCCGATTTCACGATCTCCGCGAAGTTCTGCCGCATGAAAGGCTCACCACCCGTGAGGTTGAGCCACCGGAGTTTCTTCATGTAGGGGTCGGCGAAGAGGCGCTGGATTTCCTCTAGGGACATCTCGTTCTCGGGGACCATCTTCCAGATGGAGCACATGCGGCAGCGGCTGTTGCAGGCCACCGTCGTCTGGAGGATCATGAACGTGGGGTGCTGGGGCAGTGCTGCTCGGACCGCGATGCGGAACTCGGCCCCCTTGACGAGGCCAGGCAGGTTGGCGATGACGGGAGATGACACGGGGCGTGCGTCCTGTTTCGTTTGCGCCCGGCCGTCCCGTCGCGACTATTTCAAGGTTCGGAGGAGAGCGCAACCGGCACGAGCAAGGGGCGGCACATAACCCTTGGCTTGGATGCTGGCACGCGGCCGTGTCATCCGGGCCCGCCGAAGAGTGCTTCCTCGACAAGGTCGCACACGATGTGCCCAACGGTGATGTGCAGCTCTTGGATGCGGGGCGTGTCATTCGAGGGGGCGCGCAACGCGAGGTCAGCGACCTCGGCACACTTGCCGCCGCGCTGCCCTGTCAACGCTTGCGTCACGAGTCCTGCGGCTTTGGCACGTTCCAGTGCTTTCACGACATTGGGCGAGTTCCCGGAGGTGGAGATCCCGACGGCGACGTCACCGGGGCGCCCCAGCGCCTCGATCTGCCGCGCGAAGACTTCCTCGTAGCTGTAGTCGTTGGAGATGGCGGTGAGGTTGGAGGTGTTGACCGTGAGCGCGATCGCAGGCAGCGCGCGCCGCTCGCGGGCGAAGCGCCCCATAAGCTCTGCGGCGATGTGCTGCGAGTCGGCTGCCGACCCCCCGTTTCCAAACAGGAGGACCTTGCCGCTCCCGCCGAGCGCCTTTGCCCACTCGCCGGCCATCCGCGTGATGACCGCACGCTCCCCCTCGCCGACGGCCTGGAACATGGCCAAGTGGTCCAAGAGCGCCTTCTCGATGCGGTCCGTCAAATGCGTCCTCCTCCTGGGGTTTGTCCTCTCACGCGCATGAACCTTTGGGCCGCGCTCAGCCCGGTACGGTCCAGGTGTGCAGGCCTTCCTTCTCGAACGAGAAGGGGACGACCTGCCCGCCGGCCGCGGTGAGGGCCTTCTGCACCTCGTGGCGGCGTGTCGGGTCGACCTGCACGAGCATGTAGCCGCCGCCGCCGGCCCCCAAGACCTTCCCACCGACGGCGCCAGCCTTTCGAGCCGCGGTGTAGAGCGCGTCGATCTGGGCGTTCGTAATCTGCGAGGCGAGGTTACGTTTGTGGTGCCAGGCCTCGTCGAGCAGGTCGCCAAACCGATCGAGCTCGCCGCGAAGGAGCGCATTCTTCATTTCCGTCGCGAGCCGCTTCATCTCCCCGAGCGCCTCGACGACGGACGACTGGCCCGACGTGTAGCCCCTCGTCTGCTCGGTGAGGATGTTTGCGGATAGCCGCGTACGCCCCGTGAAGCACAGCAGCAGGCGGTAGTGCAACTCGGTCAGCGTCTCGCGCTTGATCCGGAGCGGGTTGACCGTGACCTGGTTCGACTTGCCAAACTCGATGAAATTGAACCCGCCGAACGTGGCCGCGTACTGGTCCTGGAGGCCCCCCGCTATCTTGAGTTCCAGGCGCTCGATCTCGTAGGCCTTGCGCGCGATGTCGTAGTCGGTCATGGGGAGTTTTAGCCACTCCCCGAAGAGCCCGACGAGCGCCACGCACATGGTCGAGGACGAACCGAGCCCCGAGCCTGGGGGCGCGTCGGAGTGGAGCGTGAGGTCAACCGGCTTGCCACCGCCCAGGTCCTTGATGACGGCCTTCACGAGGTCAAGCTCGCCGTCGTAGACTGCGAGGCGCTCGGGCGTGTACTTGGCGAAGAGGTCGTAGTCGATGGAGTGGACGGTGGTCTCGGTCCCAGTGCTTGGCTTTAGCGTACCGTAGGCGAATTTGTCGATCGTCGCCGAGAGGACGACCCCTCCCCGTTCCTCCGGGAACGGGGGGACGTCCGTGCCGCCCCCGCAGAACGAGATGCGGAGCGGCGCTTTGGAGCGGATGGTCGGAGCCGTTTGGGCCATAGCGAGCGTCACGCGAGCCAGGGGGCCGCAAATCAAGGTTTCGACTCGCGCCGCACCCGCGCGGCGGGGCGACCATACGTACGTCACCCCTCGCCGCACCCCCCTCATGCTCTGACGCCCCTATTGAAGGTCCACGGGGGGTGAGTGAATGTTGCCACGGGGGGCCCGGTGTCCGGCGGGGGCCCACCTTTTTATCGCGGTGCCAGGATCGCGCGGCGTGGCCGACAGAATCCTCGTCACGGGCGCAACCGGCTTCATCGGGGCGCACCTCATCGAGCACCTGGAGACCTCGCGGCCTGGATCGAAGGTCGTGGGCACCTCGCGGTCGGCCGACCCCGCCCACAACCGCCGCGCAGCGCGGGTGGGCGCGTCGCTCGTCCCGCTCGATATCCGCAGACGCGCGGCCGTCCAACGGATCGTCGCCAAGGTGCGCCCCGACTACATCTTCCACTTCGCGGCCCAGTCGCTGCCCACCCTGTCGTGGGAGGACCCGTGGTACACGCTCGATACGAATGTCCTGGGGACGACGTCCCTCTTCGAAGCCGTCCGGACGGCGAAACTCGACCCGCGCGTATTCGTCGCGTGCTCGTCCGCCGAGTACGGGCTCGTCCCGGCGAAGGAGGTGCCCGTCAAGGAGGACCACGAACTGAAGCCGCTGCACCCCTACGGCGTCTCGAAGGTCGGACAGGACTTGCTCGCGTACCAGTACTTTGCAAACTACGGCACGAAGGTGATCCGGGGAAGGATCTTCAACACCACGGGGCCGCGCAAGACGGGTGACGTGCTCTCCGACTGGACGCAGCGGACGGTGGAACTGGAGGCCAAGGGCGGCGGGAAGCTCCGAGTCGGAAATCTGGCGGTCAAGCGGGACATCGCAGACGTCCGTGACCAAGTGCGGGCGTTCGACCTGGCCGTCGACCGCCTCAAGTACGGGGAAGCGTACAATTTCGCCCGGTCCTCGCCCTACCGGGTCAAGGCCCTGCTCGACAAACTCGTGAAGATGGCGCATGTCGAGATTCGCCCCACGGTCGACAAGAAGCTGCTGCGCCCCACGGACGAGCCCGTGATCTGGGGGGACAACACGAAGATGCGGCGGGCGCTGCGGTTCAGGTACAAGGTCCCGATCGAGCAGACGCTCGAGGACATGCTGGAGTTCTGGCGCGGCGCCCGTTAGGGCCGCGAGGAGCGGGACTTCCCCTCGCGCACGAGTTCCTCGAGCATCCCTTCGTAGGCGTCCATGATCGCGTCCCAGTCGAAGAGAGCGTGCATGGTAGCACTCACCTGGGCGCGGTCCAAGGCAAGCAGGCGAGGGATGGCGGCCAGCGCTTCCTCGATGGAACCGTAGGGCTCTCCTACCTCCGGCGTGACGATCTCGGGTACGGCACCCATGGGACGCGCGAGGACGGGAGTCCCGGCGCAGGCCGACTCGACCATGACGATGCCGTACCCTTCCCAAGTCGACGGAAACAGGAAGAGGTCGGCCGACGCGAAGAGGGTCTGGAGTTCCCGTACGGGAACTCCCTGCAGGAAGTGGACGCGGTCGTCGACTCCCGAGCGGACGGCGCGCCGACGCATTTTCCGTTCCTGGTTCCCGCGGCCTACGACGAGGAGGTGCGCGTTGCCGCCCCCCTGCACATAGCGCTCGAAGATCTCGAAGGCTTCCAGGGGGTTCTTCCTGCCCGCCAGCCGGCCCACGAAGAGGAACAGCTGGGCGGAGCCGGGTGCGTATTTCGCACGCACCTCGTCGCTGCGTTTGTCCGGGGTGTAGCCGCGCATGTCCACGGGCACCACGACACGCTTCACGTGCGGGCGCGCCGTCATGAACGACCCGCCCGCCGCCTCCGGGTGCTCCGGGTGCTTGACCTTCATCCGTGCGTTCCACGCACGCTCCTCCGAGAGAGCCTCGATGATGACGCCGTCCGAGTGGAGCACCGCGAAGTCCTCGTACTTGTCGTAGAACGGCGAGAGGACCTTCACCGCAAGGTCGTTGCCGCCCGAGACCGAGAACGGGCGGACCTGCGAGAGCCGGAGCCCCGACCGTTCGCCCTTCCAATTGCCGCACATGTGCGAGAGTATAGGCTGGGGGATCGACGGGTAGGCCCACCTGGGCAGGAGCGTCATGTTGGAGTGGACGAGCACGGCGTCAAAGGCGCCGGCCCCGCGCGACTTGACGAGCCGGGCGGCGTTACGGCCGAAGGACAGGGCGAATGCCATCGGGAACTTCAGCCACGGGACATGCACGAATTTGATGGCGGGGTGGTTCTCGACGGGCGGCAGGTCGTGCTTGCGGGTGACGACCGTGACCTCGTGGCCCCGCTCGGCAAACCCGTTGGCCAGGCTCCAGGACGAGGTGCCGACCCCGCCCCAGTGGTGCGGCGGGTACTCGGCCGTGAGCATGGCGACCTTCACGGGCTCACGCCCCCCGGCCAGCGGATTGGAGTATCCACATGGACGCCTCGAGCAGGTCCGCGGCGCGGTGGTCGGGAAGCGCCGGTGTGCCGTCGGCCTGTTCCACGGCTTGGGACTTCACGAGCCCGTAGATCCCCTCACCGTAGGCCGTCTGCACCTGCACGGCGCGGCAGCCAGCGGCTTTGGCGGCCCCCACATCCACGGGGCTGTCGCCCACCATAAACGACCGTGCCAAGTCGAGGCCGTACTCTCGCGCCGCACGCTCGAGCATGCCCGGCGCCGGCTTGCGGCAGTCGCAGGTCTGGCGGTAGGGCGTGTCGCCTTCCGTGGGGTGGTGCGGACAGAAGTAGACCGCGTCCACCTTGATCCCCTCGGCCTCCAGCAACTCCTCCAGGCGCCGCTGGCCAAGCCAAAACTGGCGTTCGTCGTATTTCCCGCGCGCGATACCCGACTGGTTGGTCACGATGATCGTGAGGAAACCCGCGGCCTTGAGCCTACGGATGGCGTCCGCCGCGCCGGGGGCGAGCTCGATCAGCCGGGGCTCCCAGAAGTGGCCGTGCTCGCGGATGAGGGTGCCGTCCCGGTCGAGGAAGACGGCGACACGCCGGGGGCGCGATGCTGGGGCGCTCACGGCGGACCCCCCGGCGGCTCCTGCGCAGTCTCCCTGTCGGTCGGCGCGACCTCCGTGGGCTCGGACGCGGCCCACGCGCCGCGGGGCCTGCGCGGGACCTCCACATCAATCTCGATGCGGGGAGGCAGCGAACTCTCGTCCTCGTGGGCGGGCGGACGCCGGTAGCGCAAGTAGATGGCCACCGCCACAGCCCCCACGAGCAGGACCGCTGCACAAATGCCCGTGAGCGACCCGAGCAGCGCCTCGGCCTGCGGGTTTGACCGTAGCGGGGCCGAGCGCGCCATGCGCACAGTGACGGAGAATGAGGGCGTGGCGTCGAACGGGTGGCTGTTGTCCAAGTTGTCGACAATGAGCGTGTAAGACGTGAACCTCGATGGCGGGCGGAACGCAAACGCCGTCTCGGTGATATTCTCCGACTCCGCGAGGGGAGAGAAGTTGTTATCGGGATAACCGCCCGGCAGGAGGTCGGTCGTGTGGATGATGTAGACATCGATGGGTTGTCCCGATGTTGACTCGAACTCCCCCTCCCAAAGAGCGGACGGGTCGGCGACGAAGAGCTCCTCATGATAGTACTCGCCGCTCCGGATCACGATGACCTCCTCGACGATTGGTCCCTGCGCGCCGGCTGGACTGGCCTGGATGGCGGCCACAAGGACAAACGCGCCGACGTACCAAGCAGCGACGAGTCTGGCGGCAGCGCGTTTCCGGCGACGGGCGCCCCCGGCACCCGCAACCGTCAAATAAGGGCCCACGGATCGGCGCGGGATGGCCCGACCGCGCAGCACGCCTTCGACCCCTTCGACCCCCGAGGGCGAGCCCGCCACACCGCTCCAGAAGCTCCTAGTCGGGAGCTTGCTCTGGGCACTCATCCTCGTACCCCTGTTTGGTTTCGTCTTCTACGTGTCACCGATCTACAAGGCGTTCCCGACCATCTACCGCGGTGACTTCTTCATGCTCGGGGTCGGCCTCGCACTTGTTTTCTCGGTCGCAATTTCGTTCGTGTGGATGACCTTCGTTCCGCGGGTCCTCGAGCGGCGTGAGGTGCGCCGGAAGCGCGCCGACGAGACGCGCCGCGCCGAGCGGAAGGCTCTGGCGAAACGAGCCCGGGAAGAGGAGTGAGCCAGGGGGCCCCCTCGGGGTCCCGGGGCGACGCGGCCGCCGCAGGGCCGGCAAGGTCCGTGAGCGCGCCGACGATATCGTCCAGCATGACACCCCACGGGAAAGCGATGAGATTCTCCGTCTGCTGGTACGGGGGCTTGACCGCGCAGCACTTTACGAAGCGGAATCCGTCGGCTGGCGCCGGCGGCGGGTGGTTCACCGGGCAAATGTCCTCGAACGCGGCCGGCTCGTTCCCGTACACGTCCTGGAAGATCCGCAACGAGAGCGGGCAGCCGACCACCGCCGCATCGGATGGCGCGCCCTCGGGTGCGGGCGGTTGGTCTAGGTACGCAGTGAGCGAAGGCGCGCAAGCCGAAAGACCCGCGGTCTTGCACGGGAAGTACACGACCGGGTGGCCGGTGAGGCGGTCGGCAGCGGCGTCGATTCGTTGCGTGGAATACCTTGCAAGCACGGGGCGTCCAAACCGGTAGGCCCCCAGCGCGCGGGCAACGAGCGTGTTCAGCTTCGGCGGATCGGGCGGTCCCAGGTCGAAGACGTCCACGACCAGCGGTTCCTCGTCCTTGATGAAGTTCACGTGCCCGAATTCCCCCTCGACCACCACGGTCTTTCCCGGGTACTTGGCCGCCACCGCCACCAGCGAGTTGGGGTTCATCACGTCCACGGAATCGTCGTCCACGACGACGGTGGAGCCGGGAAGGGATAGGACCTCGACACCCGCGACCTCCCGGAATAGCCCACGCTCGTCGCGCTTGCGCACGCGTGCCACTGCCGTGGAGGTGCCATTGCGAAGGACCGTAAAGTCCGTGCGCACGTAGGCCTTCCGGTCGGCGAAGGCGCGCTCGATGGAGGCCCGCGTGAGCGGGAAACCGACCTCCATCACCGCGACATTGGAGCAGTGCTCGGGGATCACGGGGCGTCGAGCGGGGGCCGGCTGGATAAAGGTTGGCTGCGCGGTCGCGCGGGCGTAGCCCCGCGGTCTCGGACAAGGGTTAAAGCGTCCCGGCCACGCTGACGCGCTACCCGGGAGGGTTCGCAACGCGTGTCGTCGTGACCGGTGGCTGGGGCTTTATCGGCCGGGCAACCGTGCGGGAACTGAAGGCGCGGGGCCACGACGTGGTCGTGGTAGACTCCCTTGACCCCTTGTCCCACCCGCGGCGGCCCCCGCGCGAGCGGGGCGTGCGCTACCGCGTGTGCCGCGTCGGCGACCTGTCCGCCTGGCGCGCAGACCTCGACCGCGCGGAGGCGTTGGTGCATCTGGCGGCGCGCGTGAGCGTAATGGAATCGCAACTCCGACCGGCCGCCTACCTGCGGGCAAACGCGCTAGAGACCGAGCGCATGCTGCGCGCGGCGGTCCGGCGGCGGGGCCCGCTGGCCAAGATTGTGGTTGCGTCGAGCGTTACGGCGTACGGCGAAGGCGCCCGGCGCTGCGCGGACCACGGGCTCGTGTTCCCGCACCCGCGCACGCGGGAGGCACTTGCGGCACAGCGGTGGGAACCGGTGTGCCCCCGGTGCAACAAGCCGACGAGGCGCGCGGCCACTCCCGAGACTTCGCCACTCACGGGGACCTCGATCTATTCGATCACGAAACGCGTGCAGGAGGATCTCGTACGGTCGTATGCGACGCACGCGGGGCTCCCCTGGGTGTCCCTGCGTCTTTTCAACGTCTACGGGGCCGACCAGAACCCGCAGAACCCGTACGCCGGCGTCATCATGATGTTCGGAGCACGCGCAACCGCGCGACAACCGCCACTCGTATTCGAGGACGGTCGGCAGGGGCGCGACTTCCTGGCGGTAGAGGAGGCCGCGCGCACGTTTGCAGAGGCCGTGGAGGGCACCCGATTCGACGGGCGGGCGACGAACGTCGCCTCGGGAAGGGCGACCGCCATCGGGAAGATCGCAAAGGGCGTCTGCGACCACTTGAGCAGCGGCCTGGAGCCGGTCGTCACAAACGAGGGCCGCCTCGGGGATGCACGCACGACCTACGCGGACCTGAAGGATGCCCGCCGCGCTGGCTTCAGGCCCCGGACGGACATCCTCAAGGACCTTCCGGGGCTGCTGGACGCTGCCGACCTCAAAGCGCGCTCCGGTCGGGCCGCCCATGAACAGGAGCGTGCCCGAGAGGCCTACCGCCGCGCCGGCGTGCTCGTCCCGACCACGCGCCGCCGGCGCCGCCGGGTGCATTGACAGGCGGCGAGTCACGAAGGAAATAGCCCCGCCCAGATCCCCATCGCTTCCTTTAGCTTGGCCCAGTACTCGCCTTCCATGGGGAGCTCCTTGGCCATCTCCGCGTAGCAGTCCCGGATCGTCCTGCCCGTCAACTCCACCCGGTCGACCGCTCGCCAGAAATCCTCGTTGACCTCGTAGCCGCTCGACTCCTTCGCAAGGTTCGCCCACACGTTCGACGCCCGCTGGTGCTCGACGAGAGGCCGCCCCGACTGGACACCCAGTCGTAGGTGGTCGCAAATCCGCTTGAGCATCACGCCGCACCAAATATCGCCGAAACGGTCAAAAGGCCAATTGCGCCCCATGAGCAGGAAGTAGAACGCCGGGATCACCTGGGGCTTGACGGCCACGTTCATGCCGCACATCGGGAAGTATGCCCCGCGCGGAATCGCCTGGTCGATCGTCTCGAACGTGCGGCCCTCGCGCATGGACATCAACTGCGTGACCGCGTCGAGGTCGGGCACGTTCGTCCACATCCCGTGGTTGACGACCGTCTCGTCGTATCGCGCGGTCGTCGAATACGGCACGCCACGCGGCACCCAACCGCGACCGGTGGGGACCCATGCGTTGCTCTGCGCGTGGCTCTGGAGCCGCTCCCAGTGCTCCTTGAGGAAGTCCGGGTGCGCCGGGTAGCAATCGTCGTCCAACGTGACGAGCATGTCGAAGTTGCCCTTCGATGCGACGTAGTACCCGAACGACCGGACGCAATCGGTGCGGCGCGGGATGATCCACGCCTTGTCCTTGAGGGAGTCCTCGATCTCCGCCCAGCTGTAGTGGGTTACGTTCTTCCCCGAGATCTGAAACGTCCTCTCGGGGTTGTCCTCGACGACGATAACCGAGTGACCTGCAAACTCGTCCTGCCACGCCTCGAGGAACCGGACGATGCTCGGCTCCCGAATCGTGGGCACCACGATCGCCGCTTTCACCGTCCGGACCTCCGGGGGCCGCGCAACGGCCCCGCACGTATTAGAGGGTGCGCTGGCGATCAGCGTCCGGCCGACGGCCCGGACTGGCGCGTGGTCTCCACGGTCTGGATGCCAAACGCCCGGCACCAGGCCACAGAGATCCTGTTGATCCGGCCGACGAACCCGCCGTCGACGGGGAAGAGGCGCGCGCTCATCGCCGCTGTGACCTCGCTGTCGTCCACTTGCCGCTCGGCCTGCATGGCCCGGTGCTTTCGGCGCAACTCGCCGTACCTCGCGATGGCCTCAACAACCCCGGCGACCACCGCGTGGCGCTGGGCCCGGCGCTCGGCCGGGCTTGGCGCCGGGGCCGACGTCTCGACCAGGTCGCCCTCCGGGGAGACGCGGCCGGACTTGGGGAGCGCGAGGCCGATGAGGTCCAAAACGAGCACGGGGAAGAGCAGCCACCGGACGCGCGGCGAGTAGAAGATGTAGAAGTTGTAGAGCCGGTTGCGCTCCGAGAGGCGTAGCGCCTTTGGGGAGAGCGGCTTGCCCTCGAACGGCAGCGCGTGGTGTGCCGGGGCGCTTTCCACCTGGAGCAACTCCCACCCCTTGAGGCGGAGGCGCCACCCCAGCGAGGTGTCGTCGCTCCACAAGAAGTAGTCGGGGTCGAAGAGCGTGTCCCCGGCGGCTTCCCGCCGCACGGCGAGCGCCACACCAGAGCCGAAGAAGACCGCTTCGGGGTCGTACGGGAACGCGGTCGTGCAGTTCCGGCCGGCCACCGAGAGCGTCGAGAGCCTCGCGGCGGCCGGCTCGAAGGTCGCCGTGGACTGCTGGTACTCCGGACCTTCGTTGAGGATCGGCGAGTGGGTGCAGCCGAGCCGCTCCTGGCCCCCCTCGACCAGCGGTCGAACGAGGTCCTCGAGCCACTGGGGGGGGACCCATGCGTCGGCATTGAGGAAGGCGATGATCGGGGCCTTGGCCAGGCGGTACCCCGCGTTGGTGCCCTCAGAGAAACCGAGGTTCTTGTCCTGGAGCGCGTGTGTGAATTCCTGGAACTCGGCCTTTACGATGTCCGCCGTCTTGTCCGTCGATGCGTTGTCCACGACGATGACCTCGAAGTCGCCCCAGGTCTGCGCGCGCAGGGACGCGAGGCACTTGCGCACGCGTGCCTCCTCGTTGTAGGCCACGACGATGACCGAGACGGCAGGGGGTATGGCCAGGGGGGTTCCTCCCGCTAATGGGCAGGCCGGTCGATGTGCCCGCCGCTAATCAACGTTAAGGGGTTGGCAAGGTCACGGCGGGCGGCGCAACCTACATCCCGCGCGTGGCCTTTGGCGGGCGCAGGGCCCCGCCGTGGTCGAGCGCCTGAGCGATGTTGGGGAGCGCAGGGCCATCGCGTCGGTGCAAGAGATCCTGGGGCCACGCGGCGCAGAGGCCGCCAAGGGGGACGACGCAGCAGTCGTGCGCGCCCTAGGGGCCGAGTCGTCCGACATCGTGGCGACCACCGACACGCTGACCTACGCGCTCCACCGGTTCCCCGGGACGCCGCTGCGCCTCTTCGGCTACTACGCGTGTGCTGTGTCCATCAGCGACCTCGCCTCGATGGGTGCCAAGCCCCGGGGAATGCTCATAGCGGTTGGACTGCCCGGCGAGACGGCGTTTGGGGATCTAAAGGACATGGCGCTCGGTTTCCGACGGGCGGCCGACCGGCTTGGCTTCGACGTGTGGGGGGGGGACCTCAAGCAGGCCCTGACCGAACACATCACGACCACCGCCCTTGGAGAAGTACCGCGCAGCCGAGCGCTGCGGCGGAGGGGCGTCAAGGCTGGCTGGACCCTCGGCCTCACGGGGTTTGTCGGCCGCGCGGCCATGGGTGCCCGCCTGGCAGGCAAGGGCGATGCCGTTGGTTTCGACATGCTCTATGGGTTCGAGCCGCGGGTCGAGGCGGGACGGGCAGCTGCTGCACTCACGCGCAGCGTTGCCTGCATCGACACCTCCGACGGGCTCTCCGCCTCACTTGACCAGTTGGCGCGTGCGACCCCCGGCATCGGATTCGAGGTCGAATGGGAAAGCCTCCCCATGCAGCCGGGACTACGCAAGGCCGTGGGGCTTGCGGCCGTGGAGGACGTCGTTCTCCACTGGGGCGGAGACTTCGAGCTCGTGCTCTGTGCGCCGCCGCGCGTTTTTGGGCGCCTGAAGGAGGAGTTGGCCCCGCTCGGGTGCCCGCTCACGGCGATCGGGCGCGCCGTGGGGGGCGGGGCGCTGCAACTCGTCCGCAATGGAAATCGCGGCCAACTCCCCGTCCACGGTTTTGAGCACTTCAAAAGTGCACCAGGGTCAGTACCGTGATCTTTAGCGCGCCCAGCTGGGGCCGTGGCGGACGACCTCGCCTGAAGGCGTCGACTCCCCGAAAACGTCCGCCCCAAACACGAGGACTCGGGTCCCGTCATCCCGCCAGCCGTCCGGGTCCAGGCCCGCCTTCCGGCATGTGTGCTCCAGGAACTCCTGCGCCCCCCACCGCCACTCGGAGGCCACCTGCGGCAGCAGGAGCCCACGCGCCCGTCCCTGACGGACGATCAGGCCGTGGCGACCGACCTCGACCGCAGCCGGGATCTCGTCCGGGGTCGAGACACGGATTTCCTGCGGGGGAGTGAGCAAGGACACCTCGACGAGCAGGCCGCCAAGCTCTTCGGAAACCACCGGTGAAAAGCGTGTGTCCTCGAGCGCCGCCGCCCTCGACACCTGGACGAGCGCCGCGCCCAGCGCCATCAGGGGCTCGGCAAATCCGATGCACCCACGCAAGGTTCCCGACGGGTACAGGTTCAGGGTCGTGAACACGCCCGCGTTGCGCTCAAAGACCCCGTCCATTGCGGGCCGTTGGTACCGGCCGCCACGCACGGCGGCCTCGACAACCGATCGCGCAACGCGAACCGCGGCCTCGCCGTGCTCGAACGAATACCCGTCCGTGGCCCCTGAAGACCGGGCCAATTTCACTCCTCGTGGTCTCCATCGCCGTCATCGTCATCGTCATCGTCATCGTTGGCGTCGCCATCGCGCGGCTCGCGGTGCCTTTCTTCGCGGCGCCCCCGCTCATAGGTCTCCCAGTCGTTGCGCCGCCTGCCGGCGCCGCGGTCCCGGTCGTCGCGCCGCGGGAACAGGTCCACGGGAGGTGGTGGGTTGCCCTCGTCATCTAGCGGGCGGGACATGAAGATCTGGATCGACGAGACGTTCGCGTGCTCGCCGTCCTCGCCCTCCAGGACCTCCGTGGCGATTTGGATATCGTCGACCAGCGCGTCCTTGATGTAACGGCGCCGCACGATCTCGGCCACATCGACCGCCTGCGAGATGGACTTGCCGCGCGCCTTGAGAATCACGGCTCCCTCGTCGTTCATCTGTTTGGACGTGGCGATAACATATGTCATCCGCGGCTTGCGCCCGATGTAGACCGTCTTGTCGCCAGGTTCGCGGGGCACGGGAATACCTTCGGTGAGATGGAGGACGCAGGGAAATCAACCTTTGGGGCGCCCGGGCGCCGATATGCCATGTCGCGCCTGCAGCCTACAGGTGCACCGCGACGAGCGTCTCGGTCGCTTCGATCCCTTCGATCGACCGGATGTCCTTAACCACCACGGCGAGCGCGTCGGTGATGTATTCGCGCTCCAGCTTGAGCACGATGTCCCAGGCGCCTGTCACCGCACGCGCCTCCACGACATTGGAGATGGCCTTGAGCTCCTGGAGGAGGGGCTCGATCAGCGTCGGCTTCGCCTTGACCAGGACAAATACCGTCTCGATGGTAGCGGCCCCCCAAATCTCCTGTCGTATTCCCCTGGCGGCTGTAGCGGCAGGCGGAAGCGGGCGATCTGCCAAACGCCAGATAAGCGTTCGGGTGGTGCGCCCACGCGAGGCCATCCGTCCGGCACCGGCCCCAGGGGCTACGGGCTTCCCGCCAAGGTATTTGTAGGGGCGGCCAAGTGCTCGCGCACCAACTTGGGTGGCAACAAGGGTTCGTTTTGGTGGGCGTACGGCAAGATCTGCCGGCTCGAGTACATCAGCGGCGAGGCGCCAGCGGTCTTCATCCCGGCGCTGCTCGTACTGACGAGTTTCGAAACGCTGCTCTCGCTTGCCGTCCTCGAGGGAATCGCGGTCTTCGCGATCCTGTACGTTACGGGCTTCATGGTCAACGCACTCACCGACCGGGAGCTTGACCTCAAGTACGACTCATTCAAACACGAGATCGGGGAAGCCACCGCCCAACTCGGCGATCGGACGGTCAAGGGCTTGCTCGTGCTGCATCTAGCCGTAGCCGGGGCCCTCTCGACCCACCTGGCAATCACCCTTGGTGCCCCGTGGCTTGCGCTACTCGTCGCGTTGGGGGCATTCCTAGCGTTCGCCTACTCGCTCGACCCCCTCCGCCTCAAGGTCCGGGGGATTGCGGCTCACGCGTTCTCGTTGGCGCTGCCTGCCTTCGCGATCCCCTTCCTCTTCCTCTACTTCGTGGCCGCGCGGACCCTCGACATCCACGCGTGGATGATCTGCGGGTCGTTCACGTTGACCCACTACGGACTGACCTATGTCAACCAGGCCTACGATTTCGACGAGGACATGAAGGAGCAGGTCCTCACGCCCCCGGTGCGCCTGGGCCTCGACCGCGCGCTTGGCATGTCCCTTGCCATGGTGGCCATCGGGCTGCCGCTACTCGTGTTCTCCGTCATGTCGCTCGCGCTGTCGCGCGCCCCCTTCCTCGCCGTGGCGGGCCCCCTTGGCGCCGCCGCCTTCGCTGTCGGGGGGTCGGCCCTGCTGGCTGTCGGGTACTCGATCCCCCTGCGCGGGATCGTGCGTATGCGAGCCATCACGCGCGCCGCGCCAAGCGAGGCGGAGGCGGTCCCCCAGTTCCACAAGGCGATCCGGTACTCGAGCTTCCACGCCGCCGGGATCGCCGCGCTGGCCGTGTTCGCGCTCGTCCTGTTCGCCGTCACGGTCTCAAGCAACGCGGTGCTTGACGATGCAGCCGTCCAGTCCCTCACCATCGAAGCCCGGGCAGAGGCCGACCGCCTGTCGCCTGCGGGGCCAACGGCCGATGTACAGGTCGATGTGGGAAACAGCGGCACGATGACGCTCCCGGGCGGGGTCGTCCTCGTTCGTGTAGAAGCGTTCGAGCCTGGGAACGACCATAGCTACTGGTCCACGACAACCCCCATGGCGGTCAGCGTCGCGGGCGGGGAGACGGCCACTGCGACTGTCGCGAATGTGCCCTTGAGGCCCGGGCCCGGCCAAACCGAAATCCGGGTGACCCTCCTCGTGGATTCGGACGGTGACCGGATCGGCCTGCGGCCAGCCGCGGAGACCTCCATCCAAGTTTGAAGCACGAAACCCACACGAACACAGCGGTTCGAGCCATAGTTCGTGCTCCCGTCAGTCCCCACGCGATTTCTGAACGTTTAATTACGGCTCGACCGGTTCGACGTCGATCGGGGAGGAATCTGGCTGGGCTTTGTATCCGACTACCTCACAGTCGCGCGGGCCGAGTACCTCAAAGGCGAGCTCCCCGCGTTGCTTATCCCCGCGCTCCTGGTGTGCGTTACGCTTGGGGACCTCATGGCGGTCGAGGTCATCATGTCATTCGCAGTGTTCGCGCTCCTCTATGTGACAGGCTTTCTCATCAATGCGGTCACCGACCGCGAGGTCGACCTCCGGTACGGCTCCTTCAAGCGCGGCATCGGCGAGGCGGCCGGCAGGCTCGGGGACCGGAGGATCTTGGTGATCATCGCCATCCACCTCGCCGTTGGTCTCGCGCTCACGGTCGAAATTGCGCGAAGGCTCGGCAACCCATGGCTCGTGCCGTTGGTTGGCTTGGGGGTATTCCTCGGGCTCGCGTACTCTGCCCCGCCGTTCTCCCTCAAGACCCGGGGTGTCTCGGCCCACGCCCTGTCGCTCGCTTTATCGGCGTTCACCGTCCCGTTCCTCTTTCTCTATGTGGCGGCGCGCGGCACGATCGACCTACCGGGCGTCCTCGTCGTCGGCTCGTTCACGGTCGTGGGCTATGCACTCGAATACGCCAACCAGGCCTACGACTTCACGGAGGACCTGGAGGCGGGGTTGGCCACGCCCGTCGTGCGCCTCGGGCTCGTGCGTTCCCTGAAGCTGGCGGTTGGCGCCTTCGTCGTCGCACTCCCCCTGCTTGCGTTCTCGCTCGCCTACCTCGCCCTCTCCCGGCCGGCGATGGCGTACAGCCTCGGCGAGGCGGCCCGGCCGCTCATCGTGGCCGGCGCTGTGGCAGCCGTGCTTGCCGGGTACGCCATCTCCCTGCGGGGGCTTTCACGGATCCTGCGGGCGGCCAGAGAGGAGGCGGCCGACTCGCAGGCGCTCGTCGAGCGTGTGCGCAAGGAGTGCAATTACTCACTGTGGCAATCCTCGGGTGTCACCGGCCTCTTCGCGTTTGCTCTGGCAGTCTTCCTCCTATCAGCAACGGCGGCATCGGACCTCCGCGAGAGCTCGCTTGGTGCGTTCGACATCGAGGGGACGACCGCTTCGTCCAGTGGCCCGCTTGGACCGCTATCGGTAGAGGGGGCGGTCCATGCAGGGGACGGCATACGGCCCGTCCCCGGCGCCGGGACGCTAGTCGTCGAGTGGGAGGGGCTGGGCGGTAGCCGGACGCTGGCCGAGACGCCCGTGGAACTTCCCGAGCCGGGCGAGACATTAGACTTCCGGGTAGGCGGCGTGGTTACGCCAGCCGGGGCGGGCGAAATGCGCGTGGTCCTGCTCGTGGACAGCGACTTCGACGGTCAGGCCGACCTCGAGGTGGCGTCCTCGCCCGTGGCGGTCCAATCGATCCCCTAGGCCGGCAACGGGCTAAGGCTTGCGGCTGGAGCGCGTCACCCACATCCACGCGCCGACGCCCACCGCGGCCGCGCCCAGGATGGCGCCCCACAGGAGCGCGGCGTCCTCCTGGGCCGTCGGGAAGGCGTAGGGCACCTCGACCGTCACCGAGTCCCGGCCGCCGCCCGACGAGAGGACGATGGACACCTCGCCGTCCAAAGGCGCCGCCGCGGTTCGCTCGACCTGTACCTGAAAACTTGCGTTGCCAAACGCCGGCACGAGTACACTGGCCACGGGCGGCACGATCGTCACCGTGTGGCCGGCCGGATCGATGGCGGTCGCCGCCGCGCCGGCCCGCAGCTCGATGTCGTGTTCGGTGTAGTAAGCCTGGTCGTGAAGCAGCGCCTTTTCGATGCCCTCGTCGCCGGTGAGCAGCGCCTTG
>CBEUCC010000029.1:0-24050 GCA_965541515.1 uncultured Thermoplasmata archaeon
GTGCGCCGCCCTCCGACTCCTTGAGCTGCCGGTGGTATAGGTAGAGGGAGATGATCGAGAGGATAGAGGCAAGGGGTGCGAACGAGACGGGGGTGTCGAGCGCCGTCGCGTCGATGACTAGCACGCTCCAGATGCTCAGGGCCAACGTCGTGGCTCCGCCGGCGATCGCGACGCCAAGGAACGGCATCCGGAGGTCGCGGCCGCGCGCCGTCATCAGGCGCTCGACGATGCGTTCCATGCCAAGCCCGTAGAGGACGATCGCCCCGAGGCCGATTCCGCCGCCCACGCCCGCGGCCATCAGGAGGGAGTTCCGCATCGCCACCGGGTCGGGATCGAAAGTGAACACCGATCCGATCGTGAGGAAGGTCCCTGCGATGCCGCCGACGAGCTGCAGCACCATCCCGAAGATAATCAAGTTCACGCCCTTCTGGACACTGGTGGCGTGGTCCGCACCAAATTCCATGCGTCCCTTGTTCATGCTGTGGAGTCCCATCATCGCAAAGACGAAGGCGATGATCCCGATGATCACAAGCAGGATGCCAAGAATCGCGAGGAGGGCGAGCGTCCCCAAGAAATTATCGAGGTTGCCTGTCGTGAGGGCGCCGATCATGGTGAGGGCGATCAGCCCGAGGATCATGCTGATGGCGCCGACCGCGATCGCCAGGACGGTCGCGGTCTTCAGGCGACCGAGCCCCTCGAACGTCGCCTTGCCCGGCTGGGGGGGCGGTGCGACGGCTACCGGGGCGTAGGGGTACGGGTAGGGCGGTGGGTAGGGGGCGCCCTGCGGGGGCGGTGGGTAGGCCATCGGCTGTTGCGGTGGCGGCGCCACCGGCACCGGCACCGGCACCGGCGGCGGCGGCGTGGCGGCGACCTGCGGTTGGTTCGGTGGAGACAACTTTGGACAACCCCCCGGCTGTGGCCGCATGGGGCACTGGTGGCGGATGTAGTTTTCTTACGTGCTGGCGGGGCCCCCGCGTCGCGCCCCGCCGGGCCCGACAGCCCGTTCCACGGGTCCGTTTCTCGCTGGGTCGAACGGCTTATATTCGGGCAGCCCGTCCGCGGGCCCAGGAGGTTCCTCTGATGCACGCACCGGGCGGCGCCCAGCAAGCGTGCCAGAGGAGCCTTTGTCGGCACGGCCCGATGTAGCCCGGGGCCGGGCCACGCGGAGCGCTTTCCGGCAAGGGCGCACCGTCGGTCTTTTCGCGCAAGGCGGTGAGGTACCATAGTGGTAATGGGTCTGACTGCAGATCAGAATATCGGGAGTTCGATTCTCCCCCTCATCACATCCCCTTACCTGCTGATGCGTCCTTTCGGAGGTGCCTGAGACGGCGATCCAGTTATGGAACACACGCACGGCCAGCCTCGAGGAGTTCAAGCCCGCGCGCCCGCCGCGGGTCGGGATGTACGTGTGCGGCCTCACTCCGCAGGACTTCACGCACGTGGGCCACGCGCGCGCCTATGTCGTCTTCGACACGGTGCGCCGCTACCTCGAGTACCGGGGGTACCGCGTCCTCTACGTGCAGAACTACACGGACATCGACGACAAGATCATCGCGCGCGCCCGCCAGGCGGGCGTGGAGCCCCACGAACTTGCCCAGCGCTTCATGGAGGAGTGTGACTACGACTTCTCCCGGCTCAACATCCGCAGGCCAGACATCACACCGCTCGTGACCGAGCACATCGACGACATCGTGGCGGTCGTGGCAAAGCTCGTGGCCGACGGGTTCGCCTACGTGGCGCCCGACGGGTCGGTTTACTTCCGCGTGAGCAAGGCGCGGACCTTCGGCTCGCTCACCCACCAGAAGCTCGAGGCCGTGCGGGTGGGAGCGCGCGTCGAGGTGGACGAACGCAAGGAGGACCCGATGGACTTCGCGCTCTGGAAGGCGGCGAAGGAGGGGGAGCCGGCATGGGAGTCGCCGTGGGGAAGGGGCAGGCCTGGCTGGCACATCGAGTGCAGTGTGATGGGGATGAAGTACCTGGGGCCCCAGCTCGACATCCACGCCGGCGGGATCGACCTGATCTTCCCACACCACGAGGCCGAGGTCATGCAGAGCGAGGCCCACACCGGCAAGGTCCCGTTCTCGCACTATTGGTTGCACAACGGGCACGTCACGCTCTCGGCCGAGAAGATGAGCAAGTCGGTCGGCAACTTCCGGACGGTTCGGGAGATCCTGGAGGAGTGCCGCCCCGCGGAGTTACGGTTCCACCTGCTAAACACACACTACCGAAAGCCGCTTGAGTGGAACCCCGAGAGCCTGAAGGGGGACGCAGGCGGTTTCCGCCGGATCGAGAAGGCGGTCCTCGAACTGCGCGCGCGGATGCGGCGGGCCCGCGGGGAAGAGCACGGGCGCGTGGCGCGGGTGATGAATGGAGGCTCGAGGATGACGCAGCACGTGATGCGCGCTTTCCAGGGGGCCATGGAGAACGACTTCAACACGCGCGAGGCGATTGCCGCCGTCTTTGATTTCGTCCGGGAGACGAACGCGTTCCTCGAGAAGGAGTCCGACCTCCCGGTCCCGACGCTCAACGAGATCCACAACACGTTCACGGAGCTGCTGGGCGTGCTCGGCCTGTCCGTGGGCGAGGAGGGCGGGTCGTCGGAGTTGGCGGCGGAGCTTGTCGACTACCTGCTCGAGCTCCGGGAGGAGGCGCGGGAGCGCAAGGACTTCAAGACGGCGGACGCCATACGGTCGCGGTTGGGCGCCTTCGGGGTCGAGGTCGAGGACTCCTCTGAGGGCCCCACGTGGAGCCGGCGTGCGTAGGGGCCCGGGCGACGACGGGGGTCCAAGACGGTGAGCGACTTCGAGGTGCCGGAGCCCCTGCCGCCGGGCGAGGTGGCCGGGCGGGTCACGCGCGTGCAAGCGGCCATGGCCCACGCGGGCGTCGACGTCCTCCTCGCGCAGCAGAACTCCGACATGTACTACCTGACGGGCTTTGTGGCCCAGGGCGTCGTGGCAGTGCCCGCAAGCGGCCAGGCCGTCTTTTTCGTGAGGCGCCCGCATGGGCGGGCGACCCGGGAATCGGCCCTCACACCGGTGGTGGCGTTCGAGAAAGACCAGGTGGCGGCGCTGCGCGCGCGCGGCACGGCGATCCCCCAGAAGCCCGTGGTCGGCCTGGAGCTCGACGTCCTGCCCCACGCGTGGGCGGAGCGCAGCCGCCGGGCGGTGGGCGCCTCGTGGGACGACATCCGGGACGTCGGCGGGCTGCTCCGCGAGGTCCGGTCGGTCAAGACGTCGTGGGAGCGCAAGCAGCACCGGCAGGCGGCGGCGATCGTCGACCGGGCGCTCATCGATGTGCCGGCGCTCCTGAAGGAGGGGATGCGGGAGATCGACCTGAAGGCGAAGCTCGAGCAGCGGCAGCGGGAGCAAGGGGCGCAGGGTTTCGTCCCGCAGCGGCGGTTCAACCAGGAGCCGTTCCAGGGCCACGCGCTGGCGGGCGTGACGGCGTGCCTGGCGTCGTACCAGGATTCGGCGATGGGCGGCACGGGCATGAGCCGCCGGTACCCGCAGGATGCGGGCTTTAAGAAGATCCGGCGCGGGGAGCCGGTCGTGGTGGACCTTGCCAACGCGTGGAACGGGTACCTAGCGGACGAGACGCGGACGTTTGCCATCGGCAACGTCTCGGCGCAGCTGCAGGAGTGGTACCAGGCAACGGTGGACGTGCTGGAGTTCTTGCGCCAGCGCTTGGTGCCGGGTGCCGACGGAGCGGCGCTCTACGAATTGGCGGAGGAGGAGTTTGGAAAGCGCTCCCTGCTCGAGCACCTCGGTGGCCTCGGGCAGGACCGGGTCGCGTTCATCGGCCACGGGATCGGGATCGAGCTCGACGAGTTGCCCGTGCTCGCGCGCGGGATCAAGAGCGAGGTGCGGGAGGGGCAGGTCGTGGCGATCGAGCCGAAGCTGGTCTTCGAGGACATCGGGATGGTGGGCGTCGAGGACTCGCACTTTGTGACGGAGGCAGGCCCCGAGGCATTCACGAAGGCGCCCTTGGAGTTGCTCGGCTAGTGGATTGTGCCCGGACCGTCCCCCGTCGTACACCCGCAAGGCGCGTGTGGGACAGGGTGGAGTGAAGGACAAGCGCGGCGGGAAAGACGGATAACGCCACGGCCCGCTCTGCGGGCGCGTGGCGAAGTGGAAGTTCCCGCGCGCCCGGGGGCGAAGAGCCCGCGAGGAGGCGGAGCGCGCGTACGACGCACAGCGTAACCTCCGGCCGGTTGAATCACCGCCCCTTGAACTCGTTGGGGCGCTGCGCGCGGTTGCCCGCGCGGTGCCGGGGGTGCGCTGGGTCACCCTTGCCGAGTACGGGGGTGACGCGGGCGGTCCGGTGCGGCTCCTGGTGGGTGTGCGGATGGGAAGCGGCGCCCCCACAAGTTTCGACACCGTGGAGGCGGCGGTCGTGGCCGCCGTGGCCGAAGCGATGCCGGCGCTAAGGCGCCCGGACGTCACGGAGCTTGACGCGGACGTGGACGAGACGACGGCCGACGGGACGGCGAACCCGTATGTGGTCGTCCGGCCCGCCTAGGAGGGGGGGAGAGCCCACGGAGGGAATCGAACCCCCGACCCTCTGATTACAAATCAGATGCTCTGCCGGGCTGAGCTACGTGGGCACTTCAAGAGCGGCGAGTGCCGTCGGGGCGAAAAAGGTTCGCTCGGGCGACGGGCCCGCTACCCGATCTCTGTCGCTTGCGCTGCGTAGTACTGCGTGTTGACGGTGAGCGTCCAGATGAAGAACAGCTGGGGGACGAAGCCCTCCCCGTCGACGATCCCCCCGCCGAGGTGCAGGGCGACCACCTCCACGACCCAGACCCCGGTCCCTTTTCGCCCGAGGTAGGAGTCCCCTAGGTCGGCGACGGCGTCGCCGGCGGAGGCCGCACGCACCTGGAGCTCGGCGGGCACGGGGTTGAGGTTGAATGAGACGGTCGCGTTGTCGACGGTCCCCTCGGCGATCAGCAGCGACCCCTCGGGGGACGTCACGCGCAGTTGGATCACGTCGTTGGGGGTCCCGGCGACGGGGAGCGGGTCGCGCCATGTGAGGCTGAAGTTGGCCGCCGTGAGGTTATTGATGAAGATCTCGACGGTGCTCGTCTTCGTCTGGTTGGCGAGCGTGAAGTTGCGGACGGGGGCGTACTGCTGTCCCTGTTGCTCGAACGTGATAGCGTACGTGTGGAGGTCGACGAACATGGAGAGGTTCCGGTAGTCCGTGGCACCGTGGTTGTCGGTCACGGTGAGGCCGACGGTGTAGGTGGCGGTCGCCAGGAACTGGTGCGACACGCGCGCCTCGGAGGCGGTCGCCCCGTCCCCGAAGGACCAGGCAAAGCTCGCGATCTGGCCGTCGGGGTCACGCGAATCGAGCGCGTCGAATTCGATGGGCTCCTTGGCCCAGTAGGGCCCCTCGGACACAGTGAAGGAGGCGGTTGGCGGGGCGTTCACGGTCACATTGGCCAGTTGCGCGTTCTGCCCGCCCTCAGGGTCGACGACGGTAAGGGTGACGGGGTAGATTCCGGCGGCGGAGTACTCGTGGCTGGTGTTGACGCCGGTGGCGCTCGTGCCGTCGCCGAAATTCCACTGGTAGAGGGCGAGCGGGCCCTCGGGGTCCGACGAGGCCGAGCCGTCGAAGAGCACGGTCTCCCCGATGGCGACGAGCTCGCCCGAGACCGTGAAGGAGGCGATTGGGGGGCTATTCCCGAGGCCCGGGGCGCCGATGCACCCGGTGCTGACGACTGCAAGGCCCGTGACGAGCACGGCAAGTCGCGCGAGGCGGGAATTGGCCACCGGGGCACCCCGTCCGAGCCAGCGGGGGGTCGTCTATTCATAGTTTCCCTGGAGTAAGTGAAGTGATGGAACCCCCCCCTGGCGACCCCTGGGACGCGGGTTTGGCGTATGACCAGATGGCCAAGGCCCGCGCGCGGGTCCTCGGGGCGCCGTGGCCGGCGGTCGGGCGGTTCCTAGCGGGCCTGCGGCGCGGCTCGCTCGTTTTGGACGTCGGTGTCGGAAACGGCCGGTACACTCGGACGCAGGAGGCGCGGGGGCTCCGGTGGCTCGGGGTGGACGTGTCGCGCGAGCAGTTGCGGCTCGCACGCGGGACGCTGCCGGAGGGGTCGGGGCTCGCGCGGGCCGACGGGCGGTGGCTGCCCTGCAGGGCGGGCTCGGCCGACGCCGCCATCGCCCTGGCCGTGGTGCACCACCTACCCGTGCGTGGGGCGCGGGTACAGCTCCTGCGGGAGGTCGCGCGCGCCCTCAAGCCGGGGGCCCCGTGGCTCGTGAGCGCGTGGGCAGACACGGCCGCCTTGGCACGCCCAGGAAGGCCCGCCCCGGGAGGTGGCCCGCAGGACGTCGTCATCCCCTATCATGAAGGGCTCGACGAGCCGGTGGACCGCTTCTTTCATGTCTACGGGGAGGGGGAGCTTGCAGGCGAGGCGGCCGAGGCGGGGCTTGGCCCGGTGCACGAGCGGCTCGAGGACGAGAACCGGTTCGCCGAGGGGCGACCCGAGCGGGCCCCCTAGGGCTCCCGCGGCGGCCGCTCGGCAAGCAGCCGTGGTGTGAGGAGCCACACACCCGCGCCGGTTGCCGCCACGACCAGGAGTGCGATCGCCTCGAGCGGGAGTCCGAACGGAAGCCCGGGCTCCTGGACCTCGACCTCGACCTCGCGCAGTGCGCCGGGTGTATGGACCCCGTTGATCTCGACCCGCAGGGTGCGTGTCCCGGGCAGCTCGTAGTACGCCCGCATGCTTGCGTTGGCCGACTCGCCGGGCGGCAGCGAGGGGACAGACCCCCGCGAGACGATGCGTGTGGCGTCCTTCAAGAGGAGGTCGGCGGCGCCTGACGGGGCCGCGCCCAGGTTGCGGACGGTGACGAGCACGTGGAAGTCCTCCCCGACGTACACGGTGCTCGGCTCGATCCGCACGTCCTCGATGGTCAGGACCGCGGCCGCGCCCGAGAAGGCTGCGGTGATGGTACGCTGCGTGCCGCCGGGAAACGACGTGGCGGTAAAGCTGTGGAGGCCGGCACGCGCGGTCCACGTGAAGTTCATGACGGCGGTTCCCCCCGGCAGGAGCGTGATCCCCTCGCGGGCGCCAAGGGGCTCGCCGTCCACGAGCACGTGGGCCGACACCCCCGTGGCGGTCTTGGGACCGGTGTTGCTAAGCTGCAGGAAGAGCAACACGGGCTGGCCCTCGGCGGCCCCCGGGTTGGAGAAGCCGATCGCGGTGAACTCGATGGGCGGGTGGACGGAGTAGTCAAAGACCAGCGCGGTCCCGCCTAGGGCAGGCGGCTGACCGACGAGATCGGGCACGCCGTCCAGGGCCGTGCCGTTGGGGTCGAAGACGACCGTGGCAAGGCCCCCGCCCGCCGGGAAGAGGAACGTGTCGCGCGGGGCCCCAACCTCGAGGATGCCCGAGGTGTCGTTGCGGACCGCGACGATCCGGAAATCGGCCAGCGTCCGGTTCCTCCACGAGGACCCGTCGAAGAACATGAGTTCCGATCCGCCGGGCAACGGTCCCGAGAGGTCGAGGTACAGCGCGTAGACCAGCGCGGCGCCGACGGGCAGGGTGAGCGTGAGCCCGCGGGGCTCCACGGGCGCCGTGGAGCTCTCGCCTGCAAAGAAGTAGAGCGCGAGCGTGTCGTTGCCCCCCGCGCGCAGCGCGGTGTAGTTGACCGCGAAGAACCGGTGCGTGGCGTTGTCGTCTGCAAGCATTGCCGTCAGTTCGAACGCGGCCCCGCCCCGTGCCTCGACCAGGCCCACCGCGACGACGTCCTCGCTGTCCCAGTCGTCGGCGTGGCCGTCGAGCACGTGCGGTCCCTGCGCGACGGCCCAGCCGGCCGGCCCGGCCACGGAGAGGAGCAGGAGCGGGAGGACCCCAAGGCCCGCCAGGGCTTGCACGTGCGCGCGGGTCAAGGCGTGAGGCCCCCTGCCGACAGCTTGGCGGGCACGACAAGGACGACGAGCGCCTCGGCGGGGATGGACGACGCGGCGGGCTCCTTTTCGAGCGCCCCGACGAGGTCCAGGGCCGCCCGCTCCAGTTCCAGGGCACGCACGATGGCGGGCCGGGCGTCCTCAGGCCCGCAAAGGGGTAGCGCGTCCCGCGCGCCGAGCCGTTCCACAAACCCCGCAAGGAGCGCGTCCTGGACGGCGTCGGTCCACACGTCGGCGGCGTTGGCGATCCCCGAGAGTGCCTTGAACTCGAAGAGGTCGCCCTCCAGCTGGACAGGTGGCCGGACGGCCTTGAAGTACGACGACGAGACGGCGTAGGGCATCGGGCGGAAAGCTTTCTGGAGAGCGTCGTTGAGCCCGTAGTGCTTGAGCCGCGCGAGGTCCTGACGGAGGTTGGCGACAGGCTCCAGCCCGAGCGCGGGCGGGGCCCGGCGCTCGCGCGCAAACGTCATGCGGTTCCCCTGCGCGCTCAGGTCCGCCAGCGCAAGGCCCGGGCGTGTGTCGACAAGCGGCGCGCCGGCCGCCGCCATGAGGCCGCGGGCGACGGTGGCTTGCAGTTCGTCGACCTCACCGGTGACGACGGCCGCGAGCTCCTCGAATGCGTCGGCCGAGGCGGGCGCCGCGGAGGCGGGGCCGGCCAGGTCAAGCAGCTGTCTCGAGGCCGCGGCCACCGCCTGCTCTACGCGCGAGGCCCGCTCGCGCAGGCGGGGGGCGTCGGCCGCCCCCGAGGGGGCGCCCGCAGACGCGACGTCCTCGGCGACCCACAGCCCCACGTTGCGTCCCGCCGCCACGGCGGGGTGGGAGTGGGCCCCCGCCGCGATCTCCCCGAACGGGCGCCCGTTCTCGACCTGGCCTGCCGCGTCCTTCAGGAACGAGCCTATGTGCCCCTCGAAGAGGTCTGCAAAGTTCGAGGGCGTCGACAAAACAACAGGGCCTCCGGGGGGCGCGCGGCGCGCCGATCCCCGGAGGCTGCCTTTAAACTTGCCCGGTTTGGCCAGATCAGTGAACCGTGTCGAGGCCGACGCGGTTCCCGGAAGCCACCGGGGCCTCCGCGGCCTGCCCGGTCAGCTCGTCCCCGGTCACGCCGGTCAGGACGACCATCACGGAGATCTTGCCCTGGTAGTCCGGCTCGATGGCCGCGCCCCAGATGATGCGGGCGTCGTGCCCGACCTTCTCGTTGATGAGCGCGGCGACCTCCTGGGCCTCCTGCAGCGTCATGTCCGGCCCGCCCGTGACCTTCACTAGCACGCCCGAGGCCTGCGAGAGGTCGTACTCCAAAAGCGGCGAGACCAGCGCGTCCTCGACGGCCTCGCGCGGGCGCTTGCCCGACTTCTCCGACGACTCGGACTCGCCGATGCCCACGACGGCAATGCCGGCGTGCGACATCACCGTGCGCAGGTCGTTGTAGTCGAGGTTGACGAGCGCCGGCTTCGTGACCATCTCGATGAGCCCCTTGATGGAGTGGTTGAGCAGTTCGTCGATGACGTGGAAGGCGGCGTTGAGCGGGAGGTCGGGCACCATCTCGAGCAACTTGTCGTTCGGGATGGTCACGACGGTGTCGGCGGTGGAGCGGAGCCGGTTGATCGCGTGTTCGGAGTTCTCCTGGCGCGCCTTGCCCTCGGCCTGGAAGGGCTTGGTGGCAAAGACGATGGTCAGCGCACCCGCCTCCTTGGCAAGTTGCGCGATCACGGGCGCTCCCCCGCTCCCGGTGCCCCCGCCCAGCCCGCAGGTGACGAAGACGATGTCCGCGTGGCCGACGACCTTGCGCAGCTCGCTCTCGGCCTCCCGGGCGGACTTCTCGCCGACCTGGGCGACTGACCCGGCGCCGAGCCCGCGCGTGGTCTCCTTCCCGAGCAGGATCTTCCTGTTCGCGTGGACCTTGTGCAGGTGGACGGCGTCCGTGTTGCATGCGACGAGTTCCGCGCCGCGCACGCCGTCCTCCATGAGGCGGCTGATGGTGTTCGACCCCCCGCCGCCACAGCCGACGACCTTGATCGTCAGCGTGATCGACTTGAGTAGGTCCTCGAGCTGGGCGTCCTCGCCGCCCGGGGCCGTGTTCGCTCTTGCTTCCGTCTCCTTATGCCGCGCCATGGCGTTTTCAATCAGCGTGTCCATCCCTATCACCGGTCCTTGAGGCCGTGTGGGAGGCGCCACAAGCGTCGGGCGGTGTGCCTTGGGAGCCCACTGGACTCAACCAAGCTCAAGGCTAGCGCCCGCAGCGCTACAGTGCATCCCGCGCTACGATCGTGCGCGGGCCTATATAATCCATTCGAGAGGCCAGGCAGGGCCAGGCGACGGGTCCCTTCTCGGGTGCGCCTGCGCGCTCGCGCGACCAGGGCACGGCTCCTGTAAATATTCTCGCAGCCCAGGTCGGACGTTTTTGGCGCCGCGCGTGAATATCACGCGGGGAAGCGGCCGACTACAGGTTATTACTCGATTGCTCACGCTAAGGTACAGGGACGCCCAATGGAATCGGCATTGAGAGAGGTACTGTGTGACGAGCTCAACCTTCGGATGGTCGCGACCGTGGCGCAGAGGCCGCGCAGCGCTCGGGAGTTGTCAATCGTCTTGCAGATCCCTGTGTCGAGGACCTACCGGCGCATCAAGCGCCTGCAGAAGGAGGGGATCCTGGCCGTGCGTGACCGCGTGCCTTCGGGGTACGGGAAGCGGGAAAACCTCTACGAGTCGCGGCTCCGGTCGTTCGAGGTCCGCTACGAAGTGGGGTCGCTCGAGGTGCGCCTCGACGTGGAGGGTCGCGAGCCGATCGTGCAGCGCCAGGAGTTCCGCGAGGAGATCATGGCGAAGCTGACCTCGCCTGTTATCGAGTCGCTTGGCGCCGCGCCGGAGTCCGAGGCCGCGCCGAAAGAACGGATCACCGGCGCGGCCCCGTGGGCATGAGGCGCGGGGCGCCACGCGTTGCGGCAGAGGCATAAGGACACGTCGCCTCCCCGGTCCGGGGGCGCCCGTGGAACTCGTGGTGCTCGGCTCGTCGTCGAGCGGCAACAGCGTGGCTTTGCGCTCGGACGAGGGCGTGCTCCTGCTCGACGCAGGGTTCGCGCTTTCGAGTGTCCGCGGGCGGCTTGAGGCCGCAGGCGTGGGCCTTGGCGAGGTCCGGGGGCTGCTCGTCACGCACGAGCACACGGACCACGCGCGCGGGGTGGGCCGGTTTCTGCGGCTCAAGGGCGCCACGGTGGCGGCAAACCGGGGGACGGCCGCCGCGCTGCGCGCATCGTTCGGTCTCGAGGGCGTGCGCACAGTGCAAAGCGGCCGCGTCACGTCGGTGGGGGGCTTTGCCGTCCGGCCGATCCCCGTCCCTCACGACTCGGCGGACTGCTCGGCCTTCGAGGTGGTCGCGGACGGAAAGCGGCTGCTCTACGCGACGGACCTCGGGGCAGTCCCGGCCGCGATCGTGGAGGCGGGCAAGCGTGCCGATGTTGCCGTCTTCGAGGCCAACCACGACCGCACAATGCTCTGGGCAGGCCCCTACCCGCAGTTCCTCAAGGAGCGCATCGCCGGGGGCCGGGGGCACCTGTCGAACGAGCTTGCCGGCGAGGCGGTGGCCAAGATGGCCCGCGGGAAGCTGCGCCATGTGGTGCTGGCGCACCTCAGCCAGAAGAACAACCGCCCGGAGCGGGCGGTGGCGGCGGTCCGCAGCGCGCTCCGCAAGCGGGCCGGGCTCTCGGCGTACTCGGTATCCGTCCAGGCGGCCCCCAAGGACGGGCCCATGATGGTGGACATCCGGTAGCGGGGGGCGCGCCGACGGCGGCAGGTGCGAGCAATTCGCCGCTCCGGCGAGCGAACGGTTAAATCGGCTCAGTCGGGATGCCTGCGGGCCGGTGGAGCATGGACGTCAAGGAGCGTTGGCGGGTAGCTGCGGCGGACGTCCCATGGGCCGTGGCGGTCGCCCGGGACGGGTCGGCCGTGGCTTTCGGGTCGTGGGACAAGAAGGTCCACGTGCTCGACCGGGAGGGGCACGAGGTCTACTCCTACGCCACCGAGGATTTCGTCAAGGGCGTGGCGGTGGGCCCCGGGGGCACGCTCGTGGTGGCGGGCTCGTTTGACAAGTACCTCTATGCGCTGACCAAGGACGGCCGGATGCTCTGGCGCTACAAGGTGGACAACTGCGTCCGGGCCACGGACATCTCGGCGGATGGCGGCGTGATCGCCGCCGGCACATGGCGCGGGTCGCTCTACCTGCTCACGCGGCGCGGCGACCTCTTGTGGAAGGAGCGGCTCGACCGCACGCCACTGGACGTGGCGGTCTCGGAAGACGGGCAGCTCGTCGTGGCGGGGCTCGACGACGGCGCCGTGGTGGCGTTCCGGAAGAAGGGCGGGAAGGCGTGGGAGTACCGCACGAAGGGTGCGGTGCGGTGCGTGGACATCTCCCCGGACGGGCAGCGCGTGGCGGCCGGCGGCGAGGACGCCGCGGTCCATGTGCTCAGCCGCGAGGGCGACCTCCAGTTCCGTTACGACGCGAACGAGACCGTCGTGGGGCTGCGGTGGGTGGCGATGGGCTGCGCGCTTGCGGTGGCGACGAACTACTCGTACCTCCACTTCCTGAACGCGGACGGCGATGTCGTGATGCTGCGCCACGCCCCGGAGGACCTCTGGGGGTTCGACGCGACCACCGAAGGAACGGCACTGGCGCTTGCGACCAAGGAGGGCAACGTGATCCTGGCGGACAACACGGAACTCTCGTCGGTGGTCGTGGAGGACGCGGTGCGCCGGATCGGGATGGCGTCGGTGGACGGCGTTTCGCTCGAGGCGGCGGAGGGCCTGGCGAAGGAGGCCCACCGGCTACTGGAGAAGGGCGAGGTGAAGCGCGCGCTTGAGAACGTCCTGCGCGCGCAGGCCAAAGCGCAGGAGCTCCACGCGAAGGGCATGGCCAAGCGGGCGGAGGAGGCGTTGGCCCGCGCGCAAGAGGCGGTGGACAAGGCCGCAGGGTTCGACACGCGCAAGGCGGTGTACCTCGTGCAGGTGGCCGAGCGGGCGCGCAAGGTGGGCGCGTACGAGTCGGCGCTGAAGTTTGCGGAGTCGGCCGAAGAGGACGCGGGCGAGGCGGTCGCCAACGAGCGGCGGATCCCCGAGGGGGACGACCGCGTCCTCCCGGAGGTCGCAGCGGCTGCAGGGGCGCGGGTGGCGGGGGCGAGCAAGCGCGCGGGGCCACCGGCCAAGGGCGCCGGGGAGGTCGGGACCCAGGCGCCCCTCCAGCAGGTGGACGTCGAGGAGGCGGGCGAGGTCGAGGAGGCAGCGGAGGCTGGCGAGGTCAAGGAGGCAGGGGAGGCAGCCGAGGGCCGCGAGGTGGAGGAGGCTCCGGGAGAGCCGGAGGCAGCCGAAGGCCTCGAGGTCGAGGAAGACGGGGAGCTGCCGGTCGCCGAGCCCTTCCCGGGTATCCGGGTCTGGGAGGCCGAGCCGCACAAGGGCGGCCGGAAGGACTGCAGGGCGACCACGCTCAGGATCAACGGGGAGTGCGCCAAGTGCGCGACGTTTGAGGCGTTGAAGGAGGGAGCGGACGCCTGGAAGGCGGGCAAGACGCGGCCCAAGGAACTGCTCAAGCGCCTGAAGGAGGCGAAAGATGCGCGCGACAAGGACGACTTCGTGAAGTCGTACCATCTGACGATGGAGGTGCTCAGGGAGTTGGGGGCCGAGCACAAGGTGAAGGTCGTCGTGCCCGCCGAGCCGAAGGTCGAGGAGCCGACCCCCCGCCCGCCGGAGAAGCCCGCTGAGCCGGAGCCCGATGTCCAGAAGCCGGTGCCCCGCCCGCGGAAGATGCCCACCAAGAGGGAGCCCCCGGACGAGGCGGCGGGCGGCGAGGACGAGCGCGAAGTCGGAGATTCTGATGACGGGGACGAGGGCGCGGGCCAGTCCGGCGGGGAAGGGGAAGGCGCCAAGCCGAGGCCCAAGCCGCCGACCAAGAAGGGCGGGGCCAAGGCCGGTGCCAAGAAGGGGAAGAAGCGGCGCCTGCTGGGCCGGTGAGCCTGGTCACGAGGACAGCGGACCGAACCGCGCGCGGCGCGCGAGGCCAGCAACTTGGGCGGGCCGCAGGATCCCGTACTCAGTGATGAACCCCTGGACGAGCCTGGCGGGGGTGACGTCGAACGCGGGGTTGAGCACAGGCGACCCCCGGGGCGTGAGGCGCTCGGACCCTAGCGACGCGACCTCGTCGCCGTCGCGCTCCTCGATCTCGATGGAGGCGCCCGTGGCAGTCGCGAAGTCGAACGTTGAAAGTGGCGCAGCCACATAGAAGGGGACGCGGTTCTCCTTGGCCAGAACAGCCTTGGAGTACGTGCCGATCTTGTTGGCAAAGTCGCCGTTGCGGGCGACCCGGTCGGCCCCCACAATCACGAGGTCGACCTGGCCGCGCCGGAAGAAGTGGCCGGCAGCGCTGTCGGCGATGACGGCGTGGGGGATCCCTTCGTTGAGCAGTTCCCACGCCGTGAGGCGCGAGCCCTGCAGGCGCGGACGTGTCTCATCGACCCACACGAAGAAGTCGAGCCCCGCGTCGTGAGCCACGCGCATGGGGGCAAGGGCCGTCCCGTAGTCCACGGTCGCGAGCGCCCCGGCGTTGCAGTGGGTGAGCACCTGGTCCTCGTCGTCGATGAGCGGGGCCCCGAAGCGCCCGATGGCGCGGCAGCGCTCGATGATGCCGTCGGCGTACGCGTCGGCGGCCTCGCGCGGCCGCTCGCCCTCCCCGAGGCGCTTGAGCATCCAGTCGACCGCGAAGAAGAGGTCGTGCGCGGTGGGGCGGGCAGCCTTGAGCGTCTTGGCAGCTCGGCTGACACTGCGGCGCTTCATCTTGGCCTGCGCGACCCCGTAGGCCGCCGCCGCGCCGATGGAGGGCGCTCCGCGAATGGCCATGTTCTTGATCGCGCGTGCGACCTCGTCCGAGGATTGCGCGCGTACGAAGGTCAGCTTGTGGGGGAGCGCCCGCTGGTCAATCATGACCACGCGCCCGCGCGCGTCCATGGACACCGCGCGGATGTCGCGGGTCTTGCCGCCAGTCTTGACCTTCACGGGTGCGCCAATTGGAGGAGTTGACTTAAAGCGTTGGTAGAAAACCGGGGCTTAGAATCCCCGGGTGGGCGCGAGCGTCCCGAGGGCCCCCGGACGGGTTGGGGTATGCGTTCGCATCGACGAGATCGGCGATCTCCGCAAGAGGTTCTCCCCGATGTCCTCATGACGCCCCGCGACCCTCAACGGCTACAGCGATCCAGCTCGGTTCATTGGATACAACCTCACGGCGCCTCGCCTAGTTCATTGAGGGGCAGGTCCCACCTTCGTAGCCGACATTCCGGGCCAAATAGCGGCGTGCTCGGGGGGGACAGCGTTTGTCGCTTCCTCGATATGCCGAAACGGTCTTCCAATAGCAAGTGTCAAGGACTGTCGTCGCCACCTAGCCGAGGAAGGTATCCATGCGGGATCTTCCGCCCCGTTCGCGGTATCGGTTGCTAGCAGCTCTTGGGACAGTAGGGTTGCTCCTTGCGGCCTTTCTGGTGGCTGCGGAGGCCACCAGGGTCGTTCCAGAAGTGCCGCCGTCTGGCACGACCATACTCGAAAGAGGCGAGGAAGCAATGACTGAATGGGTCGAGGTTCGTGCGGGGGACCAAGTGAGTTGGACTTGGTCATCCAGCCGTCCCTTGCTAAACTTCCTGGTCGAGGCTACCGGCCACGGGATTCTGGCGGGAGGCGATCAATACGGCGACCGCGGCTGTGTTCGTTCGGATAGTTCCTTTGCGCTTCGTATTTGGTGGGGTCACAACAATCTGGCCGGGCGCGACGTACCCGCCACTCTCACATACACAATTGCTGTCGAGGAAGCAAGCCTTTCATGCCCCTCGGTGGAACAAGTCCTAGAAGCCAGGCGTTTTGTCTCCTTATCCCAGTCTGTTCCTCCGGTATCGGTTCTCTTGGTCGGGTCGGCCGTGGTTTTTGGGGCCCTTGGAGCCGCCTGCCTGATAAGGGCGATGCGGCTGCGTGCCCAGATCATGAAGCACGAACAGGCCGTGGAACGACGCCTTGATCGTCCAAGCCGATGACCTCTGCCTGTGGCCCGTTATTCCATTCCCTTTCACCAGGGCTAGTCCCGGCTCGCGTGTGTTTGCCGTGCTTGCCCTACGAAGTTCTCGGTTCAGTTGCCAAGTCGGGGGCGCACCCGGTCGAAGGCCGGTTCGTGGGGTCAGATGCCGTCCGCGTAGCATGGCTTGTAACTTCTCTCACGAACGCCGGACATGCCGTTCTCGGGATTCCAACCATACAACCCGCGCACCAAGTGGCGACTTGCCGATGGCGAAGGTAGCGTGCGGGGATATGAGATTCGGTGCGCATGTGTCCGATCTAGTCGGTGGCCTCGGCAAGACCGATACGCTAGCTGATTTGTCCAAGGCGACGGATGTCTGCGTCCTGGCGATTTGTCTCTTAACGCGTGGTTCGTCGTGGAAGAGAAACTAGTGGGCCGCCGTATGAGAGCCTCGCTCGGCGCGTGGTTTGTGCCGTGATAGGATTCCCTGGCTGAACAACGCGAGGAGTGCCGCGGGCTTGGGTGGGCCGCGCGGCCGACACTGCGGCGCTTCATCCTGGCTTGCGCGAGGCCGTAGGCCGCCGCGGCGCCGATGGAGGGCGCGCCGCGGATGGTCATGTTCTTGATCGCGCGCGCGACCTCGTCCGGCGACTGCGCGCGCACCAAGGCCAGCTTGTGGGGCAGCGCCCGCTGGTCAATCATGACCACGCGCCCGCGCGCGTCCATCGAAACGGCACGGATGTCGCGGGTCCGTCCGCCAACCTTGACCTTCACGGGTGCGCCAACCGGGGCGCTTGCCTTAAAGCGTTGGGAAGAGCCGGGGCTTGCTGCCCCCATGTGGGCCGGCGCCCGACCTAGGCCTATGGCGGGGCGGGGTGCGCCTTCGCAACGAGGCGATCAGGATCGCGGAGAGTATCGCCGAGGCCAACCCCCGGGGGTGCGCGACAAAGCCGACGAATGAAGGCACAGGATGGCCGACGATCGCAGTGATCTCCTCAGTTGGGAAGCGTCGTGTCCGGAGCAAAGCCGGTTGATGTCGCAGGGGGATTCGCCCTGGGTACGGCGTCTGGGTCGAGACTTCCGCTCAAGATCATAGCAACGCAGCCGCGCTCACATTTCGATCCGGGCGTAACCGTACATCACTCAGCTTCGAAGCAAACCGGGATTCTCCGTTGCCTCCTTTCAGGCTCCTGCCTTCTGTCCTGCCTAGGGGGCGCGCCCTCTTCTGGTAGAGAACAGCTTCAGGATCAGCACTGCCACAACGAGGCCGGCCACGGTCAACCCGGCTCCTCCCATCGGGCCAGGAAAGCCGAGCGGAAAAGTATGATTCCGTACATAGTCGGCGCGTAACTCATCAATCGTTGCGCAATCCCCTGTATCATTCTCCAGATCAATGCGGTAGCTGATCTGGCTGAGCCCACTCTGAGGGAAAGCACTGTTTTCCCACCTAAGGCGCAACTTGAAATGCTCATCAGAACGGGCACAACCCTCCTCGCTCCATCCATCATCCCCATCCACCTCGCCGACGGTGGCCACTTCGGCATAGAGCCAAATGAAAGCCGACGACTCAGTTTCCCACCTAACCTCCTGTCCCGGCTCAACAGAAACCCACGCGCTTGCATTGCGCTCCAACGCTTGAAGTTCGAATTGGCCCTCCTCGATGGTTTCCGCTGAGGCGCTCCCCGAAGGGCCGGACGTAGCCATGACGATCACACCGAGGAGCACCAAGCCGTCAAATAGGAGACGATCGCGCCTCTGCGTGTGCGTCAAGCCCTCTTGCCTCCCGTCACCCATTCTGGGGTCTGCAAGATAACAACTGCCGGAAGTTTCGTCAGTGATCCCCGGGGGGGCCCGGCCGTCAGGCCGCCGGCGACCGTTCCAAGGATCGCATCTAGCTCTTCACCGGCACAAACACCAGCGCGTAGTTCTCGGCGTGCCCCTCGACTTCGGAAACCTGTTCGGGCGACACCTTCGAAGACCCATGTACCAAGCTGAAGAAGCCCGCCTGGAAGTCGTAGTAGCCTTGCGCTTGCTTGCGGGCGATGTAGGCGTCGTACGCCCAGTCGGGCGAATTCAGGTCGTCCTCGTCGTGGAACCCGGCCTCCCGCTCGGCCTGCGACGCCGGCGTGAAGGCAAGGTCGATGTTGGACATGTCGGCCCACGCCTTCTCGATCTCCCCCGCCCCAAATCCAGGGGCGTCCCCAGGGACCTTAGACGCCGACTTTAGCGCCTCGCGCAGCGGGATCGCGCGCCACTTGGCAAAAAGCCGGCCGAAGAGGCCGGGGTCGAGTCCGCCGAACACGACGTCGGTCGCGTGTACGGCGCCGTCGGGGTCGTCGACCTCGAAGACCCACCGCTCCGGCGGGATGCTGAAGCCTCCGTTGACGAAGAGAGGGGAAAGCGCGTCCCAAACGTACTGGTGGAGCGAGTCCTTGTAGGCCTCGAGGGACTCGGCGGTGAAGCCCGAGGCCTGGTCGACGGGGGCTTCGAGGTGGACGAGGATGCAGTGTTCGCCGCCGTGCATGGGTAGGGTCGACGTCGAATCCGGGCCTCATGCAGAAAAGCGTTGGCCGGTGACCCGCCGTCCGGTCAACGATAGTCCTTCTCCTCCGGGCCGTACGACCGGCCCGCGGGGGGAACCCGATACATCGCGGTCCTGCATTGCGGGCAGCGGGCCCGCCATCGGTGTCGGGCGGTGCGAAGAGATCGAGGTACCGCGAGAGCGCAGCCCCGCTACTCGATCCTCCGGAGCTTCCCCATCCCGAGGAGGAGGACGGTCACGGCCACCACCCACGTGGCTGGGGCGTGCACGAACAGGAGCCCGCCCGCCCCGCCGACTATCTGGGCGGAGGCGATGAACATCCCGATGGAGACGAAGAGGATCACTTGGAAGACGACGAACAGCGTCATGTTCTTGTCCTTCTGGTTGTCCGAGGGGACCCGGACCAGCAAGAAGAGGCCGAGGGCGAAGGCTGTCTGGGCAGCCACGAGTTGGGCGAAATAGGCCGTGTATGCAAGGACAGTGAGGGGCTCCGCCGACGGGATGAGGGCCGTGGTCATCGCGATGAGGACGGCAGCGAGCGGGACGGCCACGATCCAGCTCTTGAGCAGGCTGGCCTTCACGTTTCCTTGAGGGGATGCGCGTTCCTTCGCGCCCTTGGCGGTCGAGGCCGGTCCGTGAGGGGGCGGCGGGCGATCGGGCGATAGCAGGTGGGCGGATGTTGGTCCACAAGACACACGCCCGTGGACAGGGAACCTATAAGGTGGGGCGGTTGCCATCCGCGGCGCGGGGGGGCCCTGGCGGAGCGACCGAATTCTATGGATCAAGACTCGGGGAGAGAGGAAGCCGGGCAAGCCGTGGCGAACCGGCAGGGTTCCGCGTCGCCGCCTGAATGCGCGCCGTCGTGAACGTCCACCTCATCGGGATCTGGTGGTTCACATGAAAGCGATCGTCTACGAGAAGTACGGACCACCGGAGGTTCTTCATCTCAAGGAGGTAGCCAAACCGACCCCCAAGGGCAATGAAGTGCTCATCAGGGTATTTGCGACAACGGTATCGGCAGGGGACGTGCGTATGCGGAAGCCCGACCCATTTGCTGCAAGGCTCTACAACGGTCTCCTAAGACCAAAGAGAGTAACCATACTTGGGTTTGAGCTAGCCGGGGATGTTGAAGCAGTAGGCAAGGATGTGGAACGGTTCACGAAGGGCGACCAAGTCTACGCGATCACCGGGTTTGGGTTTGGTGCCTATGCCCAGTACCGTTGTCTGCCTGGGGACGGGACTGCCATAAGCAAAGGGTTGGTAGCACCAAAACCGACCAATATGACCTACGGGGAAGCTGCCGCCGTTCCTCTTGGGGGACTTGCAGCATTGAATTTACTTCGAAAGGGGAATATCAAGAGCGGACAGAAGGTGCTAATCTACGGGGCGTCGGGAAGTGTAGGTTCCTTTGCGGTACAGCTTGGCAAGTATTTTGGGGCAGAAGTTACCGGCGTTTGCAGTACCACGAATCTAGAGTGGGTGAAGGCTCTGGGTGCTGACAAGGTAATTGACTACACCAAAGAGGATTTCGCAGAAAGCGGCGAGCGTTATGATCTGATCTTTGATGCCGTTGGAAAGGCCTCGAAATCAAAGTGCAAGAAAGCGCTTGGTCCGAACGGGACTTACGTGAATGTGGGAGCGAGCCGAAAGGACCGGGCTGAAGATCTAGTCTTCCTCAGAGAGCTTATTGAGGCGGGGAAGATGAAGACGGTCATCGATAGGAGCTATCCATTGGAAAAGGTGGCCGAGGCTCACAGGTATGTCGACAAAGGACACAAGAAGGGCAATGTAGTGGTAACCGTGGTACACAACAACAGAACTTGACAAGGCGACTGTACGGGACAATTCAAACGACGAGGGGGGGGAAAGAAGAGATGGAATCGCTGAGAAAGACCGGAATCATTGTGGGAGTATTGTTCATAACTGCGACGGTTGCAGGCATACTATTGGCTGTTCTTTTGGACCCATTGCTAAGTGGTTCAGAAGGACTCAGTTGGGCTTCTGAAAATGAAAGCCAAGTGATGATTGGAGCGCTCTTCTACTCCATCATGGCTGTTGCAGTTGCCGGTATTGCAGTTGCGATATACCCAATCCTGAGAGAGCACAATGAATCTCTAGCTGTTGGGTACCTTGGAGCCAGGATTGTCGAGGGCGTGCTCTTTCTTGTCAATGTAGTCACCATACTGGCACTATTGGCATTGAGTCAGGAATTTGTAAAGGCCGGAGCTCCGGCTGCCTCCCACTATGAAACTTCAAGCGCTCTATGGCTGGCGGCAGGCAATGGGGCCTATTTGCTTGGGTTTGGACTCGCCTTTACCCTATCTGCTCTGATGTTGAATTTCGTATTGTATCGATCAAAACTCGTTCCGCGATGGTTGTCGGTTTGGGGTTTTGTTGGAGCCGCCCTTGTTTTCGTATTTTATTCGTTGCAGTTCTTCGGCGTTAGTCAAATTGAGGTCCTGTTTGCTCCAATAGCTTTGCAAGAAATGGTATTCGCGGTATGGCTCATAGTCAAGGGATTCAATTCACCTGCGACCGCAACACCATGAAAGGGCCGGACGAAGCGCTGCACCCGCCCGCTGTTCCGATGCGCTTGATAGCGGGAGGCCCACAGATCGCAGGACGTCCGGCTGTCGAAGGTCTAGGCTACAGTTGCCGTGCCATCTTCCCCAAGCGCCAGGTCCGGTCGCGTGGTGTTCGCGGAGCCGTCGAGGTCATCGTCGAAACCTGCAAGACCTCCCCTACTTTGATTTCGGCTTGAGGCCACTGACTAGAACTTGGGAGAGCTCGTCTGCGCTTGGGGCACTTGCAATCAACCCAACGGACTCGATCGTCTGCAAGGACTCCCCCTTGAGGATCTTGCCGAGCGTTAGCAGTGTATCGGTGTTCCCCAGGTACCCCTTGGGCGCGGGGGCGACCTCAACGTCCTCCCCCACCTCCGGCGCGGGGTTCACCACCGCCACGACCCGCGCCCCCGGGTTCACCCGCCGACAGATCCAGTGCACGGGCGTCTCGGCCGGCGGCTCGACCAAGCCGATCACGAGTGATTGGTACCGCACGGGGTCGTACTCGTACAACTCGACCATCGAAGACTCCGGTGCGGTCCCGAGCCCCTTCGGGCAGGCCGCGATAATGAACCGGTTCTGCCACCTCACCGACAGGCTACCCGCCAGCGTCTGGCCCGGAAGATTCTCCTCGAGACTGCGGGCCACGGCCGCAAAGTCCACGAGCGGTTGGGGGGCCCGGATAGGCTCCCGGGAGACGAAGTACACGTTCATTCCGGGGAAGGGGACGCCGTCAGGGTTCTGCACGGGGTCGTCCAGCGTGCTGGCACAGTGTAAATCTATGGTCGAGCACACGCGGGGCCGCCGGCCAACCGTTAAGGTCAGGAATCGTCTGCAGCGACCGTTGTCCGACGAGGAAGGCGTCCCGCCGCTGCGGCAGCCGCGGATCTTCGCGGCCGTGCCCCGGCCGCGCGGCGAGGAGGCGCGCGGGTGGCTGGCACAGAACAAGCTGCTTGACATGCACGCGCGGATTCTCACCGACGACGCGCGTGTCCTGCTGCCACTTTCCGAGGCTTCCGTCCCCGGGGCGGCGACGCCGCTCGAGGCCGCCGAAGCGGTGCCGGTGCGCGACGACGGCCGTGTCGACGCTGGCGACCTGGGCCCGGCACCTCAGGCGTTTGCCACCCACTTCGCCGCGGCTTTCGAGGTCCTCGAAACGGAAATCCGTACGCGCGACCGCGGAGACTACCAACGGCTGGCGGACGTGCCGCCAGACGTGCGGGCACTGCTCCCGCAGGGCTACGATCAGATCGGGGACATTGCGGTCGTGAAGTTCACGGCCGAGAACCGCCCGTGGGAGTCGCAGGTCGCCGACGCCATCTTGCGGGCGACCAAGGGCGTCCGTGCCGTCGCGGCCGACGAGGGCGTCGGCGGCGAGCGGCGCCTGCGCACCCTCCGGAAAGTCGGGGGGGAGGGCCCCCTGACGACCGTCCACAAGGAGTTCGGCCTCGCGCTCGAGGTCGACCTGGAGCGGGCGTTCTTCACGCCCCGGCTCGCGGGCGAGCGCCGTCGCGTCGCACTCGAGGTCGCTCCCCAGGAACGGGTCCTGGACGCGTTTGCGGGGGTCGGTCCGATCACTATGCACATCGCGCGGGCCCAACCCACCGCGACCGTGGTGGCGGTGGATGTCAGCAAGGACGCCGTCGCGCTGCTCCGGGCCAACGCCACGCGCAACAAGCTCACCAATATCGAAGCGCACGCGGCCGACTTCCACGACTTTGCAAGGGATTGTAAGCCGGCGTCGTTCACGCGGGTCGTGATGAACCTCCCGCACCGGGCCAAGGAGTACTTGCCCGACGCGCTCCCGCTGGTCGTGGAGGGCGGGATCATCCACCTGTATGCGATCCTGCCGCTCGACCAGGTGCTCCCGGAGCAGGGCGCGTTGGGCCGGCTTGGCGCGCAAGCGGGCCGCGACATCACGATCCTGCGCGCCCGCCCGATCAAGAGCTACAGCCCACACGACCTCTACATCGCATTCGACCTGCGGGTCGACAACGCGGCGGGCCGCTGACCCGCTCAGACCTTGTCCTTGGCCTTCTTCACGGTTTCCTTAGTCACGTCGACCGCTTTGCCGCCCGCTTCCTTGCCGACGTCCACGGCCTTCCCGCCCAGGTCCTTCGTCTTGCTCCACGCCTTGCCAGCGAGCGGAGTCCCCTTGTCCACCGCTTTGCCCCCGACGTCCTTGGTCGTGTCCCAGGCCTTTTCGGCTACGGGCTTGGTGACCTCCACCGTCTTGTGCCCGACCGCCTTCGTCGTGTCAACCGCCTTGCCCGCCATGCTCTTCAAGAACCGGCTCGCGCCCTTTCCGGCGGGCGCTCCACTGACCGCGGCGCCGCACGCGGGGCAGTGGGCCGCCCCCTCCGGCAGTTCCTTTCCGCAACTAGCACAGAACACCTAGCTCACCGACGTTGCCAGGGCGCTCGGGGCTTTAGCCGTTGCGGGCAGCGCCCCCCGAAACGTACGAATAGGCAACTCCCAATGGGCAGCGCGAGGCCCTTGTTCGACTGGCTCGTCTCCGTAGAGGCGCGCCTCTGGGTGTTCCTCGCCGCGTGCGTCGTCAGTGTCTTCCTCGCGGCGGTCGCGTCACAGGTCGACCTCTTTTGGGAGATGGCCGTCTCGGCGGTGATTGCGCTGGTCGTGTCGGCCCAGTACGGGTTCTTCATCGGGACGCTCGTGTTTGGCGTGGCCTTCCCGGTGCTCTACATGTGGGGCGGCCGCAAGGTCCGCGTGGCCAAGCCCGCCTAGAAACCGCCGTTGGCGGCGATGACCATCAAGATGATGATGGTCACCATGACGGCCGCCTGGACGTGGGCGCCGATGGCGAACCGGTTGATGGCGGCCATCAGTTCATCTGGGACGGGCGTCGCATGGTCCTCGGACAGTGACACGCCGGATATGGCGGCCACGGTCTTGCGCATGAAGGTCATGTTGAGGATGACGAGGAAGGCAAAGAGGCCCACCGCGATGAGGAGGGGCTGGGTCGTGGGCAAGCTCGCGTAGG
>CBEUCC010000030.1:0-23894 GCA_965541515.1 uncultured Thermoplasmata archaeon
GGGACACCCGGTTTCCGGGGGGCGCGGACGCCCCCCGGCTTCCCTCTCTTTTTCTTTGTCGCTGGAGTGCACCCATGGCCAGACCCCGCAGCCGTCCTACGGGGGGGCCAAGTGGCGTTAGGAAAGTAGGAGCGCCAAGCCCAATATCCCCCGCGGCCTAGGGAGAGCGGGTCCCCATGGGGCGCAGGGCGAAGACACGGCTGTACATGGTCGCGACGGACGGGTCGCCCGCAAGCGACAAGGCGCTCGAGTTCGCGCTCGACCGAGTCACGGAGGCTGGCGCGCGGCTCATTGTCGTCACGGCGGTGCAGGTGGGCCCCATCGGTGCGCCTTCCTCGGCCGGCGGGACGTTCCACGACCTGTTGGACGAGGCCCGGAGCGAGGCAAAGCGCGTCGTCGACACCGGCGTGCGGATCGCGGAGAGCGCGGGGGTAAGCGCCTCGGGGGTCGTGGTCGAGCACGAGCCGTCCGAGGACGTGGCGGCAGCGCTGGTCAAGTTTGCCGAGGAGCGCAGGGTCGACACGATCTTTGTGGGGTCGCACGGCCGCACCGGGATCATGCGGGTGCTGCTCGGGTCGACCGCCGAGAAGGTCGTGAAGCTGTCGCACTGCCCGGTCAGCGTCGTGCGGTAGGGGTTGGGACCGGGGCGGCTGTTGCGGCCACCGGCCGCGAGGCCCCATCGCGCGCGAGCAGCCCCTCCCACCGCCTGTCGACGGACTCCTGGATCGAGGCGACCTCGTCGGGCCGCAGGTGCGAGAAGCGCCCCTGCGCCTTGAGGTACTCCTCGACGGGGCGCCGGACGCTCGGCTTGCGGTTGAGTTTCAGCCGGCCGTCCTCGTACTCCATCAGCGGGAAGACGTTGGTGTCCGTGGCAAGGCGCCCCACCTCGACGGAGCGCTCCGGCGAGAATCGCCACCCCGGCGGGCAGGGCGCGAGGGCGTGCAGGAACCGTGGTCCCCTCAGCGCCGCGAGCCGTTTCGCCTTCCGGACAAAGTCCTCCGGGAACGCCACGTTCGCCGTGGCCGCGTACACGGGCTCGTGCGCCAGCACGATCGCGAAGATGTCCTTCTTCGGCCCGCGCTTGCCGCGCTGCGTGTCGCTCGTGGGTGTTGTCGACGTCCACGCGCCCTCGGGGGTCGCGCCGCTCTTCTGGATCCCCGTGTTCATGTACGCCTCGTTGTCGTACATCACGTAGATCCCGTCCGTCCCGCGCTCGAGCATCCCCGAGAGCGCCTGGAGGCCGATGTCGGCCGTCCCGCCGTCGCCCGCGAACCCGAGGATGTTGACGTCCTTGAGGCCGAGCGCGTCCGCCGCTGCGCGCATGCCGCTCACGGACGCGCCCGTCGCCTCGAACGCGCAGTCGAGCCACGGCAGGTCGAGGACCGTCGTGGGGTAGGGGGTGCCGATGACCGCCCAGCAGCAGGCGGGCATCGCGACGGCCGTGTTGGGCCCGAGGCCCTTGAGCAGGAAGCGCATCGCAAGCGTCGCGCCGCACCCCGGGCAGGCAGCGTGGCCGGGCCGCATGAGTTCGGACTCGGGCAGCGTGAGTTTAACCAACGGGGACACCCCCTTCGTCGGCCTTGAGCCCAACCCACTCGACGTCGTCTCCCTGACCGCGCAGGAGCGACTCGAACATGGACTCGATGCCCTCAGGTGTGACGTCGCGCCCGCCGAGCCCCCCGACAAACCCACGAAGCAGCGGGCGCTTGGGCGCGCGGTACATGGTCGCGGCGATCTCGGTAGCGGCCGCTCCTGCAGCGCCGAACGTGAACGACCGGTCGAGCACGCCGATGCGGTCGACCTCACCCGCGAGCGCCAGAAACTCCCTGGCAGGGAACGGCCGGAACATACGCAGTTTCACCAGGCCGACCCGCTTTCCGCGCTCGCGCAGGCTGTCTACGACGGCACGGGCGGTGGAGGACGCGGTCCCCATCGTGATGATGACGGCGTCGGCGTCATCCGTGCGGTAGCGGGTGACCGGTCCCCCGTGGTGGCGCCCAACCGCTCGTTCGAACTCCGCCTCGACCTCCAGGTAGAGGCGGGCGGCACGCTCCATCGCGCGCGCGATGCGGGCGCGGAACTCCATGTACCGGTCCGGCCCCATGTACGAGCCGAGGCGCGCCGTCTCCCCCACGTGCAACGCGTGGCGCCGGTCGCGCGGCGGCAGAAAGCGGTCGACCGCCCCCGCTTCGGGCACATCCACCGGCTCCACCGTGTGGGTCAGGAAGAACGCGTCCTCGCTCACCATTGCGGGCAGCTGGACCTCGGCGTGCTCCGCCAGCCGGAAGGCCTGGAGGGTCGTGTCGAGCACCTCCTGATTGCTCTCGGCGTAGAACTGGATCCAGCCGGTGTCGCGCTGCGCGATGGTGTCCGTGTGGTCGGCCGCCACCGACCACGGCGGGGCCACCGCGCGGTTGGCCACTGCCATCACGACGGGCGCGCGCGCACCGGTGGCCCAGTGGAGCAGCTCGTGCATGAGCAGCAGCCCCTGGCTGGACGTCGCCGTGTACGTGCGTGCTCCCATCGCCGACGCGCTGATGCACGCTTGCATTGCGCTGTGCTCGGACTCGACCGCGAGGTACTGCGCGTCGAGGTCGCCCGCCGCGATGAACTCCGCGATCTTCTCGATGATCGTGGTCTGCGGGGTGATCGGGTAGGCCGCCACGACCTGCGTGCGCGCGAGCCTTGCGGCCCACGCCGCGGCGCTGTTTCCGGACATGACCTGCCATGCCACGGCTACCCCTCCTCATCGACCATTTCGAGCGCGCCCGGCCGGCACTCGTGCGCGCAGATGCCGCACCCCTTGCAGTGGTCGACCGAGAAGAGCGGGTACCCCTCGTCGTCGAAGGAGACCGCCACGTCCGGGCAGAACTTCCAGCACACCGTGCACCGCGTGCACTTCTCGCGGTCCAGGACGGGCCGCTGGTTGCGCCACGAGGCCGTCTTGATCGTGTCGCTCGGGAAGGTGGCGACCGGGGCTTCCCAGGCCGGCCCGGGCTCGGAGCTCATGCGGGCACCGCCCGCAGGACCTCGACCCGCTCGAACGCCTCGCGGGCCGCCTCTACGTTCTCCCCGGGCTTGGCCGGGGCGTGCTCGCGGATGGCGTGGAGCACCGGCCCGAGGCCCACCACGTCGGTGGCGCGTGCTAGTGCCCCGAGGATCGCGGTGTTGACGATGGGCATCGCGCGCGAGCCGAGGCCGTGGCGCACGGCGATGTCCGTCGCGTCGACCGCCGCGACCGTGCCGGCCGCGCCAGCGGGCAGGTCGCGCGCGGGGCGCTCCGTGTTCACGAGCAGGGTGCCCCCCTCCTTCAGCCCGGAGGTGACAGGGACCGTGCGCAGGAGGCCCGCGTCCAGGACGACGACCATGTCCGGTTGGGTGACCTGCGTGCGCAGGAGGATGGGGCGGACGTCGATGCGCGCGAAGGCGGCCACCGGCGCCCCCCGGCGCTCGACCCCGAAGAAGGGGAAGCTCTGCGGTTGCTTGCCCTCGAGGAACGCGGCGTGGGCGAGCAACTCCGAGGCGACGACGGCCCCCTGGCCGCCCCTACCGTGGAAGCGGATTTCGATCATGGGGTGCACTACCTCGGTTCCCATGGTGGGGAGGGGTGGTGACCCCCCGGTAATGAAAGTACTTTCGTAGGTGGCCAGACCCTTCGAATTCCGGCCCACCCAGGGGGGGGGTTTCCTTTATCTGCATGGCGGCCTCCCCCCGCGTCTGATGGCCGTCGGGGGGCCACGCGCGCTCCTGGAGGGCCGGGCCCGCTGTCGCCCTCCGGGCATGCGACGGTTACCCGACGTACGTACTCTCGGCACCCAACCGACTTGGGTTCGCGGTCGCGCTGGCGCACATACCCCCACAGAGAGGTGACCCGAAGATGAGACGTACAGAGGGAGACATTGGTTTGATGAAGTTAGAGAAAATGCACGCCGGCGACTCGCCGCCCGTGCCGCTTGCGCCAACCTCGCCGGCCAAGGAGCGCTACATCTACGACCCCTACGGTGTCGTCGCGGACTTCGACCAGCACTTCGAGAGCCTGCGCCGCAACATGGAGTCGATGCTCTTGCCGACTTGGAACACGATGGCGACGCGGCGGGTCGAGGGGCTGAGCGCACCGCGGCTTGCGCGCGCCGACTTCTTCGACATGGGCCACGAGTTCGTCGTCGACCTCGAGATGCCCGGGTTCGAGCGCAAGGACATCGAGATCGAACTCACGGCAAACCGCGTCGAGGTGGAGGCCGAGCGTGAGCGGGAGTCGCAGGAGCAGAGCGAGGCAGAGCGGTTCTTCGCGCACGAGCGCGCGCACGCCACGCTGCACCGGTCGTTCACCTTCCCCGAGGAGGTCCTCCCGGAGAAGGCCACGGCCAAGCTCGAGAACGGGGTGCTCAAGCTGCACCTGCCCAAGAGAGAGCCGGCACCCGCGGAGAAGGCATTCAAACTGAAGGTGGATTAGGCCACCAACCCCACGCTGCCCGCGGCGGGCTTCCACCCCCCCAAATTCGCCCCTGCGGGCGGCTCCCTGCGGCAGGCGTCCCCTGCCCTGCGATCCTAGCGCGCCAGACCTTCGGTAGCCCCGGTCGTGGCCCAGCGTGAGAAAGGAGATTAGGCGAGACCCCACGTTCGGCCCGAGCCCTTAGGTGGTCGATTGGCACAAGAGCCCCCCGCACACAAGATCGCCCAGGGCCCCGACCCCGGGAAGATCGTCCCGCCTGTCCGCGAGACGCTCCCCGGGGCCTTCGACGGGAGGACCGCCGGCGACGAAGACGCTCGGGCCGTGACCGGACACTTCGAGGCCGGGGTGGCCAAGCTCGAGGCGGGCGACCACGAAGGGGCTCTCCACGAATTCGAACGGGTCGTCCGGGCGTTGCCTGGCCACCCGGACGCCTGTTACAACGAGGGCCTCGCGCTGCTTGGGCTCAAGCGCTTCCCCGAAGCCCTTGGGGCCTTCGACGCGGCGATACGGGGCCAGCGCGAGGACGCGGACGGCTGGGACGGGAGGGGCCTGGCACTGGGCGAGCTTGGCCGGCACAGCGAGGCCCTGCACTCGCACGACAAGGCAACCGAATACGCCGCGACGTGCGCCGCGTACTGGTACAACCGTGGCCACGCCCACGTGGCACTCGCGCACCCGCGCCAGGCGCTCGCGTCTCTCGACAGGGCGCTTGCCATCGGCCGCGACTCCTACGAAGCCTGGCAAAGCCGCGCGCTCGTGGCCAAAAGGCAGGGGTGGGCCGGCGAGGAACTGGCGGCCGTCGACCAAATGGTACGCATCCGCCCCGAGGAACCGGCGGCGTGGGACCGCAGGGCCGCGCTCCTTTCGACGACGGGGCGCAGGGTCGAGGCAAAGGCCGCGCGAGCGAAGGCATTCCGCCACGGCAAGGGGGACCCCGAACGCTGGTACAACCGGGGCGTGCACTTCCGCAAGAAGGGCAAGGAGGGGGACGGCGAGCGGTGCTTCCGGGAGGCTGCCCGGCTCAACCCCGACCACCGGGACGCGTGGGTCCACTTGGCCGGGAGCCTCGAGCGCCAAGGCAGGGGCCAGGAGGCGCTGGCGGCCCTCGACCAGGTGCTCCGCATAGACCCGCCCTATGCGGGCGCGGGCGAGCGCCGCGCCCGGCTGCTCAACGGACTTGGAAGGACGGAGGAAGCGCTCGAGGCCGCCCGCGCGGCCACAAAGGCGTCCCCCTCGGCCGGCGAGGGGTGGGCGCTGCTGGCCGACGTTGCCAAGGGGGGGGAGCGCATGGACGTCCTCGAGGAAGCGCTGCGCGGGTCGCTTGCGCTCGACCGGTCGGACGTTGCGGCGTGGCACGACCTTGGGGTGGCCCTCGGACGGCTCGGGCGGGAAAGGGAGGCGCTCACGGCCTTCGACCGGGCCCTGCGGTTGGAGCCGAAGTCGGTGCCCACGCTCTACGGGAAGGGCGCATTCCTGGAGGCCTTTGGCAGGCCCGACCAGGCGCTGCGCTTGTACAACCAGGCCTTGCGGGTCCGGCCGGGGCACGCAAAGGCGGCTAAGCGGAAGGCGGAGGTGGAGCGCCGGCTGGGGGGGCGCAGGGGCCGGCGCCGTCCTGCTGCGAAGCGGTGAGGGGGCTCGCGCAGGCAACGCGACCCCGGGGGGACAGCTCGCGGCCCCACTGGAAAGGGGAGCCAGGAGTTGCCGACACCGACAAGCTATATCCGCCCGCAGAGGGGATGCGACGAGCGGATGCGGGTCCTCGAATTCGACAAGAAGATGCTCCTCGTCGGTGACGGCGCGGTCGGAAAAACTTCGCTCATCCGGCGGTTCGTGATCGACAAGTTCGATGACAAGTACATCATCTCGATCGGGACGAAGACCTCCCGGAAAGTGTTGGAGCTTGTCTACGAGCCCGAGGGGATGACCATCCACATGATGCTCGGAATCTGGGACATCCTCGGTCAGGAGCACAAGGAGAAGACGCACCAAATGCACTTCCGGGGGGCCGAGTCGTTCCTGCTCGTCCTGGACGGCACGCGGCGCGAGACGTTCGCGTCGCTGGAGAGGTGGGCAGGCAGCGTCCGCGAGGTCTGCGGGCCCATACCGGGCGTGCTCGCGTGCAACAAGGTCGACTTGCGTGATCAGTTCCAGGTGACGCAGGAGGAATTCGAGGCCGCCGCCAAGAAGCTCAACCTCGACCTCCTCCTCACTTCGGCCAAGACCGGCGAGAATGTCGAGGCGGCTTTCGAACGCATCGGCGACTTGCTGGCCCAGCCGATCCTAAAGAAGTACGCCGGGGCATAGACAGCCCCGTCGGATGCGGCTGACGGGAAGGAGAGAGATGACCCTTGCGAGGGGCTCTACGCGGCATGATTGACACGCCGATTCCTCCGGGTCGCGGCGGCGCGTCGTGGGCTCCAAAAGGCCAAGAACGGCAACCTCCTTAACCATGCCTCGTCCCTCTGACGGGGGCATGAAGGCCGCTCTATTTTCGACGGAGCCACCCGCCCCGTGTCGCGGCATTCCCCGAGCCCTCGACCCCACCCCCCCGCACTCGGAAATCGCCCTCCGTTGGGGAGGCACTGCGGCCGTAGGGCAGGCGCCCCTCTTCGACGAGCGCATCGAATTGGGCGGCCCGGCGGGGTCGGATTTCTCCTGGGCGGCGGACCTGCCGGCTTCCCCGGCACTCGGCCACCCCCCGATCGGGCCGCTCCCGCCCCCGGCGCCCGACCCCACCGCGCAAGACGAAAGGCCCCCGCAGGTGCTCGCCCTCTACTTGGTCGGCGACGAGGGGACCCCCGCGGTCCGGGTCGAGCGCGAGGGGTTCTCGGACGACCCCCACTCCGTGGGGACGATGGTCGATGTGGTTTCCAAGTTCGTCCGGGACGCGCTCTCTCCCCAGGGGGGGATCCCCAGGGAAACGATCGTCCGCGCGGCGAGTGGCACGCGCGGTATTTGCGCCTTCACGAACGGGAGCTTCGGGCTTGTCTCCGTGATCGAGGGCCGCGAAACAGAGGCGTTCCTGGAGGATCTTCGGCGCCTTGCGCGCGATCTTGAATCGGAAGTCGAGGAAGCCCTCCGCCGACAGGACGGCGACCGAAACGCCATGCGAGCGATCGAGTCCCGCCTTCGCCGATTCCTCGACGGCGGCAAATACGGGCCCCCCGTACCAGTGCCGAGCAGCCGAGGGAGCGCGCCCATGGAACGCCTCCCTGCGGCGGCCTACGCGATGGCGGGAGGCTGGGCCCTTTCGCCGAGCGGCGCCTACGCTGGCTCGAGCGGCGCGGGCTCACTCGGGCTCGGCGGTGCCGACGGCGGAGAGCCGCCCCCGCGCCTGCTGGCGCTCTACATGATCGGCCCCACGGGGATGGCGGCCGCCCGGGCCGAGCGCGATGGATTCACGGACGACACTGACTCCGTGGGGATGATGGCCGGTGCCGTCGCGGACTTCGTCCGGGATGGCCTGCGGCCACAGGCGGCGGCTCCCGAGGGCGGGGTCGTCCGCGCGGCGAGTGGCGACTACGGCCTTTGTGCCGTCCCAAGCGATGGCTTCAGGCTTGTCGCCGCAATCAGCGGTCGGGAAACGGACGCCTTTCTCGAAAACCTGCGGGGGTTGGCGGCCCACCTCGAATCCGAGGTGGGGGAAACGCTCCGCGGGTGGGACGGCAATCGGAGTGCGATGAATGGGGCAAACGCCACCTTGGGACGCTTCCTCGAATCCGGCGAGTATGGGGACGTCGAGCGACGCGCGGTCCATTTCCCGCACGAGGAGTCGAGACTTGACCTGGCGTGGGCGACGGACCTCTCGGTCTCCGCGGTGGCGGCCGACGCTTCGTTATGCATGGCCAACGTGTCCGGAGACCTCGCACTGCCAGGCGGACACGCGCCGCGCGTAGCGCTCTCTCCCCCGGCCAACCCCGGGGACATCGAATGGCCGTCCAATCCCGCGCATGCGATTCTCGATTCCCCGACTTGGAGCTGGACCGCGGAGACCCTTCCGTGGGTCGATTCGGCCGCATTCAAGGGAGGAACGGCCCACGATTGGCGAGGGCGGACTTCTCGGGGGGAAACGGCGTCTCAATCGCTCGCGCGTGGGTCCGTCGCCCAAGCAGCCCATTTCGCAGGCGATGCAGGACCGCCTAGCGGGTGGGGCGCATTCATGACGGCGCAGACGCAAGTCGCGGGCAGGCCCAGGCAAGCCCCGCGGGCGCTAGGTCAACACGCTGGGCCAGGCGCGCCAATCGTTTACGGGGGGTGGGCGAACAAACCACCGACGGCGGGGGGCGTCGCAAGGCTGGCCCACGGCCAGAAGCGTCGCGAGCCACCCCCTGGAAGGAGTGCAGCGCAAGGCCGGCCCGTGTACTCACGCCGTGGGGCTGGACGCCCGCCGCCTCGTAGAAGGGCTCGTAGAGGCATGAGGACGCGGCCGGTCGGCCGTATTCCCGTTGGCCGTGGAGCCGCTCGCGTGTCTAGAGCGACCGCACTGGATTCTCTCCCTGGACGCCCACGGACCAGCACCGCGACCTGGAGCGGGCCGGGATCCCTGAGCGTGAGGTGATCCCTTCCAGTCCGTGGAGGTACGCTGTGGCCTTAGCCCCCGTAGTCTCGCCCCGCGCAAGGCCTTGTTGCAGCTCGTCGCGTGGAGCACGGAGGTCTCCGGCTGGGACCGGCGGGGGCGCTAGTGAAGGGCGGATTGCGAGGCGCGGCGACGGGCGCAGGACGATACCCTCCAGTTCCTCGATGGAGGTCGCCGGTGGAGCTTCTAGCGGCTAGAAAAATCTCCGAGATCGGATTGGCGTTGGCCGACCTTCGCTGCTTTGCGGTCGACCAAACCCCTGGCTCGTAGGTATTCGGCGGCCGGAACCCATTCGTTGTTGCGCCAGACCTGGTATTCGGGCAAACCCTCCTTCCGCATCATGAAGTAGCCAGGCTCACTATCAGTGCAGAAGAGTAGGGTGTAGACAACATTTCCTTGGGTTGCGGGTATCTTGACAGCGACTGGATCCTTGTCGTAGTTCTCCCTTAGGCGGGAAACATAGAGCTCGAGGATGGCATCGGTCGTGTTGAGCCCCCTAGATTGAAAGGCCGAAAGGCGTTCTCGCCAAGCCTTCTCTTCGAGGCCAATTGTAGTCGACATGATCATGGGCTGTGAATCCAGGGTTCGTTGTAGTGTCGACGTCATAAGATTGATGAACAATTCTGGACGCCGCGTTACGGTTTGGCCATCCTTGGCATATTCTGCCGTAAAGCGTGCCACGGCCTCAACCGCGACCCAAGGCAAATCCTTGGGGTTGTAGGGGTCGAGCAGCCAGATGTTCGGAAACCGAGGATCCAAGAAGTGTTGGGCCTCTTCGATTGCCTCTTCCGCCGCAAGTGATCTGTATTCGACGGTACATCGATACTTAGCGAGGTCAATGGCGCCAACGGCATCTTCGAGAGCACCTCTTTGAACGGCCGATGTTTCCTCGTCAGGAGGTACAAAGGAATTGAGAAAAAGGCGCTTGGGATAATCAGTCGCGTATTGCTTGAGGCAATGTGCCGCGAGTAGCGCCGTCCCCGGCCACGTTTCTTGTGTCTTCTCGTCGTAACAGAATCCAAATGACGCATGAATATCCGCAATCTGCAGGCTGGGCCGCTTGGAACTGAAAGCGGGGCGCTGACCAACGTGCTCCAGCCATATCCTGAGGTACGACCAGAGCAGAGCGTGCTTCTGCTTCGTGTGCCACTCGGCTCCGGAGCATTTCTCTGGTGGCACGTGTCCCAGCGATGGGAGGCTCCATGTTTCGGTCATACGGAATTCCAGCCTTCGAACGGCTCACTGCACGCCTGCTATGGAACCAAGGGCTCCTGACATCAGTGCTGGCTCGCCGTGCTTTCCCTGAATGGGACCGAATGCCACACGCCTCCATATGAATCCGTCGGCCCACTCGTTGAGTGGCCATCAGTGTTTCGCGCGTTCCCCACAAGAATGAGGAACCACCGCCCGCCATCTAGCGTCGTATCTAGGTGCGAGACAGTCATGAGACGGGCAGGGTGTTTGCCATCGGAGCCATTTTAACGTCGAACGTCGCCTAACTTAGCGATGGCGGCGAGCGTCGGCCCGTCCCTCCGTCTCGTGAACGGATCTCACGGCAGCGCGGAGATCACCTACAGGGCCACCGCCCCCCTCATCCACCCCTCCCGCCTCACCACCAAACAGCGCGGCGGCGTGGGCAAGAACCTCTCGGAGGGCTGGTGCCTCAACTTCGCGGTGGGGTGCACGCACGGGTGCCGCTTCTGCTACGTCGACGTGATCAACAAGCTCTTCGCGGGCGGCCGCTTCAAGAACAACCCCGCGGCCGCGACCGAGGTGAAGGAGAAGGACTGGGGCGAGTATTTCATGATCCCGGAAAACCTCGAAGAAGCGATCGAGGAGACCCGCTGGGAGAAGTGGAAGGGAAAAGAGGTCATGCTCTCCTCCATGCACGACCCCTACCTGCCGGAGCTTGCGCCGTGGGCGCACGCGATCCTTGAGCGGGCCCTGCCGGCCGGCGTCCGGTTCTGTGTACAAACGCGATCGCTGCTCGTGTTGAAGGACCTCGATATGCTAGCGGACTACTCCGACCAAGTCCGCCTGCAAGTTTCGGTCTCCACATCCTCGCTTCCGTTGCGGAGGCTTATCGAGCCCAACGTGCCCACTCCTCGGCGGCGGTTTGGAGTACTTCAAAAGGCCAAGGAGGCCGGCGTCCCGACCGGCGTGATCCTGGCGCCCATCTTCCCGCCCGTGGATGTGCGGGAGGACGTGAAGGCCGATATCGAGACGATAGCGGGGCACCTCGAGCGGATCCGGCCAGACCGAGTCTACGGAGAGTCGCTGCACCCACGGGGGCAGAACATGCGGTTGATCGACGAGGCGTTGGGGGCGCCCATCGAGTTCCCGCCCCACTTCGATGTCAACGCAGGGCGGTGCTTCCGGCGGGCCCTCAAGGCGCGCGGCCTCAACGGCGTCTGGTGGCCGGACCACCGCGCGCGTAGATCATCGGCCGGCTAATCGAATCGACTTGCGCTACCGGCGAAACCTGGTAGTCACGCGCATACGAGGAACCCCACCCACACGCAGACAAATTCATGTACGCACCCCAGCGCTTTGTCCGAACCATGATCAAGTACCAATTGACCCACCCTGACGAGTTCAACCTGATCCGTGAGATCCAGGATAGAACCTCCCCGGCGCGGCTGAAGAAACGTCAACGACGAAAAGGCGGAGCTGGGGTCCGCGCAGTGCAAACCTGGCGGTACGACAGGAAGAGCCGGCGCTTGTACCACGGCAGCAGCCGCGAGAAGAAGTGGGTCCCCGACAAGTCGGCCTGGATTACCGTGAGCCGCGCCTCGAAGGGGGTTACCACCGGCGAAATCCGCTATCGCGGCAACGCGAAGGGAAAGCTCCAGGAGTACCTTGTGGGCCTTCTTTATCGGCACTTTTCCGAGGAGATCTACACACTGCAGTTGCAGTTCAGATGATCTGGGTGCCACCGCCGCAAGGCGTCGCGGCCGGACCCCGGGTTCAATCCGATCTGCCGGTCGAGGCGGGCCCGGCCGGCCGCACGCAGCACCCCTCCAGCGCCTGGAAGTTTGCCACCTCTCCCTGCCGGCCAGCCGAAGCCAGTCCCTTGGCGAGCGAGCCCAACACGTCCCGCTCGCAGCACCCCCCGCTCGGGTTCGTGACATGGCAGGCCTTGCCGGTGTTGGCGCGTGTGGCCTCCTGGACCTCCTCGAGCGTCGTGCAGCACCCGCGCTCCACGACCTCCTCGAGCACGGCGGCCTCGTCCACTTTGAGGCAGTAGCACAGCGGCCGCGACGGCTCTTCCATCTTCACATTGACCGGGACGCGCACAGCGGCCGCGTCGGCGGCAAACGCGGGGGCCCCCCGGTACCAGACGATGGGGCACCGGAGCGTCCGGCAGTACTGGAAGCCCTCCCCGTCCGGGAGCGCCTTGAGGTCCTTCCTGATGAGCGCCCGCAGGGTGACGAGCCCGACCCCCTCGCCAAGTTCGCCGCACACTGGGCAGGCGTCGCCCGAACCCCCGCGGTCCACCGCGAGGTTCTCCCATGCCTTTGGCCACCGGGCATGCGCCGACCCGGTAACCGTAGGGACGGTGCCGGGGGCGGCGAGCGGCTTCGCGGTCACCTTCAGAAGGGACGCGCCGGTCGGGTCAGACTCTGCGGGAGACAAGTGAGGCACTGCGGATCACCAAGTAGATATGGGGCCCGCAGCACTTGAAACCGCCAGTGAGGTGTTTCGCAGTTGGTGAGTCATTCAAACAAGGCCAGGAGGCGCGTGGCCGCACGCGCGCGGGAGGAACTCTGCGTCGTCCAGGTCGGCGGCCAGGATATCTGCGTCTACCCGCTGGACGAGACCCTAGGGCTCCTGGCGAAGAAATGGGCGGTCCTCATTGTCTCCGTGCTTGGCAACCGAGACCATGCCCGGTTCAGCGAACTTGCACGCGACCTCATGGGGATCTCCCCGCGGACGCTCACGGACCGCCTCCGCGACCTCGAGGGGGCCGGAATCCTAAAGCGCGAGGTGGTCCCCGCCCACCCCGTCGAGGTGCGCTACGCCCTCACGCCGCGGGGCCTCGCGCTGCGGGAGGCTCTCCTGCCGCTCGTCGCGTGGAGCGCCGAGGATTCGGGGAGCGCAGGGTAGGCGGGGGGGGCCCCGCCTCTTTCCCCTACTTCTTGGCCAGCGCCGCGTTATCGAGTGCCGCCTTCATGGTATCGGCAAGCCCGCTGGGCATCAACGACAGCATCCGGAAGATCCCGAGAGAGAGCGAGGCATCGACCCCCCCGCCGCTGGGAAAGCGCGTGTTCAGTTGCGCGATCGCGGCGTCGACGAGGCGTTGCTCGAGTTCCATCCGAGGCTCGGCCCCGCGATGGCCCCGGTCCCCATCGCGTCCATGGTGAGATCGACCGACTCCTTGGAAACGTCAAGGACGTCCGCAGTGTCCTTCGGGGGCACGTCGTCGGGCCCTGCGATGAGACGGGGCAGCGCGGGGACGCATGAGCTAGCCTCCTCGTGCGCCAGGGGCAAGTGTTCTATAGAACTCCCCGCATGGAAACTGGTTCGCTGACGGTAACTACCGCGCCGAGAGGGTCTGATGGCCTCTCCTTCTAGGAGCAATGGGCGCGTGCGGGGGCATTGTAGCGTTTCAAGGAGTACGAGCTCGGTGGGACGAATCAACCTAGCCATTGCTGGCGTCGGGAACTGTGCCAGCGCCCTTGTCCAAGGCATTCAGTACTACTCGGAAACGAAGGAGGAGCCGGTCGGCCTCATGCATGGGGAGATCGGCGGGTATCGACCGTGGGATATCCGCGTGGTCGCGGCGTTCGACGTGGACGCGCGCAAGGTGGGGGAGGACGTGAGCGAGGCCATCTTCGCCCCGCCCAACTGCACGCAGGTCTTCCAGCCAACCATCCCCCGGATGGACGTGAAGGTCCAGATGGGGCCCGTCTTGGACGGCGTGGCCGACCACATGAAGACCCGGCCCCCATCCCAGTCATTTGTCGTGGCGGACGCCGAACCGGTTGACGTGGCCCAAGTCCTGGACACCAGCGGGGCCGACGTCCTGGTGAATTACCTGCCCGTCGGCTCGGAGGCCGCCGCACGACACTACGCCGAGGCGGCCCTGGAGGCCGGATGTGCCCTCGTGAACTGCATCCCCGTGTTCATCGCCTCGGACCCGGAGTGGGCTTCGCGGTTCCGTCAGAGGAACCTTCCCGTGGTGGGCGACGACATCAAGTCCCAGGTCGGAGCCACCATCGTCCATCGGGCCTTGGCCCGCCTTTTCGTGGAGCGTGGGGCCCGAATTGACCGGACGTACCAACTGAACACCGGTGGGAACACGGACTTCCTCAATATGCTTGAGCAGAGCCGCCTGAAGTCGAAGAAGATCAGCAAGACGGAAGCGATCCAGAGCGAGCTGCCCGTGCCCCTGGCTCCGGAGAACATCCACATTGGACCCAGCGACTACGTGCCTTGGCAGAAGGACAACAAGGTCTGCTTCCTTCGCATGGAGGGCCGCATCTTCGGGAACGTGCCCATCGATCTGGAACTTCGGCTGAGCGTCGAGGACTCTCCCAACAGCGCCGGCTCTGCGATTGACGCGATTCGAGTCGCCAAGGTCGCCCTGGACCGAAAGGTCGGTGGACCTCTGGAGGCTATCTCGGCCTACGTAATGAAGCACCCGCCGGTCCAGCACCCAGACTACCTAGCCCGGCAGATGGTCGAGAAGTTCCTAATGAGCGTGGAGCCGAAGGAGTCGATCCCCGCCCGCCCCTTGGAGCCGGCTGTCCAGGCGGCGGAGTAGGTCAGCTTGCGAGCCGTCCGGTTCCACCCCGGCATCGGGTCGCCGACCGTGCGTCCTCTCCGGTCACCTTGGAAGGTCTCGCCCAAGCCAGATTGGCCGAGGCTTGGCGTGAGACTTCAAGGCTTCTGAGCCTTTGCGGAGAGCGATGCGGGCCGTCGTACTTGCCGCGGGGCGGGGGCAGCGCCTGCTGCCGGGGGGAGATCGGGCCAAGATCCTCCACCCTCTCCTTGGCCTCACCTTCCTCGACCGCGTGATCCTCACCGCGAAGGAGGCAGGCGTGACGGAGTTCGTCCTTGTCACGGGACATCTTGGGGAGGAGGTGGAGGCCTACGCGGGCGATGGCTCCCGGTGGGGCGTCCAAGTCACTTGCGTGCGAAACGAGGCGTGGCAGGGGGGCAACGGGACCAGCCTCCTGGCCGCCCGTCCCCACGTGGACGACGCGCCCTTCCTCGTGCTGATGGGGGACCACATGTTCGATCCCGCGGTGCTTCGGGCGCTTCTCGCGGCACGGCTAGACCCGCCCGTGGTCGCGGTGGACACTCACCTCGACGTCATCCCCGATCTGGAGGAGGCGATGAAGGTGCGACTCCGCGGGGACCGCGTTGGCGCCATTGGGCGCGAGCTTGCCGACTTTGACGCCGTGGATTGTGGCATCTTCCTCTTCGACGGTTCCATCTTCCCCGTGCTGGAGAAGACGACGGCCGCGGGGGAGGGGGAACTGTCCGCCGCCGTGGCCGCCTTGGCGGAGAGGGCATCGCTCCGGGCTTGGAGGATTCCCGCGACCTGGTGGTTTGACCTCGATACCCCGGAGATGGTGGCTCGGGCGGAGAAGGCGCTTCTGCGCAACCTCGTCAAGAAGGAGGACGGACCTGTGGCCCGATTCCTCAACCGTCCTGTCTCCGTCCGCATCTCGCACCGTGTCGTGAACTGGCCACTGACGCCCAATCACTGGAGCCTCCTCTCCTTTTCCGTCGCCGTGACGGGGTCCCTCTTCCTGGCCGTAGGCCCGCTCGTGGGCTTCATCGTGGGCGGACTCCTCGCCCAACTGGCCTCCATCCTGGATGGGGTGGACGGCGAGGTTGCCCGACTCCGACATGCGGCGTCCCCTCGCGGGGGATGGTTCGACGCCGTCCTGGATCGGTACGCGGATCTCGCTCTCCTGCTTGGTCTGGCCATCGGGGCATGGCGGGTGAGTGGAGACCCCCTCCTTTGGCCCGCCCTTGTCCTGGCGGTCACCGGCGCGATGATGGTGAGCTACACGAGCGCCCGATACGAGGGAGCTGGGCTGGGGCCGTCGCCCGTCGGCGGCCTGCCTGCGAAGCGAGATTCCCGGATTCTAATCCTCATGGTCGGCGCCATTCTGGTGGCGCCCATGGTTACCCTCGTTCTCTTGGCCATCCTGGCCCACGGGGAGGCGTTGCGCAGGCTCGTGGTGTGGCCCCGGGCCCAACGCGGCAATTCTTGATAGCCCCGCCTCTTCCCCCTACTTCTTGGCCAGCGCCGCGTTATCGAGCGCCGCCTTCATGGTATCCGCAAGCCCCACAGGCATCAACGACAGCATCCGGAAGATCCCGAGCAGGGCGATCAGGATCCCAAACAGCAGTGTGGCGACCCCCACCAGCTTCAGGGTGAGGATCGTCGGCTTCAGCGTCTCGATCTCCGCATGGTCCTGCGCGAGCTGGGAGCCGGCAGCCGCCGAGTCCCGCTCCGCCTTCGTGTTCTCCGCGAAGTACTCGTTCGCGAGGGGCGCGAACTGCGTCTGCTCGATGGCAAACGCAGTCCACGCCATACCGAAGCCAACGATGGCGAAGGTAAGGGCGATCGTGGTCAATTTCTTGACCATCTTGACTGGAGGTCCAAGTGCCAAGGCCACGACCCCCTCAGTTCAGGAGCGCCGCGAATTTCTTGCGGACCATCATCCGCTTGAGCAGGAAGTAGTCCTCGGTCGCCTTCATCACGGCCCGCTGCTCGGCCGCCTTGCGATCCGCCGGCCAACCGGCCATCGCTCCGCCAAGGGCCTTCATGAGCGTCTCGCGGTGCTCCTTCGGGATCTCCATCAGCAGGTCCGTGCGCACGCGCACGACCTTCACCCGGGCGTCCTCTGAGACCTCGCCAAGGGCGTCTAGGAGGTCCCTGACGGCCGGTGCGGCCGCCTCCGGGGGCAGCGCGAGGATCGCGCGCACACGGGTCCCAAAGAGCTGCTTGGCCGACTCCGTGGGGCGGGCGGCTACCTGCTCCAGGAACCGGATCTGCTCCGAGCTCGTCTCGGCGGCCTCTGCGTACTCCTTGCACTTGGGGCACTCCGAGAAGTGTGCCTCGAAGCCCGCCACATCCGAGCCCGCGCACGCCTCGCATTCGTCCATCAGTTTCTCCAATTCTAGCTTGGTTGTCATTTGTGTCACCTTGAGGGGGCTATTGGAGGGGTTGGCCATAGGGGTGGGGTGGAAGGGTAGTGGGGGGGCTCGAACGTTTAGGGGGGTTGTGGAAGGGTGGGAGGGGGGGGGGGCGCGGAGGCCTGCGCCTGGTGGGTGGGGAAGGGCCGAGCTATTTGAGGGGAGGTGGGGGGTGGGTGAAAAAAATCACAACGGGTGCGGCGAGGCGGGCGGACTTCGGTTCGCGACCCCCACCTAGCTCGAACCGTATAGCGCCTCGAGCACCGCCCCCTTGACGGCCGGCCCCGCTCCCGGGACGCCGGTCGTCTGCACTTCGACGGTAAGCGGCTCGCCTTCCCCGGCGCCCCAAACGGTGAGCGAGAACTGGCTGCCGTCGGCCTGCCAGTGGGCGAGCGCCCCACCAAGCGGCTGGCGCCGGACTTCGGGCGGCGCGTGGTCGGCGACGGCGCGCGCGACGGCCGCGAGGAGGGCGGGAATCGGCCCGCCGCCGAGGTCAACGCGGAGGAAGGAGTGGGTGCGGCCCTGGCGGGCTTTCTTCCGGCTCCGGAAGGCGGCGTAGAGAATAGTGAGGAACACGACGGCGTTCATGGCCGCAAAGCCCGTCCCGAGGCCTAGGAAGACCACCCGGTTTCCCACGTCTTGCCCGGAGAAGGTGGTCCAGACAAGACTCGCCTCGATGGAGGCGACGATGAGGCCCATGATCACGAGCGGCATGCGCATAGACCGCCAGAAGCCGTAGTCGGGCAGGAGGCGCGTCCCCCACCAGCCGATGGGAAGGACGCTCACGTCGTCGGACGGGAGAGGCATGTCGACGACGGCGTGCGCGCCACGCACGTGCGAGAGCGCGCCTGGCGGCGCAGGGTCGATCCCAGCGGGCCTAGCGCCGCGGGGCAGAGAATGGGCAAGCAGAGCCGCGCCGACGGCGGTGGCCGCGACGGTGGCGGACGCGGCAAGATCCTGCTCCTCGCGCGTAAGCGCGCGGGCGCCAAGCGCCTCGAGGAGCGCGCCTTTGAGCGTGCGATGGCGATCGAGCTCGTCGGCGCCGAACGAGCGCAGCGCGAGGTACGGCGGCCGCTTGAACGCGCCGCCGCCGTGCGGGCTGCCGGGGTCGGTGTAGGTTTTGACGAAGGTGATGAACGCCCGACCGTCGAGCTTCCAGCGCCACGCCATCCCCGTCTTGAAATCGTAGGTAAGGGTGTGGCCGGCGGCCTGGCAGGCCTGACGGAGGAGCTGCTCGACGGTGTCTTTGGAGGTGTAGGGCGGCGGAAGCGGCAGGTCGGAGCGGCCAAGCTCGCCGCGCGCGGCGCGGTAGGGGGAGCGGAGGTAAATGAAGGCCATCAGCGCGGAGATGCCAAGGCCGGCCAGCGTGGCCGGGATGAGACCCATCAGCCCGCCCTCGACGACACGGTCGATGCGAAAGCCGTTAGACCAGAGCAGGACAGCGATGAAGAAGAGGAGTCCGCCAAAGAAGATTGAGCCCTGGTTCCATAGGACCCCTCCGCTCGGCGAGGCCTGCATCCATGCTCCGAGGTGGGCGGGGCCCGCGAGCATGTTCTGGCGCGCGAAAGGGCGGTCGGGTACGGAGCGGCCGTCGGGAAGGAGGGAGGAATCCCATTCCGTCGGTGGGTTCCCCATCGGGAAAGACGACGTGGTGCTCCCGTATCAAGGTAGACGCCGCGTGCGCGCAAATCGCTGCGCGAGGAACGCGACGGGCGGGGGTGGGGGCGGGCGCGGGAAGCGAGGGCAGCGCCAGGATCGCTCGCACGCGGCTCCCGAAGAGCTGCTTGGCCGACTCTGTGGGCCGGGCGGCCACCTGCTCGAGGAACCGGATCTGCTCGGAGCGGGTATTGGCGGCCTCCGAGCTCGACAGGGGCCAGGCCACTTGGTGGCAAACGGTTCCCGTTCAGGACCCCTTGGACGTCGTGGCGAAAGGGACCCCGGGCTCTTGGGCGCTCGATGGCCCGGCCGTTATCTTGAGCACTAGAGATTGGCGGCATTCCAAAGGTTTATGTTGACAATGATGACAATGACATTGGCTGCCCAACGGCACTTCTCCGGAGAACTGCAACGATGCGCCAATACAGGTTGCCGGGTTGGGGTGCAAGGGCAAATCCAGTCGTCCGGAGGGCGCTATTGTCCTTCGTAGCGATGTTGTGGCTCCTGTTCCTCCTACCAAGCGCGACGCATGCAGGACCCGTCCTATCTGAGCAGGCGCTCCCATTCGACCTGGGTGGCTCCTTCCCCCATCCCTCCGTACGAGTAATTGACGCAACTTCGGGGAGCAATGGTTCGGTCCATATTCTCATTCAGACCCTTGATGGGCCATTCTACGTGAGGGCCAACACATCCACGGGCGTGGTTCTGGAGAGCCATGACTTGGCTGCGGAGTTGTCGTCATATGGCGGTCCTACGAGTTGCCCGACACTTTCTTGCGGTGTCATCCAATCGTTCCAGGGGCGGCTGATCCTTGCTCTTTCGGTCTCCTCAACCTCGATCCTCACCCTAAGATTCGACGAGGGATCCTTTGAAAGTGCGTCGCCCGTCGTCCTCACGCTTCCTCTTCCCCCCACTGGAACATCCCGAACGGACCTGCAGGCGCTCTCGTTCATGCCAAACGAAAGCGACGCAATGCTCCCGTCAATCCTGTGGATGCGTAATGTTCAATTGTCAAGCTATCCGGGCCCCGCCATCGAGGTAGGGCGGATCGCGGTAGACATTGTCAACGGCACGATCGGGCAACCAACAGTGTGGTCGCTCACACGGGACCCGACGTACGCCAACGTCGACACGGCACCCGACTCTGGGTGGTTTGACAACTGGCGCGTGTTATCGGCGTCCCGACCGATAGCCGGTTGCATCGACGCCAACGGCCTCCCCTGGGCCTTCTTTGCCCATCACACGATCATTTCGGCGAGCCCCCCAGACGTCTACGCCGGAGAGTGGTACGTAGTTCTCCCCAGTGGTTCGATCCAGCCACTGTTGAATCTTTCGAATTTTGCGCTAGCGTCAGTAGGGTGTGCTGGAGCCGGCGACGGGTCCATCGCCGCTTTCGTCCTTGCCCAGGACTCAGGTGGGTCCCTACTCGGGCAGGCGGTGGCCTCCAATGGGACCGCAACGGCCCTCGCCTCGGTTGCGTTGCCGGACAGTCCGACGTTCGCGCTCGTCGACCGCTCAGGAGGGGCCCCGCGCGTGATCGTAGGATCAGCGGTCGAAGGCGGCGTGAGCCCGGTTGGTCGGATCGACCAAGTGACTGGCTGGCCTGGCAATCTCTCTCGCGTCACGTTGCGGACAATGGCCCAACCCGCCGAGACCGGCGTGCTCCTGGTGCGCGGGCAATCCACCAGTGTTCTCGTGGGGGGTCTCCTCGATCCGCTCCTTGGGGGCCCCAGCCTGGACGGTGGGTCGCTTTCGGGGTTGGCCTACGGGCGCGCGTGGCCCTCGCTGATTCAAGACGTGACGGACACAGGACCACCAACACCCATGGGGGCCTTCGAGTCCCCCGTGCAACCAACGATAGTTGGGATGGCGTCCGCAAGTTCGCCGAACGGTACCTCACTGGAAGTAATCGTAACGGCCCTCAACGGGTCGAACCGAATTCAGGTCCTCTTGAACTCGACCCAGGCCGGCCGGTACGACTTGGGGACACCGCTGCCCGTCCCCGGCGAGGCCGTCGAGGTGCAGCTAGTGACCCATGGGTCCTCATTCGTGTTGGCCGCCCGGGTTCAATTCCCACCATCTGCCTATGCCTCCTGGTGCGGTTGTGCGCCGTGGCCGTTTCACATGGACTACTACGTGCTCAATGTGAGCTCACAGGGGACCGGCTCCGGGGGCTTCTTTGTCCTTTCGACGGAGGGCGCCACCCTGGACGAGCAGGTCGCCTCTCCGTTGGCCAACCCATTGTTCCGTCTATCCCCAAGTTCTCCGCGGCCGTTGCTCCTTTCGCAATACGCGATCTCTAGCCTAGACCTTGCCAACGATTCCGCCGACCAACTCGTGAACCTCACCTCCCGAGCGACATGGTGGCCTCTTTTCTTCCCAAACACATCGCAGAGCATCGTGCTGTCCTCCTCCTACGGCCTTTCCATGGGTTCCCTACCCTCATCCCTTGCGCAGGGGGCACTCCAGGTTTGGATGGATGCAGATGACCTCTATGCGGCGTTCGCCTTCTATTGGGACAGGGGAGGGAGTGGCTCCGGATGCTGCCACTACGGCTTCCGCGTGGTCCGCTTCCCGGCGGTGGGGTCGCCCGAGTGGTTCGATGCGTCGCTTGCCGTGGACGGCAGCGGAAACGATGCGCCCAACCCACTATCGGCCGATGTTTCCATTGCCTCCAACACGGGCGGATCCGTGAACATCACCCTCCTCCTCCGCCAAGACCTGGTCTGGGAACGTCTGTACGCCATCGAATTTTCCTCGGTCGCGCGGTCTTTTGGATCGGTGCAGCTGCTAGCCCAGTTGCCGGCGTCTGCTCGAGGGCTGATGGGACGGAGCCTCGGGTCCTACGGCGGGGACGTGGTGCTCTTGCGCACTGTGGAGGCCGGGTTCCAGTCGATCACCGGGCAAGTGACAGTTCGCCCCTCGGGGCTGGTTGTCCTGGGGGACCCCGTTGAGACAACCAATGTGACGGGGCGTACCAGCACGTGCAGCCTCTTCTTCGACCCGTCATGCTTCCCTTCGTTCGCTGTTCTCCCCTGGGCGGGCGCCCCTGCGCTCTTGGTGGGCTTCGGAGGCGAGGCGGTCTTTTACACCCTCAACCACCCACCGACGGCGCCCTCCCCTTTCTCGCCCTCCAATGGGGCCCTCCTGAACCACTCCACGGTCAGCTTCGCGCTCGTAAACTCCACCGACGAGGACGGCGACGTCCTCTCGTACCGTTTTGTCGTGTACGACGGCGGAACCATCGTGGCCAATGTCACGACCTCGTCCGCCTCCACGGAGGTGGCCCTCGTGGATGGCAACTACTCGTGGAGTTGCACGGTCTCGGACGGTCGTGTCACCGTGGACTGCACGGCGACGTTCTCGTTCTCGATCGACGCGACCCCGCCCCGCGCAGACGCAGGCGGCCCGTACAAAATCTCCAACGCGCTCCCCTTGGCGCTAGACGGCAGGGGATCTTTGGACGCGCGGGGGATTGTCCGCTACGACTGGACGATTGGCGGGGGGGCGTCGGCCGTCCGCCTTGTGGACGCCGGGCCCGTGCCTTTGATCAACTGGTCACAACTGGCGCCCGTCTTCTCCTCCGGGGACTTCGCGGCGCGCATAGCGCTCGAGGTCTGGGATTTGGCGGGGAACAACGACACGGGGATTTCGCTCGTCTCTCTGGACTTTTCACCCCCTGAGCTCTTCCCGGTCCTTCACAGTGACGACCCGACCGAGGGGCAGCCAATCGCCCTTGCAGTCAACATCTCATGGGCTGGTGCCAATTTCTCCTGGCAGGACGCCGCTGCGCTCGAGACGAATTTCACCGTGTACTGGACGCTTCCAACCGGTTCAACGCTGGGCGGGTCGCTCGTGACCTTCGTCCCCGATGACTCCGGACCTTGGGTTGTGACGGTGGTCGTTGTCCCAACCGCGGGTCCGTTTGGACGCACGGCGATTGAGGTAGCGGTGGCCAACGCGCCGCCCTCCGCCGTCCTGGATGGGCCCGCCGAGTTGCGAGAGGGAGAGGAGGCGGTATTCAGGATCAGTGCGAGCGACCCCTCGCCCGTCGACAGCGCAAACCTGAACGTCACATGGTCGGTCTCCGCCCGACTTATGCTGGTGAGCGCCAATGGGACGGTGGCGCACGTGCGGGCGTCGGCTGACGGGAGCGCGACCGTGAGCGTTCGCGTCGCCGACAAGGACGGCGCCAGTGTGACCGTGGAAGTGTCCGTGGGGGTCCTGGAGGGCGCGTTGCCGGTGGCCCAGGTTTGGATAGCCGATTCGAACACCACATGGATCGACCTGGAATGGGAGCCCACGGGCGAGGAGGACTTCCGCTCGTACGAAGTCCGCGTCGTCTTCATGTCGAACGGCAGCGAAGCTGCAGCCGTCCGCACGATCACCTCGAACACGACGGACAGGTTGCGGATTGAGGGGTTGATCCCGGGGACAAACTACTCGTTCACCGTCGTGGTGGTCGCGAAGGGGGGCGTGGTGTCCCAGCCGGCCGTCGCGAATGGGGCGACCGAGCCCCTCCCGGACGCGGGCACTCCGGGCAACGGCGGACCTCCGGATGGGGAACCGGGTCCAGAGGTTCTGGCGGGGTTTGACCTGGGCCTGCTGGCGGGCTTCCTGATCGGTGCCGGGGCGGTCGCCGCGGTCGCGTTGCTAGGGATCCGGCGGCGCAAGGATTGAAGCGCGTGCGGCCGCGGCGGGGGAGGGGCACCTAGAGATTTGCGGGGGAAAGGGCGGCCGAGGGCAGCGGAGGCAGCGCCAGGATCGCGCGCACGCGGGTCCCGAAGAGCTGCTTGGCCGACTCCGTGGGGCGGGCGGCTACCTGCTCGAGGAGGCGGGAGTGCTCTGAGCTCGTTTGGGGGGCGTCCGTGTGCTGCTTGGATTTGGGGCAGGTCGAGAAGTGTGGCTAGAAGTCCTGGTCGTCCGGGCCCGCGCCGCATTCGTCCATCAGTCGGTTCAATTCTAGTTTGGTGGTCATGTCGTCACCTTGAGAGGGCTCTGGGTGGGCGATAGGGGGGTGGTGGAAGGGTAGTGGGGGGGGGGGGGGGG
>CBEUCC010000031.1:0-22593 GCA_965541515.1 uncultured Thermoplasmata archaeon
GGTCGACCGACCGGCGGAGGATGTAGGCGTTCGTGATCACGCCCTCGAACCCGAAGTCCTCCTTGAGGCTTGACGGCGGGATCTGACTTAGGTTCGGGTGGACAACGGGCAGCAACGCGGGCGTATGGAGTGTGCCGTGCCGGGTCTCCAGCACCCCGAGCCGCCCCGCGCCGTCGCGGGCTTTGACCTCGAACCGCGTAGTCGAGGCCTCCCTAGCGCGGTCGGCCGCCGTCCTGCACCCAGCCCATCGCGTCGGGGTGCGCCGCGAAGTGCTCGCGGACCGGCGCGGTGATCGCCTCGAGGCGTCGGGCCGTTTCGGCCTTTAGGTCGCCTGGGTGGATTTCGCCGGCGACGTACCGCTCCTCGAGCTGCGCGTAACTGGCCAGCTCCAAGTCGCCGCCGAACCGGTCGGGCCGCTGCAGCGTGAGTGGCTTGCCCTCGAGCGATTCGAACACGAGGTAACGGAAGATATCGAGTACCGGGTTTCCCTCCGCGACCTTCGGGCAGAACGCCTTCTCGACCTTCTGGCGGATCTCCTCGGGCGTGTCGTTCAGCGTCACCGACGCACCCGGGTCGCTCTTGGACATCTTCCCCTCGACGGCGTCCATCCGCTCGCCGCCCTTGAGCGAGCCCAGGAGCGGCGTGTGGACAGCGACGGGCTTTGCCCACCCCGTCTTTTCGCACACATCGCGCGCAAGCATGTGCGCCTTGCGCTGGTCCATCCCGCCCACCGCAATCTGCGCGCCGAGGTGGAAAATGTCCGCCACCTGCATCGCGGGGTAGAGCAGCTTGGACGCGTCCACGTCCGCGTCGTCCTCCTTGCGGCCCATGATGGTGAGCGCGCGGCGGACACGGGAGAGTGTGGAGGCCTTCGCCACGCGCACGACCCGCTCCCAGTAGGTGGGGTCGCTCACGAGGTCGGACGCCCACCGGAAACGCGTAGCGCCGGCGTCTACCCCGAGAGCGAGGAACGCCTGGCGTTGGTACTCGCCGCACGCGCGGATCGCCTCCATGTCCCCTCCGAACTTGTCGTTGATCATCGCGTGCCAGTCAGCCAGGAAGATCGTTACCTCGCATCCGGCCAACTGCAGGCGTCGCACCATGTTCGCCGTGATGACGTTGCCCGCGTGCAGGCGGCCCGACGGCTCGAACCCGATGTAGGCTGTGGGCCGGTCCGACGTGTCGAAGAGCGCGCGCAACTCCTCGGCGGTGACGATTTCCGTGGCGTAGCTCGCGACGAGCTCGAAACGTCCTTCCAAATCCACGGCCACCGCCCCCGGGCGCGGTGGAGAGGGCAGACCGGCCTTTCAACGTTGGCGCGCGGCGCGCCCGCGCGCCGTTTGCCGCCCCGGCCACGCCCCCTGGCAACGTTCTTAACGGCACTCTGGGTTCCGCGCGCGGGGGATCGCATGGCCGTCTCTATCCGCACCGCGCTAGTGCGTCGAATCCTCGACTCGCGAGGCAACGCGACGGTGGAGGTTGAGCTCTCGTCGAAGGCCGAGAGCGCCCGTGCTGCGGCCCCCTCGGGCGCCTCGACCGGGGCCACGGAGGTCAAGGCTTTCCCGGACGGCGGTGCCGAGGCCTCCGTCCGGGTATTCCGCCGAAAACTCGCGCCCAAGCTCGTGGGCTTGGACGCGCTCGACCAGGAGGGCGTGGACGCGCTGCTCCACAAGGTGGACGGGACCGACGACTTCGCAACGCTCGGCGGCAACCTGTCGGTCGCGACCTCGCTTGCCACCGCCCGCCTTGCCGCGACGGAGGAGGGTCTGCCCCTTTGGGCGTACCTAAAAGGGAGCAAGCGCGCGAAGCCCGCCTACCCCGGCCCGATGGGCAACGTGATCGGCGGCGGCGCGCACGCCGTCGGGGGCACGGACATCCAGGAGTACCTGGCCTTCACGCGGGGGGCCCCGCCCTCCAAGTCGATCTTCGCCAATGCACTTGTACACCGGCTCGTCAAGGACGCCCTGAAGAAGCGGTTTCCCGGGACGATCATCGGAAAGGGCGACGAGGGCGCGTGGATCGCACCCATGACCAACGACAAGGCGATGCACCTGCTGGCCCGTTGTTGCGAGCGCGCCTCCGACACGACGGGGCTCGAAGTCGTCCCGGCGCTCGACTTCGCGGCGAGCGAGTTCTTCCGGAACGGCCGCTACCACTACAAACACGGCGCGCTCAAGCCCGCGGAGCAGGTCGACTACGTGGAGATGCTGGTGGACGCCCACGGCATCGCCAGCGTCGAGGACCCCTTCACCGAGAACGACTTCGGCTCGTTTGCCGAGCTCACGAAGCGTGTGGGGGGCAAGTGCCTCGTCGTCGGGGACGACATCTTCACGACCAATGTTGAACGCATCCGTCGGGGGATCGACATGGGTTCGGCCAATGCGGTGCTCATCAAGCCGAACCAAATCGGGACGCTCACCGACACGATGGCCGCGGTGAGCCTGGCCAAGTCGGCCGGGTGGGAGACCGTCACGAGCCACCGCTCGGGGGAGACCACGGACGACTCCATCGCGCACCTTGCCGTGGCGTTTGGGAGCATCGCGATCAAGACGGGCGCGGTTGGCGGCGAGCGGACCGCGAAGCTCAACGAGCTCGTGCGCATCGAAGAGGCCACGGCCGCGCGGCGGTAGCGCCCCTGAGCCAGGCAAACCTTATCTTGGCCGCCCGGGCATCTATGACGCGCATGAGCGACGCGCCGGCGCCCCCCTCAGCGGCGGCAATTCCCGCCAAGGTGACCGCCGTGGCCGAGGTATCGTCGGAGCGGGAGTTCCGGCGCCGCCTGGTGCGGGCCCTGCGGACGGCCAACATCAAAGAGCTGCGCGCGCTCTGGCACGACCCGCTCCTGGAGCCGCATATGACGCTCTTCGTGCTGCTCACGGCCGCGTTCGGGGTCGGGACCTTGATCTGGATCCTCGAGCCGATGCTCATCTAAGGAGGCCGGGACTACCGGCGCGCACGGACGGCCCGCACCACGTTGCGCACGATCTGCTCCGCCGACCCCATGTAGTTCGCCGGGTCGAGCAGCGCCTCCAACTCAGTTGCGGTGAGCCGGCCCGACACCTCGCTTTCCGAGAGCAGCGCGGCCTGGAAGGCGACCGCGTCCAAGCCGGCCGACAACGAGCACCGCCGCACCAGCTCGTGGGCCTCTTGGCGCCCCATCCCCCGGTCGACGAGCGCGAGCATGACAGGCTCAGCCGCGATCTGCCCACGGGCCGCGTCGAGGTTCCGCCCCATGGCCTCGGGGCGCACCTCGAGGCCCTGGAACACCTCGGTCCCCGACCGGACGACCTCATCGGCAAGGATGAGCATGTGGGGAACGATGAACCGCTCGGCCGATGAGTTGGCCAGGTCGCGCTCGTGCCAGAGGATGGCCGATTCGAACATCGGGACCACGAACCCGCGGGCCACCCGCGCCAGCCCGCAGATCTTCTCGCTGACGATCGGGTTGCGCTTGTGCGCCATTGTCGAAGACCCGACCTGTTTCTCCTCGTCGAACGCCTCGGCGACCTCGCCGATCTCCGGGCGCTGCAGGTTGCGCACCTCCGTCGCGAATTTCTCAAGCGAGGTGACGATGTTCGCAAGGACGCACGCCAGTTCGACGTGTCGGTCCCGTTGTACGACCTGGGTCGTGGCGATTGGCGTGGCCAGACCGAGGTCCATCATGACGTAGGCCTGCACCTGCAACGCCTTGGGCCCGAGCCCCGCGCCGGTCCCGACTGCGCCCATCATCTTGCCGACGCAGACGCGCTCCCGGATGGACTCGACGCGCTCGAGGTGCCGGACGGCCTCTGCCGCAAAGACGCCAACCTTCAGCCCAAAAGTCGTGGGCACGGCCCACTGGCCGTGGGTGCGGCCGACCATCGGCGTCGCGGCATGGCGCTCCGCAAGGTCGGCAAGGGCCTGCGCGAGATTCTCGAGCGCTTCGGTCAGGACCGTGAGCGCCTCCTTCATCTGGAGCGCGCCCGCCGTGTCGATGATGTCGTTCGAGGTGGCCCCGAGGTGCACGTACTTGCCGGCCGGGCCGCACTGTTCCGTCAGCGCCCGAACGACCGCCATGATGTCGTGCTTGATCTCGACCTCCAGGGCATTGACGCGCTCGACGGTGACCGCCCCGCCCGCCGCCGCCTTGGAGATCGCCTCCCCGTCAGCCTTGTCGATATTCCCGGCACGGGCGTGGGCGCGGGCCAGCGCGGCCTCGACCTCAAGCAGCTTGCGCAGCCGCGCGTCCTCGGAGAAGATGTCGCGCATGGGCGAGCGGCCATACCGGAAATCCAAAGGGCAGACGGACATAGGGAAGAAAGGTCAGACGCCCCGCTCCGCGCTTAAAGGCTTCCGTTGCGCCTGCGCGCTTGGGTGACCAAGGGGTCTTCGCTGGCTAATGGGAGGCCGTATGACGGCGCAGGTGTCTACCGGCTCCGGGTCACTTAGGAAGGTATTTATTAGGACGCCCCGGATCGACGGCCACGTGGCCAGACAATTCTCACGCCAGGCCATGGCCTTGGCAGTTTGCCTCGGTTTGGGGTTCTCCCTCGTGTCGGCTGGCGTCGGCGCCGACCCCGGCGGTGCGACACCTTCAAGCTTGCCCACCCCCCTGGCCGCTCCCCCCCCTGAGGTGCCGCCCCTTGAAGGCCCGCAGGTGAAGGTGGAGATCGGGGTCGACGCCCCGAACGGCCCCGCCAGGACCTTCGTGGGGGCGCAGGACTCGTCGTGGATCAACTTCTCCGTCTGGTGGTGGGACACCGGGCCCGCCTCGAGCGCGTCCGTGTTCGTTGACGGGTTCGCGTACACGATGACCGAGGCGTCCGGAGGGGACGGGGCCTACGAGAACGGGACGCTCTACGTCGCCCGGGTGAGAGCGACGGACCTGGGCGTTGGCACGCATAGCTGGTACTACCAGTTCTCGAACACGAGCGGCGGGAACTTCCGACTGCCCGCAACCGGCTCGATGGGCGAACTCGTACTCGACCGCGCCGAGAGCTTCCTCGACCCAGACCTCGTCGTGGCGGCGAACCAGACGATGGCTGCCGCCTACGCGACCGGCTCGCTGACGACACTGCGCGAGGTGGTCATCGTAGCCGTCTCCCTCCTCGAAACCGCAATGGCGAGCAACTGGAACGGGACGGAAGCGCCCTTCGACTATACCGACGAGAACCACTACATCATTGGCCCCGCCGCGCTGATGGCGGGAGGCAACGGCGTCTTTGTGGGCCAAGCCGGTTCACAACAGGTCGGCTACAGCGACAGCGACGTCTTCCCGGGAAACAGCCAGCCCCCCTACAACCAGGCGATCGCGCTGCGCGGGCTGCTGCTCGCCTCGGGACTCTTCAACGAGAGCGACCTCGTGATCAAGGCTGACATCCGGATGATCAACGCCACCCCCTACTACCACCCCTACTTGGAAGTCGCGCTCCTCGACGGCTCGGAGGCCGCGGGGGACGGGACGGCCGACAACGACACCATCATCGATGTGGACATTTGGGCGGGCGGGCTGCCCACCCCGGTGGCCCTCGGGAACCACTTCGGGGACGAGGACAACAACACGTCCGACGATGTGGCGTGGCCCCACTCACTCGGGTGGCCTCCGGCCAACGACACGCAGAGCCGCCTCGTGTTGTGGCCACGGGCATCAACCTACAACGTGACGACCCCGACCGGGACGGCGCTCACTTTCCATGTCATCGAGTCGACCATCGACGCGAATGCCACGCTCCCGTACTCTGGCAAGCAATACTGGAAGGACGAACCGATCGTCTTTGACGCGCTCGCCTCCACACATGCCATGTTTCTCGACATGTGGTTTAGTTGGCGGGTCATCAACGGGTCGGCAGCGGTGGGCCCCGTCTGGTACGCCCCCATCCAGTTCGTTGGGGTCTACACGGTGATCCTAACGGCGACCGACGTATACGGGAACCGGGATTCGAGCCCCTTCCAGATCGTCGTCCGGGCCAAGACCGAATTGCGACGGCCGATCCCCGACGGCTCATTCGACGAGGACAGCAGGCTTCCCTTCGACGTGCGCGGCTACTTCGGGGACGAGGACGGCTTCTCAACCATCATCTTCGACATTGTCCCCACGCCGTCCCAGATCTTCGTCGAGCGCAACCCGCCGACGGCCCCCAACTTCTCGTTCAGGGCGGAGCCGGACTGGTGCGGCTCAGGCTCCGTGACGATTAGCGCCACCGATGGCGCCTCGCCGGTGGTCGCCGCGACCTTCGCGCTCACGGTGGCGTGCCTGAACGACCCTCCGGTAATCACGGGGCTGCCCTCTCAAGAGACCATCTCGGAAGACCAGGAGTACGTCCTTGGCAATCTGTCGCAGCACGTGACGGATGCCGACGGCGACATGATCACCTGGTCGGCCAGCTCCGACAAGTACGCAATTGTGCACGATGTGGTGAACGACAGTCTCGTGTTCACCCCAAAAGAACCCGATTGGTTCGGGTCGGACACCGCGCTGCTGAGAGCATCGGATGGAGACCTGAACGATTCCTGGTCGATCACGTTCTCCGTGGAATCAGTGAACGACGCACCCGAGGTCACGGCCCCGATTCTGCCGTTCGTGGTGGAGGAGGACGTATCGAACGTGACGATCCTGATCGCCGACTACTTCGCAGACCCCGACCTGGAGGTGCTCTCGGCGGAGGTCACGACCGACCCGGGGATGGAAGCCGGGTACTTCGCGCCCCTTGGCGTCGTTTGGTTCCACCCGCGGGAGAACTTCACGGGGCCGACCGGCCTCACGATCCGTGTGCGGGACGAGGCCAACGCATCGGTAACGGTCCATGTTGATGTCAACGTGACCGCCGCGAACGACCCGCCGGAGATCGTGGACGTCAGCCCACGGGACTTCGTTACCGGGACAGAGGGCGACCTCATCATCTTCGTCGTCCAGGCCATCGACGTGGACAGTGGGACACTTACCTATGCGTTCTATGGGGACGGTGCGCTCCTGCGCGCGGGGACAGCCGCCACGTTCGAGTGGCAGACCGGGTTTGACTCACAGGGCCGTCATGCCATCGAGGCGGTCGTAGCCGATTCCGCAGGCGGGGAGGCCCGGTACACGTGGGACGCGCAGATCACGAACAAGAACCGCGCCCCGACCGCGGCAATCATCGTGCCGCCAGGCGACCGGTTCGAGACGGGCGATCTCTTTATGCTCGTCGCGGAGGTGGCCGACCCGGATGGGGATGACCTTGAGGTCAGATGGACATTTGGTCCTTACCACCAGCCTATGTCCGGGCGGGCGATCAACATCAGTTTCACCTCTGCCGGGAATTACACCGTCCGGATGACGGCGGACGACGGCGAGGCGACGGCGTCGGCGAGCATCATCGTGGACATATTCTACGTGACGATAGATGACCCCAATCACACCGGAAACAACGGAACCCCACCCCCCCAACGGGAGCCGGGATTTGAGACCCCAGCCGCAGTAATTGCGATCGCGGTCGCGGCCATCTTGATGGCGTTGGTCGTGCGCCGCAAGCGGGGGGGGTGACCTGACCTCCGCCCGGGGCCGCCCCCTCGAAGTGGAGGCCAAGGCCCGCGCACAGGATTTTGAGGACATCGAGTCCAAGCTCGCCGGGATGGGTGCCCTCCTCGAGACCCAGATGGTGGAGCGCGACGAGTACTTCCGACACCCGGCGCGCGACTTTGCCAAGACCGACGAGGCGTTGCGCCTGCGGGTGACGACCGGCAACGACGGCGGCGGGTGGTCCCGCGCGGAACTCACCTACAAGGGGCCCAAGGTCGATGACACGACCAAGACCCGTCCCGAGGAGTCGGTGGAATTTCAAGTTGACCAAGTCGATGGGATGCGATTGATCCTTGAGCGGCTTGGATTCACGTCCGTCGCGCACGTCGAGAAGCAGCGCAAGGAGTTCGTCGTCGAAGGGCTCACCGTGTGCCTGGACGAAGTGGAGGGCCTTGGCCGCTTCGTCGAAGTGGAGATCATCTCGACCGACGTTGAGGTCGCGCGTGGCAAGGTGCTCGCACTCTTCAACCGCCTCGGCCTTACGCCAGACCTCCGCGAGTCCTACTTGGAGATGCTTCTGGCCGGCCAGAAGGGCCATTAGTCCGGTCGTCGTTCGCCACGAACGGGTACCCCCGTGTCCAGCACGACTGCGCCCGAGAGCCAGGCGGCGCCCCTGTACTCGGGAAAAGCCAAGAGCCTCTACCCGTTCGACGAAGGTCACCTGCGGATGGTATTCCGCGACGACCTCACCGCATTTGACGCGGTGAAGAAGGCCCATTTGAAGGGGAAGGGCTTCTACAACTGCCAGATCGCAGCGACCCTCCTCCCGGTGGTCGAGGCGGCGGGCGTGCCGACCCACTTCGTCAAACTGCTCTCCGACTCGGAGCACCTCGTGCGCCGCGTGCGGATCGTCTTGCTCGAGGTCATCGTGCGCAACATCGCGGCGGGCTCGATCGTCCGCAACTACGGGATCGAGGAAGGGAAGGTTTTCGAGCGCCCGATCGTGATGTTCGACTTCAAGGAGGACAAATTCCACGACCCGCTCGTCAACGAGGACATCGCGCAGGCCCTCGGTGTGAGCAACGCGCGGGAGATGGCGGCGATGCGCAAGCTCGCGTTGAAGACGAACGAAGCGCTGCGTGCCCACCTTGAGCCGCGCGGACTCCTGCTGCCGGACTTCAAGTTGGAGTTCGGCTACGACCAGGGTGGGAAGATGCGCCTTGCGGACGAGATCTCGGCCGACACCTGCCGGTTTTGGGACAAGGAGACTCGCCGGTCGCTCGACAAGGACGTTTTTCGATTCGACAAGGGCGATGTGCTCGCCTCTTACAAGGAAGCGTACGAGCGCATCACGGGCAAGCAGGTCGCCTGAGGCGTTCGACGGAGGGGCTCCGGGCGCCCCGCGCGGCTGTCGCCGCGTGGGCCTGCAGTGCTAGGGGGGGTTCCAGGGACGCACCGGATTCGGGGGGCCTTCGATCGGCTCCGTTCGGAGGCTGGCCTTGCCTATGCGCGCAAGTGGGGCCTCATCGGGATCCTCATCGGGCTGGGGGCCGCCGCGGGCGCCCTCGTCTTCCTCGCGGCCTCGGAGGCCATCGCCTCGATAGCCCTTAGCTGGGCGGCCGGGTACGACGTCCCGCGCCCGGCCGGCGAGGGCGGCCCCCAGACGCCCGTCGCACCGATCGCGCGGATCTGGATGATCCCGATCGTCGCGTCCATCGGGGGGCTTGTCGGCGGGTTACTCGTGTGGAAGTTCGCCCCGGAGGCGAGCGGGATCGGCACGAACGCGGCGATCGACGCGTTCCACAAGAACACGGGAGTCTCGCTGCGCGCGGTCGTTGTGAAGGCGCTCGCCTCCGCCGTGGCGCTCGGCTCAGGTCTGACGACCGGGCGCGAGGGGCCGGTGGCCCAGATCGGGGCGGGGGCAGGCACGTCCATCAGTTCGTCGCTCGGGCTCACGCAGCGAGAACGGAACATCGCGCTTGCCGCTGGGCTTGGCGCCGGCATCGCCGCGATCTTCCGCGCCCCGCTTGCCGGCGCGGTGCTCGCGGCCGAGGTATTCTACCGCGAAGACCTCGAGGTGGAAGCCCTCTTCCCGGCCCTGATCGCCTCCGTGACCGGCTACGCGGTGGTCGGCTACGCCGTCGGTTTTACACCGATCTTCTCGACGGGGCTTGGCTCCCTCGCGTTCTCGAGCCCCTTTGCCCTAGTCCTCTACGCGGTCCTTGGAGTCGGCTGCGCGATGGCCGCCCGCCTCATGATCGCTACGCTTCGCAGGTCGCAGTCGTACTTCCGGAGATACCGGCTGTACGTGGCCACCACGTTGGGGGCGCTCGCCACCGGCATGATCGCCATGATCTTCCCGACGGTGACCGGGACTGGATACGGGTGGATGCAATTCGCGCTGTTCAACGACTTCTCGAGTTTCCCGCTCTTCGAGATCGTGGGATCGCAAGCGATGCTCATCCCCCTCATCCTGCTTGCCGCGGCGCTCGCGGAGATCCTTGCGAGCTCGCTTACACTGGGCTCGGGCAACTCGGGGGGTATTTTCGGCCCGTCCATCGTGACGGGGGGTCTGCTCGGAGCGGCCTTCGGCTACTCTGTGAACTACTTCCTCCCGGGGCTCTCGGAAAACCCCGCGCACTTCGCGGTCGTCGGGATGGTCGCGTTCTTTGCCGGAGCGGCCAAGGCGCCCATCTCGACCATCGTGATGATCGCCGAGATGACCGGAGGATACGTCCTGCTCGGCCCCTCGATGATCGCGGTCTTCACGTCGTTCGTGCTCTCGGGCAAGGGGAGCATATTCCCTGCTCAGGTCAAGTCGCGCCTCGAGTCCCTCTCGCACGCGGACGAGTTCGCTCCGATCATCCTGCGCAAGACGAAAGTGGAGGAGGTGCTCCGGACCTCGGAGTTCACGGTCGACCCCCACTGGCCGTTGGACCAGGTTCTCCAGGCGATCTCGAAGAAGCGGACGAGAAGCGTCCCGGTCGTTGACGCCGGGAAACTCGTCGGGATGGTGTCGAGGCAGGACCTGTTGGGCGTGCGCCCGGAACAGCGCGCGGACCGCACGGTCGCGGAGGTCATGGCGTCGAAGCTGGTCACCGCCAAGCCGCAAGATGACCTGTACGCGGTGCTGGAGCGCCTGCTCACCAACGACATCGCCCTGCTGCCCGTGGTCGACCCGAAGTCCCCGGATAGACTGCTCGGGCTCGTCGGCCGCCGGGAGATCGCGGCGTCGATCGCCAGGGAACGCAAGCGGGTCGCTGCGGGGCTTCACCAGGCAGCGCCGCCCCGCGCCGACACCCTGAAGAAACTCTCCTTCTTCACTCGGGCGCGCAAGCCGCCGGAGGGTCGATGAGGGCCAAGAAGCGACCCGGCGCGCGGCTGGAGGTAGCGGCCCGTGACATCTACACGCTCGTCAAATCCGAATTTACGTTGTGGGCCGAGCACCACGCTCCCCGAGAGTCCCGCGACCCCTTGGACCCCCTTACGGAGCTGCTCTTCGAACGCGGGCGGGACTACCAGGAGGATGTGTCAAGCCAACGGTGGCCGGACATAGAGGTCGTCTCCTTCCCCACGGCTCGGGAGAGCTTCGATTGGACCCTGGGGCAGATGGCACAGGGCACACCGGCGCTGCGCCGCGTGCACCTGCTCGTGGGGCGGGAGCGGCTCAGCGGCCAACCTGACCTGCTCGAGCGCGACAACTCCCACCGTTCGACCTTCGGCCGCTACCACTACGCCGTCCGCGCCGTGAAGCTTGCCCGCCACGTGGGCGACCACGACATCGCGCAGGAGCTGTTCTACAACCACCTGGTGGGGACGGTCCAAGGGTACACGCCGCCCCAGGTGTTCATCATCAACGGGGACGGCCAGGAGCAGGCGTTCGACCACGACCCCGAGGGGGTGGCGGCGCTCATCGAGCGGGCCCGCGGAATCATCGGGGACGAGACGCGCCCGCGTCCGTTCTGGAACGGGTCGCAGTTCCCGTGGAAGAACTATGCCAACCGCCGCGCAGCAGCCGCGAAGGACGTCTCTCAAGTGACAGACGTCGGTGGGAAGCGTGCGCTTGCCCTCGAGGCCATCGGGGTCCGTACGGTGCGCCAGTTGGCACAGGCCTCCATCGGTGACCTCAAGGAAGTGCGCGGCGTCGGCCTGAAGAGGGCGAAGAAGTGGCAGGACGCCGCCCGCGCGCTGGACTCAGGAAAGCCGATTCGCCGCGCGAGGCCCGCACTTCCAAAGGCGCGGACCCTCGTCTTCTTTGACCTGGAGGGGACAACCGACCCGTTGGGGCGGCCGGACGAGCTCCGGAAGACCACCTACCTCTTCGGATGCCTCCTGCACAAGCCGGGCGGTGGCGACGATCAGTACTTCCACTTCGTGGCGGGCGAGCCGGCCAAGGAGGAGGAGACGTTCCTCGAGTTCTGCCGGTGGTTCGAGACACTTGGCGACGCGAGGCTCGTGCACTGGGCCCCGTACGAGAAGACGGAGCTCAACCGACTGTTCGACCTATACCCGGCGGCGCTGCGCCACCGGGAGCGCGTGATGGCCAGCCTCCGGGACCTGTACCGCGTGCTGACCAACGCCTGGACGATGCCGACCCGCGGTCATGGCCTGAAGGTGGTCGCGCGGTGGTTGCGGTTTTCCTGGCGGCACAGGGATGTCGACGCGGGCACCTCCATCGTGTATTACATGAAGTACGTCGAGGACCCGAAAGCCCATAGCGAACTCCTAGCCAAAGTGATCGACTACAACGAGGACGATGTGCGGGCCACGGCTGTTGCCTATGACTGGTTGGCGTCCGGGACGGGGCGGCGACCTCCGCCGAAGCGAAGGAAGGCACGCGCTCCGCGCCGCGCAAAGGCGCGATAGGGCCGGGCCCGCCGGCTACTTGGGCACCTCGTCCTTCGCCTTGCCGCGCTCCTTGTAGGTCGTAACGACCATCAGAGTCACTGTGTCCTTGATCCCCTCGAGGTTCGAGAGGTCGTTGACCACGAAGTCCTTCAGATTCCGGTAGTCGCTGAACTGCGCCTTGACAACAATGTCTGTCTCCCCCGTCACGAGGAATACGTCCTCCACGCACCCGAAGTCCGAGACCTGCGTGGCCAGGCGGTCCACCTCCTTCGTGTCGACCTTGAGGTTGATGATCGCGGTGACCGGGTCCTCCCCATAGTATGTCGAGATCACGCGCTCGTAGTCAGCACCGATTGTCTCCTCGGACTTCCCGTTGGGACCTTGGTTTGCCGTGGTTTCTTCCCCCTCGCCCCCGGGCGCCTTTGGGCACCGCGGGTATCCGCCGAATTTCGGCTGCCCAAGAGATAATGGTTTGGCCCCCCCGGTCGCCTTTGGCGCCTTGATCGCTGCGGGGCCAACGGCGGACCTTGTGGGCGAGCCCAGACGCGTGTGGGGCTACTTTCATCGACCTCCCCCCCTCGCGTTCATAGTCCGCTTTCCCGCATGGGTGGTGCGGCGTGGGGTGAGGATAGAATCCCGCCGCCACGTGCGGGCGCGTCCGCTGGAAAGATGCGCGCAAGAACAGTTGACAGCGAACCGGCCTTCCCACGGGCGCGAGCACCGCAGTACAGACCGGTACGCTGGTGGTCTTAACTACCGGGTTCGGAAAGAGACCGGGTGAACACCACCGCTATGACCGTCAGACCGTTCTTGCAAACGACGGCATTCGGGGTGTCCGATTAAAGGCTTTCGGCGCTCTGGTCACCGCGCCGCGCTTCTGCACCCGCGCCACGTGTCCGGGCCCCCAGCCCGTCAGGGCCGCGTCCAGCGCGCACGCAGGAACCGGACCCGTTGCCTGTACCCAACGAGCGCAAAGACAAGCTGCTTGCGCACCCCGTGCGACAGCCGGACGGCACGGGAGAGCTCGGGCCACGGGACGGGCTTCTTTTCGTCGATCGCGTGGACAAGGAAGCGCGCGTGCGCCCGGCTCTCACCGCTGGCGTAGACGCGGAAGTGGACGCCGTACTTGAACCCGGTCTTGGGGACGAGCCGGCGGTTGCGCAGCGCGGCGTAGGCCGCGAGCCGCAGGTCAAAGTCGGGCTGGTTGGCGACCGCAAGCGCGCGCAGCTCCTTCGTCCCGACGGCCTCCCCGTCGGTCGAGCCGCCCCGGGCCGTGAGCGCCCCCGTCTGGGTGAGCCACACCGCCTCCAGCAGCGACAGCCGCAGCAGGTGCTTAAGCGGCTTGCCGAAGTGCCACGGCGCCCCGTGGAGCGCTTGGATCCCCGGTCCCTCGACGAGCACGTGGTCGCCCACCAGGGCGGCGTCCAACGGCTCGATCGGGGGGGGCGACGTGGCGGGGGGCCCTTCCAAGCCCGTCTGGAACTTGTAGTAGGTGATGTCGCCCTCTTCATCGACGACGGCAACGAGTGGCACCTTATCGAGCGCTTGCGCCCGGTCGGTCCAAGAAAGGACCGACGCCGGTTCGAGGTCGCCGCGCTCCGAGGCCGCAAGCACCCAGAACTTGGACGGCGCCTTGGCGGTGGCCCCGCGCTCCCGGACCGTGAAATCGACGCCGGTCTTTGGGGGCTCCTCCCGGACGACATACCCGCGTTCCCGCAAGTCCCGGAACACGAGGTACCGCGTCTCGAACCTCTCGTCGTGCGCTTGGCCCCGCTCGAGGATCTGCGCGAGGCTGAGCGACTCGGGGCCTTCGCCGACCGCAAGGCGCCCTACCTCGGCGAGGTAGGCCGCCTCGGCCCACGACAGCTCAAGCGCCCCGCCCGGCTGGGGGGTCCCGTGGTACCCGCGCGAGTGCAGCTGCGACGCCCCGCGGCCGGCCTCGACCCGCGCGCCCTCCCGGGTGACCTGCGCAACGGCGCCTTCCACGGCCGGCCGCAGGTTCGGCCGCGCAATGAGGCTTTTCCCCCGCGGCCTCCCGGTGTGCCCTTTATATAGCGTGCAAAAAATCGGGTCCTCGAATTCGATGCGGCGCGAGGAACTCGTCCAGGAACTGCGGCAGGTCCTCGGGCGGACCGGCTTTTTCATGACCGGGCCGAAACTGGTCGCCAACCAATTGTTCGACATCGTGGCCCGAAGGGACGCGACACTCATCGTTGCCAAGTGCCTTACGAACGGGTACTCGCTTAGCCGCGAAGGAGCCGAGCAACTGCTCCAGGTGGCCCAGCTCCTGCGCGCCTCCCCGGTCGTGGTCTCGGTGCGCTCCTCCAGTGGCAAGCTCGAGGCCGGGGTCATCTACCTGCGATACAACGTCCCGTTGCTGTCGCTCCAGACGCTCCGCGACTACCTGATTGAGGGGGTGCCGCCGGTGGCCTTCGCGGGGCCAGGGGGGTACTTCGTGTCGGTGGACAGCCTAGCGCTTCGCCGGGCTCGCCAGCACCACAAACTGTCGCTTGACGCGCTCGCGCGCAAGGTGGGGCTCTCGAGGCGCGCGATCCAACTCTACGAAGAGGGGATGAGTGCGGCGGTCGACGCGGCCGAACGGCTTGAGGGATTCTTCGGCGAGTCGATCACCGTGCCCATCGACCCCTTTGCCTACCGCACCGAGCCCGGAGCCGCATTCGGACACGAGGGGGACGTTACCGGATTCGAGGCCTATGTCTTCAGCACCCTGGAGGGGATGGGCTGGCGGGTCACCCAAGCGGTCCGATGTCCGTTCGACGCGCTCGCGGAAGCGCCCCGTTCGCGCCTGCTCTCGGCCATTGAGCCCCACAAGTCGCGGGCCGCGGTGCGCGGGCGCTCGATCGCCGGGATCGCGCGCGTGGCCGAGACGGACGCCGTGGTCTTCGTAGGGGAAGACGTGAAGGTGGAGAGCGTGGCCGGGACACCCGTCGTCACGCGCCGGGAGCTGGCTGACAGTGGCGGGAGCGAGGAGATCTGGGACCTGATCCGCCGCCGCAAAGGGTCGCCGTGAGACTTCTGTCGGGGAGGCCTTCGCCTGAAGAAAGTGGAGCGCTCCGCAGGGGGGGCGCGTGTCCTCTTCCTCGGTTCCGTGCGGGGTCTCGTCCGCGAGGTGGAGGAGGTGCGGGCCGCGGCCGAGCCGTTCGATCCCTCGTGCATGCTCCTCTCGCTGGGCGCCCGGGAGCTCGACGAGGTGGAGCAGGTGCTGAAAGAGCGCGGCCAAATGCCGGGCACCGAGGGCAACCGACCCGGCGGGGCCACCATTGCCCACGGCCCTTCCGGCCTGCCCGTGAAGACCCACCCGGTCGACGACCCGTCCGAGCTCTCGGACTACGAGGACTTCGGCCTCTTCCTCTCGACGAGTGACCTAGTCTTCACCCAGCACCTCTCCCGGTGGGGGGAGGTCGAGGCGCCTCCCCCGTCCTTCCAGGAGGCGGTCCGGCTTGCGTACAACCGCGACGTGGAGGTCATCCCCGCCGACTTCAACGACGAGGACTACACCGACGTCTTCCTGAAGGCGGTGACGCCGTTCTCCCTCGTGCGCCAGGGGAGGCGGCTGCGAAAGCTTGCCAAGCGCCGCTTCCGGGCGCGGACGGCCGAGGACTTCGCCATGGAGTGGGACGAGGCGGTGACGAAGATCCGTGGGTACGCCGACGTGGAGCGGGCCCGCGAGCAGAAGGTGGCCAAGTCCATTGTGGCCGCGGCGGCGGAGCACCCCCGGCTGCTGGCGGTGGTCGAGTTGGAGCGGCTCGGCGGCGTGGTCCAGGCGTTTGACGCGCAAATCCGCCGCCTGCCCCGACCCCCGGAGGGGGGAGCGTGACACCGCCAGTTGCCCGCGCGCGAGAGATTGTTGCCAAACTGCGCCGGCTTGGGACCCAAGGCAACGTGGAAGGCCTTGCGCGCTACGGCATCCGCGCGCGGAAGGCCTACGGCGTCCCCGTGAGCACGCTGCGGCCCATGGCCAAGCGGATCGGGCGTGACCACGACCTCGCGCTCGCCCTGCGGCGCACCGGCGTGTTCGAGGCCCGGATCCTGGCGGCGCTTGTTGAGGAGCCCCAAGCGCTCACCGCGCGCGAGATGGACGCGTGGGCGCTCGAGTTCGAGAACTGGGCGGACTGCGACGCGGCCTGCAGCAACGTCTTCGACAAGACGCCGCACGCATACCGGAAGGCCGCCACGTGGAGCCGCAGGCGCGAGGAGTATGTGCGGCGCGCGGCGTTTTCGCTCATGGCCGCGCTGGCCGTGCACGACAAGGGTGCGCCTGACACCTCGTTCCTCGCGTTCCTGCCCCTCATCGAGAAGACCGCAGGCGACGAGCGCAACGGCGTGAAGAAAGGAGTCAACTGGGCGCTGCGCCAGATCGGCAAACGGAACGCGAATCTGAACCGGCGCGCGGTCGCGTGCGCCCGCCGGATCGCCAAGCAAGACCGCCCGAGCGCACGGTGGATCGCGTCAGACGCGTTGCGCGAACTGACGAGCGACCGGGTGCGCGCACGCCATGGGCGCCGGCGGTGAGCGCGCACCTCGATTGGTTTATGTTGACGCCCCCCCGTCGCGTGGGCGGGGTCGTACGCATGACGCTCGAGGCGACGCTCTTCGGGGCGCTTTGGCTGATGCTGCCCGCCTACCTTGCCAACCCCGCCGCCCAACTGACAGGGGGGGGGCTCCCCCTCGACTTCGGGAGGAAGGCACGCGACGGCCGCCCGCTCTTGGGGCCGGGCAAGACTTGGCGGGGCCTAGTCGGCGGCTGCGTCGGGGGCCTGGCCGTCGGCTCCCTCCAGATCGTCGCGGCGGCGGTCGTCGACGACCCGGCGGTGCTCCCGACGTTCGACCCGTCGGGGGGGGCCGCGAGCCCCTTGTCCTTCGCCGTGGTGGCCGTCCTGGCCCTCGGCGCGCTGCTGGGCGACGCCGTCAAGTCGTACGCGAAACGCCGCATCGGGAAGGAGCGGGGCGACCGTTTGCCCCTTGCCGACCAGTACGACTTCGTGGTCGGCAGCTGGGTCCTTGCGTTCGTCGCCTTCCCCGCGTGGTTTGCCGCGTCCTTCCCGCTGGCGGCTGTCGCGTTCATCCTGCTCATCACGTTTGCCCTTCACCGCGGGGTCAGCCGGCTGGGCTACCGCATGGGTCTAAAGGCTGAACCGTGGTAGGGGCTCCTGCGACACCCGGGGTGCCAGCACGTGCCCGAGACCTTCCGGTTCACCCTCGAGGAACGGGCGCAACTGGCGCGCCTTGTCGTCGACTCCGGAGCTTTCCAGACGGGTGATTTCGAGCTTGCGTCGGGAAAGCGGAGCCCCTTCTACGTCGACGCGAAGCGCGCCATCGTCCGCCCGGACATCCTGGCGCTTGCGGCAAGCGCCATGGCCCCCCACATCGACACCGACCGCATCGCGGCGGTCGAGCTCGCCGGTATTCCGCTGGCAGCCGCCGCCTCGTTGGCCGTTGACAAACCCTACATCATGGTGCGCAAGGCACCGAAGGAGCACGGCACGCAGAAGCGCTTCGAGGGAGAACTGCTCGCGGGGGAGACCGTCACGTTCGTCGAGGATGTCACCACGACCGGCGGGTCGGTCCTCGAGGGCATCAGTGTGCTCGAGGAGGCCGGGGCACGCGTGCTCACCGTCGTTGTGCTTGTCGACCGCGGCGAAGGGGCCCAGGACGCGCTCTTTGCCCGGGGCGTTGAACTCGTGCCGATCCTGGACCTCGCTGCCCTGAGGCGTGCCCAGGATGAACTCGAGAGCCTGCGCACTGGCTTGCGGCGCGGCTAGGGGGTGCGGCCCTGAAGGTCATGTTGGTGGGTGGCGGCGGCCGCGAGCACGCGATGGCCGAGGCCCTGCGCCGGTGGGGCGCCGACCTCGTCGTCCTCATGCCCAACCGCAACCCGGGGATCGAGCGGCTTGCGACCGAGGTGAAGCGCGCGCCTGTCACGGACGTGGACGCCGCACGGTCGCTGGCTGAAGGCACGGGTGCGGAATTGCTCGTCGTGGGGCCCGAAGCGGCGCTTGCGGCCGGCGTCACGGACGAAGTCGCGGCGGCGGGCGTCAAGGTGGCCTCCCCCTCGAAGATGGCTGCGCGCATTGAGACGAGCAAGGCGTTCATGCGCGACCTCATGGGGCGTCACGCGGTCGCAGGGTCGGTCGAGTGGGCGGCGTTTTCGGACGCCTCCCAGGCGCGCGACCACCTGGTCTCGGTCGAGTACCCCGTAGCGGTCAAGCCCGTCGGCCTCACGGGCGGGAAGGGCGTGAAGGTCGAGGGGAAGGACTTCAAGGTCGGCGACCGGGAGGCCGCCGCTTCGTATGCGGCCCGGGTGATCGACAGCGGCGGTCGGCAGGGCCCGCGAGTCGTCGTCGAGCGGGCCATCGAAGGCGAGGAGTTTACGCTCATGGCGTTCTGCGACGGAAAGTCCATGGCGCCGATGCCGCTCGTGCAGGACCACAAGCGGGCCTTCGAGGGCGATAAGGGACCGAATACCGGCGGGATGGGCTCGTACTCGCTTGGCGACCACTCGCTCCCGTTCCTCGCCCCCGAGGAGGTCGTCGCTGCGCAACACATCATGGGGCAGGTCGTCCAGGCGCTTCGCGCCGACGGGTTTCCGTTCGTGGGCGCGCTCTACGGGCAATTCATGGCGACCGTCGAAGGGCCGCGCGTGATCGAGTTCAACGCGCGTTTCGGGGACCCCGAGGCGCTGAATGTGCTACCGCTGCTCGAGACGGACTATGTCCGTGTGTGCACTGCGATGGCGGAGGGCACCCTTGCCGACGTAGACGTCCGATTCCAGGCGAAGGCAACCGTCTGCAAGTACGTCGTCCCCAAGGGGTACGGGTCGCCGGAGGTGCAGAAGGGCGCGACCCTACGCGTCGACGAGCCCGCCGTCACGCGGGCGGGAGCCCGCTTGTACTACGCCGCCGTGGACCGCGACGGTGAGTCCCTCAAAACCACGAGCTCGCGGGCGCTCGCGGTCGTCGGTGTGTCGGACCGACTCCATGAGGCCGAGCGGCGGGCCGAGGCCGCCCTGGCGGCCGTCGAGGGGGAGTACGACGTGCGGCACGATATCGGAACACAGCCCCTGGTTGCCCGCCGGGTCGAGCGGATGAAGGGCCTGCGGGTCAAGCAGGCCAGGCGAGCGGGGCAGTGAACGCCCGGGGCGCCCCAAACTATTTCCCCCTCGCGGGGTTGCGCGCAGCCTGGAAGCACCCCTCATGACTCAGTCGAAGGTCGTAGTCCCGGGCGAAGAGATCGGTACCGTCGAGATGTTCGAGGCCGGCGAAGGGACCTATGTCGACCCAGACGGACGGATCCGTTCGGCCCTCTATGGGAAGCTCATCACCGACCCCGAGCAGAAGCGCGCGACCGTCTTGCCGCTCCACCGGCCGAACAAGCTCCGGCCGGGCGACGTGGTCTACGGGTCCCTCTTTAGCAACAAGACGGGCCTTAGCCTCGTCTTCGTCGACAAGGTCGAGGGGGTGGACCGTCAACTTGCACAGGACAACTTCGCGGCGATCCACGTGGCCGACGTCGCCGAGCACTATGTTGAGGAGCTTTCCACGGAATTCCGGCCATCGGACCTCATCCGGGCGAAGGTTTCGCAGGTGGACCCCACCCTGCGGCTTTCGACGAAGGCCCCGGAGTTCGGTGTGGTCAAAGCCTGGTGCGGGCAATGCCGACGCACCCTTGAGATCTCAAGGAGGCTGCGCGGGACGCTCTATTGCGAGTCTTGTCAACGCGGTGAATCACGTAAAATTTCGACGTGGTATGGCAAGGCCAAGGTATAATTATCATTCACGGGATTCCGCGGGACGGGATGGCCGCGCTCTTCGCGTCGTCCCAACGTGTGGGTGGGAGAACTATGACTACGATGAGCAAAGCGGGTGGGCGTGGGGAGCTCGACGAGCTCCGCACGGAAGTGGCGCAACTCAGGGAAATCGTGGCGGCCCTGGTGAACCTGGTCGTAGAGACGCAGGGGGCATCGGACGGAGAGACCGACCAAGAGTGGGAAGACGACCCGTTCCTGCCAGAGGTAGGGACTGGCACGAAGTTCGGTTGGGGGATGTAGCGGGGCGACCCCCTGACGAGCAGCGGCCCCAGGGGGCGTAGGTGACGGCGCGGTCGCGCGCGGGCAGGGACGCCGGGCCGCCGGTCCCGAGAAGCCGGGGAGGCAGTCGGCTCCGCCGCGTGCGCCTGGCGATCCAAGCCCACGAGCAGTTCCGGGAGCGGGCGCTCAACCTGCAGGCGAGTGAGAACCTCCTCTCCCCCGCGGCGCGCAGCGCCCTTTCGTCCGACATGGCCTCCCGCTACTCGTTGCGCCTCGACCGCGAGTGGGACGGCGTCTTCTTCCACAACGCCTACGGCGGCACCGTTTGGATGGAGGAGGTCGAAGAGGAGGCGCGCTCGCTTGCCCAGGAGGTCTTTGGGGCCCGCCACGCGCTCGTCGAGCCGGTCGGGGGCCACGCAGCCGCGATGCTCGCGCTCCTGACGACGACCCCGAAGCGGGGGCTCGTCGCGTCGACCCCGCAGAGCGGCGGGGGGTACACCGGCTACGACAAGGCCTACATGCCCGCGATGTTCGGCATGCGTGCGGCGGAGTTCCCCTTCGACAAGAAGCGGTGGAACATCGACCTGAACAAACTCAGCGCGTTCCTGAAGAAGATCAAACCCGACACGCTCCTGCTTGGCTCGTCGTACATCGTGTTCCCCTATGACCTGCCCGCCGTCCACGACGCATGCCAGGACGCCGGCCAACAACCCGTGCTGCTCTTCGACGGATCCCACGTGATGGGGCTGATCGCGGGGGGCATTTTCCAGCGCCCGCTGGCGGAGGGCGTGCAAGCGCTCTACGGCTCCACCCACAAGTCCTTCTTCGGCCCCCAGGGCGGTATCTTCCTCACCAACAGCGACGAGGTGGCAGAGGCGGCCAAGGGGAACCTCACATGGCGCACGATGGACAACGCGCACGAGAACCGGATCGCGGCGCTTGCGGTGGCGCTTGCCGAGATGGCGCACTTCGGCCGAGGCTACGCGCACCGCGTGGTGGACCTTGCCCAGGGGCTCGCGGAGGCGCTCGACGAGGCGGGGATGCCCGTACGTTTCGGCGACCTGGGGTACACCGAGTCGCACCAGATCCTCCTGGACGAGGACAAGGTCAAGGCCAAGTTCAGGCTCGACACGGCCGAGCTCTCGGCGACGCTCGAGCGCAACTCCATCATTGTCGACGCGGTGGGCCGAATCGGGACGGCCGAGCTTGCCAGGACGGGCGCGATGCCCGACGAGATGGACGAACTTGCGGGCCTGATCGTGAAGGCCGCACAAGGCAAGCGGGTGAAGGCGGAGGTCGAGGAGTACCGGTCGATGCTCCCGGCGCCTGCGTTCACGTTCGACTGACGGGGGGGGAGAGTCAGACGGGCCCGGCGCCCTCCACGAGGACGGCCTCGTCGACGCTGAGCCGAGACGAGCTCGCCGCGACCTCCACGTGGTAGGCCTCGATCCGGATCCGCTTTCGGAAGAGTGGCCCGTCGGTCACGAGGGTCTCGAACTCGCCGCCCTCGCCGGCCGGGTCGAACCGGTGGGCGCGTGCGGTCGCGAGCAGTCGGTTGAGCATCGGGGGGTCGATGTTGTGGCCGAGCCACTCGGGGGTGAGGCCTTCGGTCTGGGCCGCCACGATCATGAACCGCAGACCGGAGGCCACCTCGTCACGCAAGACCGCCTCCGCCCCCACACGCCACAGGGGAGTGTAGCAGGCAAGCCCCAACCGGTGGCCGATTTCGTTGAGCCGCGCCCACTGGTAGTCGCTCGCGATCGCGCCGGCAAGCAGCCCGTCCACCTCGCCTCCGTCGGAAAGCGGTCGCAGCCCGGCCTCGAGCTCTGCGACCTCCACCTCAGCCTCGCCCGACACCGGCACCTCGAGCAGCGGCAACCCCATGGCTTCGGCGGCAAGGCGCGTGAGGTCGAGGTTGGGCGTGTGGAACATGTAAGAGTCGTCGCGGCGCGGGCGGGCCGTGACGAGCGTCTTGACCTCGAAGCCGCTCTGGCACGCGAGGTGGACCACGTGCGTCGAGTCCTTGCCGCCGGAGAAGAGCGCGGCCAGCCGGTGCAACTTGGACCCCCCGCCCGCGGACGAGCCCGTGCCCAGAAGAACGCTTGGGCCCGCCGGCGATCCCTTCTTGAGGGGGGGCGGTCATCGGTCAGCCATGGGTGCGCGGGGCCGGCGGAGGGCGGCGGCTGCGCGGGAAGCCGCGCCCGTCCCAGGGCGGTCCCCGGCC
>CBEUCC010000032.1:0-22522 GCA_965541515.1 uncultured Thermoplasmata archaeon
GATGGTGTCGGATACGTTGGATCCGGCGCCGTCGTCGGCCCAGTAGCTGACCACAAAGATGCCTGGGGTGGCAAAGGTCCAAGACGCTGGGTTCCCGTCGACGATACTCCCGTCGAAGATCCAACCTTCAGATGTGGCTGTCCCGGACCCTTCGGTTCCGGTATAGCTGGTCGACGCGTCCTCGTTAACCGACCGGTCGCCACCCGCATTGGGCGTGGTAACGGCAGAGACGGTTGACGCGATGACCGTGAGCATGAAGAGTGCCACGATCAAGATGCATGCCTTCAGAATCCTATTCCTCCGAGCCATTGGGTTCCCTCCGTAGGCAGTAGGTACGGTTGGCGCCGAGCCCACGACCTGAGAAGGTCAGAGTCGCCGCACTCGTATTAATCCGTTAGCGCCTCCACTGGCATTCTAACATGATCATTGGCCGGGCACCAAGGCAGTAGTGAAATCAGGATTCGCAAATCCAAATCGCGCCTTGTGTAGCGTGAAGATGGGTGCAACGCGCAAAAACGTGCAACGTACACCTGTAATCGTTTCCGGCAGGGTTTGCGTACGTCCGCTCGATCCCTAGTCATGACTAGCAATCGAAGGCTAGCAATCGAAGGCCGGCCCCTGGGGGGGCGGCCCTTGGGGACGAGGCCCCACCCTACCCGCTGTCATCGTTGACCGGCATTCCCCGCGCTCGCATCTCCGTCACCACGGCTAGGACCGTGGGCACGGGCAAGCGGACTTCCTTGGCAACCGCTTTCGAATGTTCGCCTGCCTGGAGCCGGTCGAGGCAATGGGTGAGCCGGAGGGTGATGCCCGTCACCCGTAGCAGCTCCGGAATCTTGGCCTCCTCGCGAATCTGCTTGATCCAGTGGTCCAGCATGTCGGACGACTTGCGGTGCCCCGTCACGAAAACCTGCATCGCATGGGCGAGTTCCTCGTCCTCCAACGGGAAGAACGTGGACTGTTGGCTCCGTGAGGGCTTCCAGAAGACCTTGTCCGGGTAAACATCGCGCCAGGTCAGCCTGGCGACCGCCTCGAGCTCCATTCCCGTGCGGGTCAGGATCACCACGAGGGCCCAGTGACGCGGGGAGAGGCGCCGCCCGGATTCGCGAAGCGCCTCCACGTGGGCGGGGTCAAAAATGGGCACGTAGGGGCCGAGTGCAGGTTCGGCGCCCAGTTCGGAATCGTCCGGCTCCCCGTCGCCGATACGCTTGTGCCCTCCCCGATTCCATCGGGACGCATTGGGCGCGGAAGCTACGAAGACATACATGGGATTCACGATCTCCGGCCAGCTAGCCGTCGGGTCGGGCGTGCATCCGAGCGCAAAAAGGGACGTTCGGTTGTTCACCTCGCGGTGAACAACCATCAACACACGATGAAAACTGACCTCGAAAGACTGAAAAACGTAGATCCCGCACCCGATATGGACGATTCTCGATACAATCCCGGCTAGTTCGAGATGAAGAGAACCTGGTGCCCCCCTCCCCACGGTCTACATGCTGGACCAAGACCTCGATCCGAGGCCCGGATTCCAAACGCCTGCCTCCTGCTCGTTCGCCCGACAACGCCCACCGAGCAGCGACCTCACCAACGCCGTCGTCGCAGCAGGCCTCCCCGGAGAGGGTCACGGTCCGCCCGTCGACCTGCGCGACGAGGTTGGACGAGGGCCTAGCCTTCTATGCGTTCCTGGCGGCCATAGCGATCATCCGGGTCCTTCGGAGGTTGCCTATGCCGTCCCGCGCGAAACGGAAACGCCGGGCCTGTGAATAGGCCGGAAAGATGTGTTTATGAAACCGCAAGAGGGATGCTCCCGTGGGGGTGTGGACTGGGATGGGTTCAATACTCGTCCGCTGCGCAAGGCGCGTGATTCGGGGCGGGCGACCAGAGGTCGGGACGTCCGAAAGTTCTAGGGCGTCCCCGGCTCCTCCGGTGCCTCTTGCCTCTCCGGCGGCTCCTGCGGCGTCTCTTGCGTCTCCGGCGTCTCCTCCGGTGCCTCGAGCCCGTCGTCGCCGGGCCTCTTGCGCCGCATCATGAGCAACGCCGCCACGCCCGCGGCGGCCGCCGCCGCGACGCCGAGCAAGACCATCAAGTCCAGCCCGGCCGACACGGCCACACTCGACGCGGCCGTGACGCCAACGCTCGAGCCGCCAAGCTCCGCGGTGATCTCGCACGCCCCGGCGCTGGCGTCAGGGGGCGCCACGAAGGTCACCGTCGCGCCCTCGCCCTCGAAGTGGCCGCATGTAGCTCTCCAGGTCACGTCGGAAGGCGTGGCCTCGTTGCCGCTGGAATCAAACCCGACGACGGAGAGCTCGACGCGCCCGTTGCCGGCGACCGAGATGGTCGAGGGGCGAATCTCGACGCCCGAGAGCGGCCCTTGGGCGATCTCAAGGTCCCCCGTTCCGCTCACACCGCCCACGCTGGCCGTCACCGCGCAGGTCGAGCCCGCTCCGGTCTCGGGCGCGGTCACGGACGTGGTGGCCCCCGTGGCCACCGAGAGCCCCGCACACGTCGTCGTCCACGAAACGCCCGAAGCGTCCAGTTCGTGTCCGCCGGCGTCGGTGACCTTCGCACTCGCCCGCGCCTCCGACCCTTCGGGCGCCGGCCCTGAGAAGGTCACTTCGATGGATGCCGGCGCGCCCAGCTCCACGCTGACGAGGGTGTGGAGTGTCAACGTTTCCGTGCTCGCCGTGAGCGTGCAAATGACGTCCCCGGTCGTTAGGTCGACTTCCAACGTCGTGGTGTCCCCGGACTGCGACGAGAACACGCCGCACGTGGACGGCGAGATCATCCAGTCGACCGACAGCGGGTGGCCGTACTTGTCGGCGGCCGAAGCCGCGACCTCGTCGCCCCCGACGACCGATTCGGCGCTGAGCGTGAGGGCGCCGCCGGTCAGGTCATGCACGACAATCACGGTCGCGTTCCGGCTGTGGCCGGAGGTGCCACCGGTCACGCGGCAGCTCGTCCCGCCCGTGTCCTGTCCGGTCTGGAGGGTCGTGCTCGGACCGTGAGCGATCGTGAGTTCGCCGCACGTGTCGGGCGTCACCGTCCAGTCCACGGGCATCGGCTTTCCAAAGCTGTCTTCGGCCTCGAACGACACTCCCGCACCTTCGACGACGTGCGCTTCGGAAGGCGTGATAGCCATGTTGGAAGGGTCCTGCTGTACTTGGATCGGAACCGTCGTGCGTGCGCTGCCACGCTCGGCCGTGACGACACACGTGGAGCCCGCTGAAGTTATTGCCGTGAAGACCGCCGTTTCACCTTGATCGGGCAGCACGCGTCCGCATGTCGTCCACCATTCGACGAAGTAAGGGTGGTCAAATCTGTCGGTGGCCGAAAGAGGTACTCGGTATGACACGAAGACCGTCGCCGAGGCCGGGTCGACGACCACCAGCCTCAGGTCATGGGTGATCGAAACACCGACGCTGCCGCTCCCAGAGCCATAGCTTGCGATGATCGTGCACGTATTGTCACCCTCATCTTCGCCTGCGTCGAACGTCGCGCGCGGGCCGGGGCTCCCCAAAAGCTGACCGCAGTTGGCAGGGTTGATGGACCAATTGAAATCCAGGGCGTGCCCGTAGCGGGTCTCGGCATTGAACTCCCGCGAAGTGCCCTCCATCATTTCCGAAGCCACGGGGCTGACGTGGATCTCAGACAGGTCGTAGTCGATGGTGACTCCAGGGACGTCCACGATGCAGGTCTGGCCGAGGCCGTCGGTTACCACGAGCCGCGCCGTGTAGGTTCCCACATCCTGGTAGGTATGGCTGGGGACAAGCTGGGTCGAGTTCGTCCCGTCCCCGAACGTCCACAAGTAAGTGAAGACCCCGTAGCCACCAACCGCACTTCCGTCGAAGTAGAACACGGTATCGCGCTCTATCCCTGTGTCGGCGGACACGATGGCCGAGCAAGACGGCGGCGAGACCGAGCCGATCACCCGGACCTCGTCGATGTAAGCACCCTCCAACCGGCCCGCGTCGTCTGAGGTGAACCGAAACCGGATCGCGGTGGCCGTGACGGGGAGGCTGAAAGCAGCCGTGGTCCACCCGCCGCTGGAGGCGTCGTAGGTGGCCACTGTCGTCCAGTTCGTGTCGAAGTAGAGAACCTCGAGGAAGTCCTGGCCTGTCTGCGATTCGAGCCAGTAGGAGTACTCAAGGCGGGCTGTCTCGAAGGCGCTGGCGTCGACCGGCCGGCTCAGGTTCGAGTCCATCCCGTTGTCGTAGAGCAACGTTTGCGTGTTGTCCCTGGTGATTGTGGCGATGAGTGTGATATCGTCGACATAGGCGCCCTCCCGCTGGACACTCACGTCGGAGTGGTACCAGAATCCCACACGCGTGGCCGTGCTCGGGATCGTCTCCGTGCCGGTCTGCCAGCCGCCGCTGCTGCCGTCCTGGTTCTGGAGCTGTACCCAACTGCCATCGTAGTACGAGGGGCGGAAGTAGTCGTATCTGTTCTCCGTATTGTACCAGTAGGCGAACTCGAAGACGATATTAGTAAGTCCCGTGAGGACAACATCTTGGTAGATGTACGCATCCATGTAGTCGTCGTGGAAACCCAAGCCAGCATTCGGCTGGCCGTACTGCGAGTGCGTTCCCACCTGCGCGCACCAGACGCTGTAGTTGCTGCTCCCGTTTCCCCGGGCCGTGGATATGCCCCAGTAATCATAGCCGTCGGCGCCGTTGGTGTCCTCAACGGTCCAAGCGGATGAGAGGGCTCCCGTCTCGAAGTCCTCATCGATCACGACAGTGTAGTCGGTGTGGGACCCCGAGGTCGCGACCCACGCCGAGCCATTGCCGACATCGGCCCTAGTTCCCGAGATCCCCCAGGTGTCCTCCCCATAGGAGAGGTTCCCGTCACCGACCGTCCACGGCGCCGGAATCCCAGAGCTCTCGAAACCCTCATAGAAGATCTCCATCTCGGCGGCCAGTGGCACGGGCGCGCCGCCCTCCGAGGCCGAGGCCCCCTGCAAGCCTGTCGCGCCGACCAGGAGGAAGGTGAGTAAGACTGCTGTTGCTGCCACGCGCCGCTGCTTTTCACCGGAAATTCCAATGGATCCCCACAAGAACATCGACCGAGCCCCTTCCAGCGCTCTCGCTTGTTCATAAGGCTTGTGGGCGTCGCGCGAGGCGATCGACTGGTACAGGGAGCAGTCGACCCAGGTCCCACGGATCGTCTGGGGCAAGTCCCTCAAGCTCATGAAGGAGCGCTGGGAGGCAGAAGGGGAGATGGGTGAGCGGCTCACGCCCCGGGAGCATGGTCGGTGGGAGGGGCTCTCGGTGGAGTAGGGGCTCGGGGAGCGGGAGTGCTCCCGTGGGGGTGCAGACCGGAATGGGTTCAAAACCCCCGTACGATCCGCTCCGTTCATTTGCCAAGTCCATAAACCAGAGGTTGGATACCCACACGGACCGCTCGGCAATTGAGAGGGGCTTCGTACAGCCGGCGGGTCACATGCGCGTAAGCCCCCTTCTTGGCCTCGTTAGAGGCGCATTAGCACTTCGGATAACCGCTTGATGGACTGGCTCTTGTGTGTTCCCTGCGACGTCGGGCGCTCTACGTTGACAACGTTTCCGGCAAATGGTTGGTGCCATCGTCCTTGCCACGCGAAACGGCCCGGCAGATCGTGGAAGCTGCCTTCAAGATCTCGCGGGGCGTTCCTAGCATGTTCGCGGGGAAGACTGTACGGGAACTGAGCGACGAGTTCAAGGCGCACGACCAGAAGGCCTTGACCCGCAATTCGCGGCCAACCTGGCGGAGGCATTCGACGAGTTCAAGTCCCTTCTGGCTGAGGGAGAGGAGTAGATGGGAGCCACGACGTCGAGCGGGCCCGGCTCTATGGTACGGCACAAGTTCGGGGAAGGGCAGACCAATGTCGAATCCGGCTCGGTACTCTGATAATGGCCTTCCCAAGAACGGCCATAAATATTCCATGTGAAGGGCGGTCCGGTTCGACCATCGGAGCCCTTCAGGAACGCGCCGATCGGCGACGTCTAGACCTCATGCGGATAGAGTGCCGGCCGCCTCGATGTATCCCACGCCCGCACACAATTCCTCGCTAGCCAGCAGGTTTCAGTTCAGGATCGCGGCTGGCCGCGGCAGCGGCCTCGACAATGCCCCCGTCGCGTGCGTTGCCTTTCGCCTGAGTTCTGTTCGGAGGGTGCCTACGAATGCCGCTTAACGTTCTGAGGTCCTGACGGCTTCGGCAATCTGACTTTATAACCAAGACGCGCGGTGGGGTGCCGATGGTTGCGCTAGGGCCTCGGCCAAAGCACGTTTCACTAGTCGCCCTGACGCGTCTTCGTCGTCGCGTCATTCTCACCTCTGTTGGCCTTCTTCTCGTATTCACCACGGCGTTGTCAGTCGTCAACATGTTTGTCCCTGAGGACGCGAGCGTTGTAGAGAGGGTGGTGGTGAACGTCGTGGCGATCGCCGGATACTCGGCGGCCATGGCCTACCTATGGTATCGGGCGGGCATTCGGCAGTACGACCTTACGAAGGCGAGCACTGCTGTCTTGGACGATATCCCGGCCGGTATTGCGTTTCTCAACGAACTCTTTCGATTTGAGTTCGTCAACCGAGAATTCGCTCGGATCTGCGGTGTCTCGCGACGAGATCTCCTGGACCGTGACGTCTCGAGTGTCATATGGCCGGACGATCGCGAGAAGGTTGATCGGGCGCACAAACGCCGGCTCGTGGGCGAAGGTTCGACATACGAGCTTCGGATTCATAGGCCCGACGGCTCGGCCGCTGAGACTGTCGTGAGCGCCATCCCGTTCATGAACGAGGGCAAGTTCGAGGGTGTGCTCGCCGTCGTTGACGACATCACCGAATTCGTGGAGGTTCGTCGCGAAGCGGAGAGATTCCGGAACGTCTCGGGGTTCCTAATGGACGCCGTTACGCACGACTTGTCAAATTCGATGCAGATCGTCCTCTCCCTGTCAGGAGTCGCGAGTAAGCTAACGGCCGGCAAGGACGATCGACTTGCCAAGCTCGCGGTCTCTACCGAGGAGGCGGCGGAGCGCTCCACCCGCCTCATCAAGGACGTGAAGATGATAGCCGTCGCGGAAAATCAAGAATGGCCAGCCGGGCCAACCCGGATCGGCAGGGTCGTGGCGGAGGCGTTGGATCGGATCGGTCCGTCCACACGGGCTTACATTCGAGCCGATATTCCCCCCGATCTTGCCAACGCCATGGTGAGCACCAATGATTTGGCGGTCCTATCCGTGGCAAAGGTGTTGGAGGAAGCTATCTCAGGGATATCGCCCGAAGAGCCACATGTGGAATTGCTCGTTTCAAGCCGTTCATCCCATGACGAAGGAGCAATCATCGCGATCACTATCCGCGGGTCCAAGCAGACGCCCGGCCGTCACGACGTCCAGGCGCTGACGCAAACTCCGAGCGATTTCACAGCGGCGAGGCTCGTCTGGCGGCAGGGCGTGAGGCTCGCACTCGCCTCCGCGATCGCGGAGGCCCAAGGTTGGCGGTTGGTAGCGGTACCCGAAGAGTCGGGGATCGGCACGATCTTCGAGTTTCGGATTCCTCGGACAGATAGAAGAGAACCCGACGGCGGGTTCACGCCAGCTGGCGCGGCCCTCGAGGCGGGAGCCGTTCGCGGCGAGCCGTTCGCTTAGTCCGGTTCAGGAGGCTCATGCGTTTGGAAGGCCTCTTCATCGTTGACGATGAGATTTACCTTCTTCAACTCTACGACGCGCTCCTCTCCTTCCTTGGCCACGAGATCATCGACAAGGCACTCAATGGGGAGGAGGCGGTACTTAGATATCAACTGTTGAACCCGCCGCCCGACGTGGTCCTGATGGACCACCGTATGCCGTTCAAGCACGGCATAGAGGCGACCCGGGAGATCTTGGAGTTCGATCCTGGGGCGACGATCGTCGTCGTCTCCGCGGATCTGACCATCGGGGAAGAGGCCCTTGGCGCGGGGGCGGTAGCCTATATCGAAAAGCCCTTCGCGATCGACGAGCTCCAGGAAACGATCGATTCTGTGATGCGCCAGACCGCAGGCGGGCGGGATGGGCAATCCAAGCCTGGATGACGTCGCCATCGACGTCGGCCCAAGCGCTTCGCGTCCCGGCCGTCGCCGTCTGAACGTCACGTCGACATCGTCCCGGTGGTCGCGGGTCACCGCGAATAACGTGTCCATCTCCAAGGACACGTTCCCGGAAAGGGACGGGTGGACGTTCAGTAGCCATTCCAAAGCGGGGGGGATGAGCAATGGGGTTCGGGGGATCGCCCGTTCGAACGTCATCGGGGCCCTGTTCTCAACGGCGGACTCGGCCAATCCGTCAGCAAGCGCCAATGTAAGCGAACGCCTCGGATCTGGTGGCTTTTCCTGCGCCTATTCGTTGAGGCGAGGTAGGGGCCTTTGACGCGCGGCCGTAGACGGGGGTTGATCAGGTGGTACCGGCTTGCCGACGAGGCGCCAGCCCCATATTTATGGTGCTTTCGGACGGTTTTGAACGGGTTGCTTCAATAACAGGAGTTGGCCCTCCTCGTCGTGCGGGAAGGGGCCTGTTCGCATGGAGAAATGGGCGGACTTTCTCATATCGGGTGTTCGATACGACAAGGACCGCACGTGGATTCAGATCGTCGAACGTCGTGATGACCTCGGCGGCGAGATAGGGCCCCCCAAGGAGATCGCGCGCTCGCTTGTGGTTGAAGACCTCGAATTCGGGAGATCCTACCGTACGATTTTCTCCAACGAAGAAGGACGATGGGAGCCGGGACCGCACCTGCGGCTCGTCCTTTCAGGCGGGTCGAAGCTCCTGCGTACGGACAACCGAGAAACCGAGCGAGACAACCTTGGTAGACTCCCGGGAATCTGAGAAAACCACGTGCCTACGCCTGGGGGGCAAAACACGTCCACCGGAGATCAAGCTAGTCCCCACATAGCCAGGGCACCTGGAAGGCCTGCGGGAGGTTGATTGGGGTCGTGACGCCGAAACGGATTCTGGTTGTAGACGATGAGCCTGCAGTCCTCCAAGCGTTTGGTGTTGCCCTCGAGTCCTTTGGGGCGCACGTCACGTTGGCCCCCGGCGGAGCGGTCGCGATCCAGGAATTGCGGCTCGGTGAAGTCGCTCTTGTCGTTCTCGACCTAAACTTGCCGGATATTCCAGGCTTGCGCGTCCTCGAGTGGATGAGCGCAAATGCCTCGTCTGTGCCGGTCCTTGTTGTCACAGGAATGGATGACCCTCCAGATGTGTTGCGCCGGTTCCCTAACCTCGTCCGCATCGTGGAAAGGAAGCCCGTCGCGAATGAGTTGTTGAGGCACCTGGTCGAGCTCTACACGGGAGAAGGGGGATAACGAGCGTCCCTTTTGGCTCCACCCGTCCTCCCCCTTGAGTTCTCATACTCGCCGAGGCTATCCGGTGGTCGCGAGGATTATGAGTCGATTAGAGCGTTCTTGGACAGCGCCGGTCGACCATCAACACGCCCTGTTCCTGCTCTTCGATTCACGGCCACCAAGAACAACGTTGCTGCCAGAGGGATCGCTAGGTCAGTGATTCCAGGGATCTGATTCTCGGCGTCCTTCGTGTTGTTCGTCGTGTTCCTGAAGGCGCCGTTCCCGTTGGGGTAGCGGCCCCACGCGCCGAATGAGGTCGACATTGGAATCTGGACGGAATCGACGTACGTCGTGTTGTTGCCTTGGGCGGTTTCGCCGGCCGAGCAGTTACTGCACCAGAGGCTAACGTAGTACGTCTTGCCCGAGTTGGAATAGACAAGACTCAGGTTGAAGGTAGCATAGCCGTCTGGGTTGGTTGTGCCTGCAAGGACGATTTGGTCGACAAAGTACTTGTTTTCCGGCGGGTTCGTCCGCCAGATCTCGAGTCCCATTTGCGAGGGGCTTGACAGGTTGACTGCCGTCCCCAAGGTATGGTAAACCTCGACCCAACTCCCCACGAAGTTCAATTCGTTGATGACCACGTCATTCTGGCCGCGGCTACCTGGAGAATAGGACAGGATCCGAAGCGACCACGGAGACGAATCGGCGGAGTAGACCACGTCGACTACCCCGAGGGATCGCACACCGTCAATCTCCACAACGGAGGCCCGAAGGGTACCAGGAACCGTGGCGTTTCGTGATATGTCGACGGTGATGAGACCCTTGAGCGCTTCGCCGGGATCGAGCTCAAAGGGCGGGCTCAGTTCTACAACGGCCTCCTCTGCCCCAATGGGGATCGTCCGTCCCAAAGGACCGGCGGCCAGGTCCTCTGGATCCACGAGCCCCCGATGGCCAACATCTCGGTAGACGGCAACGGCCGCAAGGTCACCCCAGAGAGGACCTTCCAGAAGGACGCGGATTTCGACAACAAGGGCCGTCAGGTTGTTGGTGGAAGGCGATGAGAGGGTGAACGAAAGCACGGGGACGTTGGTGTCGCCTTGGTACGTGTTGCGCAGCCCCGCTCCGAACTCGAAGAACAGGAGTCTTTCGCCGCCAGAGCGGGTTGACGAAGCGTGGGACGTCGTTTCGTCGAATGCGCCCTTGGGAGCCTCCAAGCGGAAAACGTATTGGAGGGGCCCGCATGGGCCATCGCATAGGTCTGCCATCGGAATCTGCGTCTCCAGCTTGGAGGACCCGTAACCGACCGGGAACACGAGCGGCCGCTCGTCGAAAGTGCTGGCCGTCCCGTTCCAAAGGCCAAAGGACGTTGATTCGGTATTGGGAGCGCGACCGTACCCGCCACCAACACCCCGCACGCGGATGACGGCGTCTACGCCAGCTCCCGGGAAGTGTTGCCAGCCTGTTAGTTCAGAGCCATCGGTATCCACGAAGATCGTGGCAATGTCGCTCCTCCGCGGTTCTGAGGTTTCGATTCCCCCGCCCCCCCCACCTGTTGATGGCACACTGCCCCGTGCGGCCGCGACCGGAAACGGGAGGGTCTCTGATCCCATGATCGAGCCCTCGACCTCGAGGTAGAAGGAGGCCAGGCTCTCGCTGGTATCGGCATATGCCTTCGAAAACCGGATGTCGAGACTCGAGTGAAAGCCGCCCTGCTCGTTGTCCCCGTTGGGCGTGGGAGGGCCAACCTCCCGGACAACGTCGCGCACGGGGTCGGGGTCGAGCGGGGCGAGACGGCCCCAGTCGCTAAATGCCCCGTCAATACGGACGGATGGTGGATACATGCCAACATAGGACCGTTCGAACTTCAACGGCGGAAGGACGGACCCGTGACCTGAGAAGCCCTCGGGCGGCGCTCCGACAACGAGATCCTGGCTGCCTGCGAGGACAAGCCGGAGGGAAGTGGTTCCTTCCGTTCCAAACGCGCGCCCCCAGACTTCGAGTGTTTGCGCAGGATCATCAGCTAGAAACACGGGCGACTCGAACGTCGTGAGGTCAAGGTGTAGCATCTCCCCTGCAAGCGCCGTACCGTTCACGGCAAGGTCTTGCCCCAACACCTTCACCAGAGAGAGGTTTAGACCGCCGCCTTCCCCGTCGATGTAGAAGCTGACCGATTCGAGGCTGAGGTCGGTGTGCAGAGCCCGGACACCGAAAGTGAGAAGGCGTTCGTCCTGGTGCATGGGCAGTATTTCAGGAGCCCCCACGGTTTGCTCAACAACAAGTGCGCCCGGCAACGTCGAAAACACGGCATCGCCGACGTCCTCGTTTCCGCGCGAGTCCTGCGCAAGCGCCATCAGGAGAGGATGCGGTGCACGTGACGCGCCGCCTAGGGCTGAGAGCGGGAAGGAGCCTTCCAGTTGATTCCCATCATGGGCAGCGCGGGCAGCGAGCACGCGCGAGAATAGCGAGGGGTCCGCTGGGTCGTCGGCCGTCCTCGGGAACGCCTTGAGGATTGAAGTACGGATAATCCTCCCCTCACCCGCAAGTTCCACCATATAGTCGATGCCGAGACCGAAAGCGGGGTAGCCAGTTTGGCGAGAGCGATCCGCGTCAATGAGCAACCGAAACGATTCGGCGGCGGGCTGGTCCTCCGGAGTGGAAAAGAAGGCGGATCCACGAGCAACTTGGACGTAGAAGTAGAGAGTTTCCTCGTCGTGAATGGCCGAAAAGGCGACAAGGTTGACGTTTCCGTTTGACATTTGGTCGGAGGGCGAGTCCAGATACGTGGGAATCCCCTGCCAGTCCGCAAAGTTGCCATCAACAACAACGGGGGGATTTTGTAGCATCATAAGGCTCAGGGCGGGTACGAATAGTGCTACCCCAAGCAGCGATAATGCCACTAGGAGCGCGGTCCGACGAGAGGACCGCCTCCGGCGCGCAGCGAACGTGGCATTCGGAGGAAATGGCCCTCCCCCATTGACGTGACCTCCATTGATACGTCCTCCGTTTGTCTGTCCCCCATTGATCCGACCGCCATTGGTACGTCCTCCGTTTGTCTGTCCCCCGTTGATCCGACCGCCATTGATACGTCCTCCGTTTGTCTGTCCCCCGTTGATCCGACCGCCATTGATACGTCCTTCGTTTGTCTGTCCCCCGTTGATCCGACCGCCGTTAGCGCGCGCTCCGTTGACAGGACCCGCGTGGGGACCTTCCCCTTCAAACCTCTGGCCGTTGACGGTGCCAATGGCACTCGGCATCCGTGGAGAACCGCCGTTCATTAGGCCACCGTTGGCGGGCTCCTGGGGGGGGCGGTTCAAGCTCTCGTATGGGCTAGCCCTTTCGAGGGCCGCGCGAAGGCCCAAACCGCTCGTGGCCGAGCCGTTGCGAAACCGGGAGGTTATCCGATCCAGGATTTCGCCCACAGGTAGCACCCGCTATGCCTTGTGGGTGCAGGGGCTCCGTACATGAACCGCGCGCTGCCAGGGGCAATTCCTGAGAATGAGAAGATTCGTCCCGGGACTTCGGATGAACCGCCAGTTCCTTGGCTCTCGCTAGAGCGGCATCCCATTGGCTCCCACCGCATCCCTTCCGGCAGGATGTGCTATCCTGCTGGGTGGTTCTTATAGGATGCGGCCCCAGCATCGCCGTGACTTCCTGCGCAGCGCGCCAGAACGGGCCCCTCTTGGCCGTACGCGAAAAGGCGACGAGGCGCTTCGATGGAATGGCGTAGATGGTCCGCGCGATCCTGATCCCTTGCATGCGGAGGAAACGGGGAGGGGGCCGGGAGCGAACCGACCACCGCACAGGCGCGATGGTCACTGGAGCTACGCCGTATACCCGCGATGGTCGTCAACACCTTGTGGGAATCGCTGAACCAAGAGAGGCCGGCTACCGGAGGAGGCCGCTCCGCCCGCAGTGCGGGCAGGACACCTGGATCGGCCTTAGACCGACAGCTTCGAACTGGTGCTTGCATCGTGGACAGCGCACGAGGCTCCGTGACATCCCAGTCTCGGACAGATCGCCTTCTTGCTGGGTGGCAGGCGCTTCCGCCTTGGGATGGGATTGCCGAACGGCGGGCTGCCGTGAGCGGACCGGCGGGGCAGGAGTCTCCTTGTCCCGCAAGGGATGGGAGCCCGCGGATCGTTGCGTAGCCCCCGACGCGGGCGCGCCTTCAGGAGATGCCGGGATCGCGGCGCCCTGATCAGCCTGATTCTCTTTGCCTTCCGGGACGGACATCCATTCGCCTCGACTTGCAGGGCGGCCAACCGGCCGGTGTGCATCACCCAGCAGGGCCAAGGCGGCGTCCGCTGTAGCCCCGCCGGGTGAAGAGTCCGGCAGGCTCCTTGCAGACCGCCCGCCATCGGGTGTTCGTCGCGCTGGCCCGTCCGCATGCGAACCTTCAGAAGGGTAGATGCGATAGGCAGACCACAGGCCGCCGGCGGCGAAAGACACCCCCCCGATCCACAATGCGACGCCGGGGATCCCGGCAAAGTATAGGACGACGAGAAGCAAGAAGCCGGCAGAGAGTAGCTTGTGAAATGGCACGAATCGGGGCCGGCGCGACGCCTCCTGCTCGAGCCTGGGCTGGCGGACACCCAAGAGGTAGGCCAGGAGGAGAGGCACGAGGAGAACAGGCGTCGAGTTGAGTACGGAGAAGCGCTCGAAGCGCACATCCGGCGTCCCGACCGCGGAGTTCAACTCAGCGCCCGAATAGCTCTCTTCGTGGACGACAAGCGATCCGCCAGGGACGCGTGGCGTGCGGGTCTCGAACGAGAGGCCCCCAAAGGAGGAAACACCAGCGGCCACGATTATCGTCCGCTCGCGAACGCGCTCGGCAGGCGCGAGATCTGGGTATACAACAAGGACAGTACCCCCACTGACCAATGGTATGTCTTGGTCGTGCCGGGCCCATCGCCCATTCATGATCACCTTGAGGTGGACGGGTGCGGTCGAGTTCACGTCCTCGCCTATGAAACCGCGCTGTTCGACGACCCTGACGGCAGCGATCTCGAAGTTACGCAACACTAGGACGCCGTGCTCCAGACGGGCGTCGATGTTTGATTCGAAGGCGAGCATCTCAGGTTGGTCGACCTGCCCGTTCTCGTCGGTATCGACCCACCTGCGCAGCTTGGCGGATGCCGCCGGTGAGAAGTCCCAGGTGATGTACCCGCCGCCATCGTCGACTACGGTATAGAATTCAGTCGTGACGTTGATGTCCGCACCCTCGTTCGCTGCTCCCGCATCAAGCGCAGGTGGGATGAGCGAAAAGGCCCCCATGAGCAGGGCGGCCCCGAGGGCGCTCCAACGAGCGAGGTTCAACCAGCGATCAACGGGCGTGGGCTCCGCAGGTGGCACCGCCGAGCCTGCCTTGCGCCTCAGTATCGGCACGGTGCGGGGGTCACTGCTTCCTCATATCAAGGTTGGCGTCCTGCTCGTGAATCCTGGAGGAGTTATCCGACGATTCGCTGAACTCAAGTCCGTAATGATGAGTACGGCGGGCGTACGAGCGGTCCGTCTTCGACGCAAAGTCCTGCTAGAACTCGCGCGGAAAATCCGTTTGCGATCGCCGTCGCATGCACGCTCCTAGGCGCCTGGGAAACTCACCGTAACATGGCTCTGTTTGAGTTTCTCCAACGGACAGGATTCTAGAAAGCGCATTCCTACTTCTGGCGCGGGATCGTGTGTTTACTTTTGGAAGTCGTGATCACCCTCACCTTGGGTTTTCAAGAGGGCGCAGAACAAGTTAGGGGTCCGGCGATACTCTTTGCGACCGCGCTCACCCTCGCAGCAGGGTTCTCAGGGGCCCTAGGTTAGTCTGCCTAAACCCGTCGAATTCAGATCAGCGGTCCGAGCGGAAGAATGGTCTTGGGGGAACCCCAGCACCGCAAATCTGTTTCTTGCCCCACCAGTCTCCCCTTGCGAGAGAATCTAGCATGTCAACGTCTATGTTCGCCTCTGGGCGGGTTCACTCCCAACCAGGCGTGAACCTATGAAGCCAGAGATGGGTCGCTTCTTGGAGTCTCAAGGGCTCCTCGCAGGCCGGCCATTTGGGGATCCGCCCACCATCGTCTCTCCGTCCTTGGAGCTCCTGCATGGCCCGGACACGAGGTTGAACCGCTTACGTGGGGATGCAGACGGGTATGAGTTCAATTCCCGTCCTGTCCGAACCGACCCGTAGACGAATCCGAGGAACGAAATGAGCGAGACAATGGCCACGACGATGAATGGTGCGTAGAAGTGACGACCCCAAAGTCCCCGCACGAGAAAAGCGGGCCCCAGGAGTAGGAAATTCACGGCGGTAAGGGCCGACATACGCCCCGGATACGGATCGAGGTCGGAGAGGGAATCCGGAAACAGGAGTTGGTCGATCCCCACGTCAACTCCGGTGCAATGCTCGACCAACGAGAGGAGCCCGATGAGTGAGACCGCACCCGATCAAGCCGATTGTGGTGAACGGTTTCATGGAGGGAAACCCGGGCAAAACGCTCTGGAGCTCGATGGAGCCGGCAGTCCAGCCAAGGAGCACGATGACGCCGTAGCCGGCCGCCAATGTGGCGGTTTAATGGGGAATCCGGTTCAGGGCCGCGCGCCAGAAGGCGACGCCCCAGTCCTCCTGCGAAGCCGCGCCGTCCCCGTCTGGCGGCCCGCCTGAGGCTGCGGGGTCGATGGGCGAGCCGCCCCCTGCCGTTACGGCCCGACCCGCCGGCGACACGGAGTTACCTCCCACACACGTTTCTCACGATAACTCGGGACCGGCTCGGGGCCTGTGCTCCTGTAAGAGGCACAGTGCGCTCCCCCTCTCACCGGGGGGGGAGGCGGACGACCGTGAGCCAAAACCCCTCGATGCTCTTCACCACTTCCAAGAAGCTCTTGAAGTCGACGGGCTTGGGGACGTAACAGTTGGCGTGGAGGTCGTAGGTGCGTACGATGTCCTGCTCAGCCCTCGAGACGGTGAGGATGACGACGGGAATGCGCATCAACGAAGGGTCGGCCTTGATCTCGCGAAGGACCTCGAGGCCGTTCTTCTTCGGCATGTTAAGGTCGAGGAGGACCAGGTCAGGCGCCTCGACGCCGGCGTACTTGCCCTCCTGGCGCAGGTAGGCCATCGCCTCTTCCCCGTCGGGGACGACGTCGATATGGTTGCGGACCTTGGCTTCCTTGAACGCCTCCGTGGTCAGGCGGGCGTCCCCTGGGGAGTCCTCGACGAGCAGGATCTCGATGATTTCCGGCTCTGCGGAGTTGAAAATCATCTCTGTCATCTCTGACTGCCTCCCATCGGAATCGTGAAGTGGAATGTCGAACCCTCGCCGGGCCGCGACTCCACCCAGATCCGTCCGCCGTGGCGCTCCACGATCTTCTTGCACAGGGCCAGGCCGACGCCCGTGCCCGGGTATTCGTCGGTCCGGTGCAGTCGCTGGAAGATGATGAAGATACGTTCGCCATACTTCGGATCGATGCCGATGCCGTTGTCGCGGACGGAGAACGTCCACTCCTTGCTGCTCGACTCGGCGGAGACGTGGATCCGCGGCGGCTCCTCCCCGCGGAACTTGATAGCGTTACCGATCAGGTTCTGGAAGAGCGAGGCGAGCTGGGAGGGGTCGCCCACGACGGTCGGGAGCGGGTCGTGGGTGACCGCAGCACCGGCCTCCCGAATCGCGGCCTTGAGGTTGGAGAGCGCTTGGCCAAGCGGATCGTTGCAGTCGACCCTGGAGAACTCCTTGGCGCGGCTGTCCAGGCGAGAAAAGGCCAATAAGTCCACGATCAGCTGCTGCATTCGAGCCGCGCCCTTCACGGCGTAGTTGATGAACTCGTCGGCGTCGGCATCGAGTTGGCCCTGGTATCGCCGCTCGAGGAGCTGTACGTAGCTCGTCACCGTTCGTAGTGGTTCCTGCAGGTCGTGGGATGCCACATGCGCGAATCGCGCCAATTCGGCGTTAGAACGCTCCAGTTCCTTCGTGTGCAGTGCGAGCGCCACCTCCGCTAGTTCGCGTTCCGTGATGTCCTCAACGAGGCGTTCTGTCATTTGATTGAAAGACTGCGCCAGAATGCCGATTTCATTCTTCGTTTTGACGTCAGCTCTATGTCTGAGATCCCCTTCCCCAATTGTCTTTGCGCTTCGAGCGAGTTTGTCTAGTGGTCGTACAATGGCTCTGGCGGTAAGGAGTGAAATGCTGAATGCCAAGACTGCAAATCCAGCTATGGACAGTAGAGTAATCCAATTGGCTATCCCCTGAGCCTCGACCATTGTCTGGCGATGGATGGCAGAGAATTCAAAGGCCTCTGTCGTCAGCCGTTGGGATCTTAGCAATAGCTGAGCTGACAGCCGGTCTTCTGAGGCAAGCGAGAGATCGATTTCTGCCTGAGTTGCATTATCTTCAATCAGCCTCACCCTCTCGTCATAGTTGACCTGCAACAGTACGAAAACATCGCCGATCGATTCATAATCTGAGGTCATTTTTTCCAGTTTAGCAAGGTGTTCAGGATCTGCCTCTTCTGATCTCAACCCTTCTAGCAGTCTGCCTAGCGAATCATATTTGAGGAACCACTGTTGCTCCATCCTTTCCTCGTGGTGTGATGTGTACTCAAAGGTAAGAACACTCAATTCAGACACTTCCTTGATGATTTGCGTGGCAGATTCGCTGTCTTCGACTTCTGCGATTATCAGGTCAGAGGTACGAAACACCACATAGCCGAGCACTATGACTAGGATGACAAAGACTGTGGATAGAAGGAGTAGACTGGTTCTGACTTTCATCCGCTTTCCCCTTTGATTCTTCTGCAGCTAACGGATTATCGTTACTGCTTCTGGCTTCACCTCCAACAGGGCGTCCAAGTACACGAAATCGAGGTAGTTTGGAACTTCGGTTTGGTCTGTCAGATTGCTTCTTATTGCCCATCGGGCTTCATCTTCCAGAGATACGAGGATGGATTGATCCAGTAGTAGTCGAAAGTCGTAGTCACTCCAGATTAACGCCATGAAATCCACATCCACGCCTAGCCGTATGGAAACGATTTCCATTGCCTCCTCTTCGCTCTCTTTGATGAATTCTTCTGCCATTTCGATTGCTCTCAAGAACCTCTGTAGGGCTACCGGATTGTTCTGGACAATATCCCTGGTTGCAACGAAGTAGAAGTCCTCTCGGTAGAGACCTTGACTGGGCAGAATGAGGGCCTCCTGGCCGAGCAACTCCTTGGCGTTTATGATATGCGGTTCCCACGTACATATCGCATCAACACGCCCATCTGCCAAAGCCTGAGGAAGCTCCGATGGTCCCAGGCCAATGCTCTCAACCTCAGAATAGGAGACGCCATTATGAGTTAGGAAGAGGTCTAAGAAGAACTGCCCGGTCGAGCCCATGGTTAAGCCCACTTTCTTGCCTCTCAAGTCCGAAGGGCTTGCGATCCCGCTGTCCTGTCGGGCAAGAACTTTGACCTCGTTGTCTGCACCTACCATAGCGGCAATAATGGCAAAATCACTTCCGCCAAGGCTCTGAAACACAACGGGGGTCTGGGCAACCGTACTGATGTCAATATCTTGGTTGGTCAGCATCGATTCGAAGGAAGCTTTTCCAGAATCAAATTCAATGATCGTTACGTCGAGACCCGCCTCGTCGAAATATCCTTTGCTCTCTGCCACCCAAACTGGAGCAGTCAAGAGAGTCTTCGAGGCGCCTAGGGTCACTTCCAGCGGCACGTCTCCTGGATCTTCCACGGGCCCTTCCACGGTCAGCCAGTAGAGCCCACTAACAACCAGACCAACAGCTATTCCGGCTACTAGGAGCCGGACCCATACACTGGGCTTCGATTTTCCCTGTTTCTCATCCGACATCTTTCTCCCCCGATTGTGCTTCCCATTTCCCCGTTGGTGCGCCCGACTCCGGCCCTAGGGTGCCCTTGTCCGTTGGTTAGCCCCGTCGACGCCCCGACGACAGCCCTCGCAGCACGCCCCGTTCACCTTCGACTGGTACACCCCCGGGAGGGTAGACCAATTTCATATCTAGCGGCGGTAGCCTGATAATGGTTTCCTACACACGGTAATAAATATTCGATGAGAGGGGGGGTTTTGTCCGACTAGCGGCGCGGTTCAGGAACCCGCAGGCCGGCGCCGTCTGGATCGCCCTCCCTGAACGGCCGCACGGGTGAGACGGCGGCATGCATATGATCCAAAGTCGACCCCCGGACGCGTTTTCCATGGGGAGGTCGGGTAGTTCAAATCCGGCACCGAGCTCAGAGGGTTCGCTCCCAACCAGGCTTGAACCGTGAAATGGATGCTCCCGTGGGGATTTGAACCCCAGTCCCCAGCTCGAGAGGCTGGGATGATTGGCCGCTACACTACGGGAGCATGAGAAGTCGCGGCGAGTGGGATTGCGGCCAACCTGAAGGGGCCTAAAAACCCTTTGGGTGGCCAGGGCCAGGGCGCCTGGCGGCGCCCCTACTCGCGGCCGGCCGCCCACTCACCGACCTGCACGGGGGAGGGCGCATCGCTCCGGGAGCCGCGCGCTTGTCGCAGGAACTTCGCGAAGAGCGTGTCCGGTGGCGGCGCACTCTTCCGGTGCTTGATCCAGATCGAAGCGACCGCCGGGAAGAGGAACATTGCCATCACCATGTTGAGCAGGAGCAGCGCGATGATCATGAGGACAAACTGCTGGATCGCCAAGATGTTCATGGCGAACATGCCCGCAAATCCCGCGCACATCGTCGTCGTCGCCTCGACGAACGAGACGCCCGCACGCTCGACGGCGCCGTTGACGGCCTCCTGCGTGTAGCCGCCAAGGCGCATGCGCTGCGCCATCTGAATCGAGAAGTCGACGCCTGTACCGATCGCGATCGACCCGATCATGACCGTGACGGTCGAGAGCGGGACACTGAGCCCCCATAAGACGAGCGGCTCCATCATGGTCACGACGGAGACGGGCATCACACCGATCAGCGCGACGCGCAGCGACCCGAACACCACCCATAGGACTGCGAACGTAAGCGCGATGGCCACGACGAGCGAGATGATCTGGCTAGTGATGATGAGGTCGTTGACCGCGACGGTGACCGTCTGGATGCCGGCCATGTGGGACGAGTCCATCGACGTCGAGACGGTGGAGTCCACGTGCTGGTTCACCGCGACGACGGCCTCTTTCGTCGCGTCGACCGCGAGGAAAGGCATGAAGATGTACACGAGCGATCTCTGGAATTCGGTGTCGACGAGCATGGAGCGCGTCTCGACGGGCACGGAGCCGTAGAAGAGCGCGAGCAGCTGCGACTGGAGTGTCGGCGACGATTCGGCCGCGTGCAGGAGGTCCCAGAAGGACTCCTCGGGGACGGGGATGGTCCCGATGGGCGTCTCGACTTCGGACGGCGTCTTGACTAACTTCATCACGGTGACGACGGAGAGTGTCTCCACGTTCTCCACGGTGCCTATCGACCGCTCTAAACGGTCCAATTCGTCGAGCGTGTCGACGGCCTGGAAGTTCCCGCGGCCGAGCACCATCCCGAGCTGGCCGCCGCCCATCGTGGCCGAGTAATCACGCATCGCCTCCACCGACGGCGTGCCCTGGGGCGTCATGGTGAGGTAGTCCACGTCGAGCGACACGGAGCCGGAGGCAAGTACCGCCAGCGACGAGCCGACGAGCAAGAGCGAGATCAGGACGATCCAGGGCGCCTTCCGCTGCGGGAGGTCGCGCAGCCATGTCCAGTCCTTGAAGGTCGCCCGTTTCTCGTACCCGGCCACGGTGATGATGACGGGCACGAGTGCGTAGACGAAGGCGTAGGTGAGCAGGATACCGACGGTGAGCGCAAGCCCGAGCGTCCAGATCGGGGGGAGCGTGCCGATCATGAGCGAGAAGAACCCGATGCCGGTCGTGGTCGCCGAGAGGAAGATGGCGGGGTTGATGCGCTTGACAGCGGCCAAGATTCGCGCCTCACGCGAATCTCCGACCTCCTCCACGAAGCGGTTGGCGATGTAGAGGCCGTAAGAGACCCCGAGCGCTAGGAGCACGGGTGCGGCCAGGACGACCTGGGGGGCGATGATGACCCCGTCGGGGTTGAAGTAGTGGGCGAGCCCCACGATGCCGTAGGTGATGCCCGAAGCCAGCGACACCGGCACTAGGCAGATGAGCCAAACGCGCCAGTTGCGGTGCCAGAAGTAGAGCAGCCCGAGCAGGCCTGCCAGGATGAACGGCAGCGCGCGGCCAAGCTCCTGGGAGACGCCGCTCTGGAGCGCCTGGAAGACGACGACGGGCCCGGTGAGGCGCATCTTGATGTTCCCCCCGTGCTCGGCGTTGAACGCCCCTGCGATCTCCGCCGCCCGTTCGATCACGCGCTCCTGCTCGTCCGGTTCCGCCGTGAGCCCAAAGAGGACCACCATCCGGTTGAGCGGGCCCGACTCGTCCCCCTCGCGGTTGACCGCGAGCGAGCGCATGTCCTCAGGGTTGATCGACTCGACGATCGTGTCGATCGCCGCCTGGTCATCGGGGATGGCGTAGGGGGTGTCGGGGATCGTGCCCTCGGGCGGCCACCCGTATTGTGCGTTGAGCGCGTGGAGGAAGTTGGAACTTGACACAGAGACGACCTTGACGATGGTGGGCAGCGACATGACCCACTGCACGCCGTCGATCTGACCGACGTCGTCCAGGCGGTAGTTGACTCCCGTCGACACCCCCGTCTGGTTGACGGCCTCTTCGTCACCCTCCACGTTCGAGACCGACTTCATCCACTGGATCTGTGTGATGTTGCCGCCGGGGACGTAGAGGTCGACGAGCAGGATGAGAAGGTCGGACGAGAAGTTCTGCCGGATTTCCTCGAGGATGGCGGTCGAGGGGTCGTCCGGTGGGAGGAACACCTCGAGGTCGGCGCGCATGGCGCTCTTGACCCCGAGGCTGGGGGCGCCAAAGATCAGGACGGCTGGCAGCGACAAGATAACGGCGATGAAGATGCACGCGGCGCCGACCATGAATGGGTGGGCGATGACCTTCTCAACGAGAGACGTCGAATAGCGGGAAGCGATGATGGAGCGCACGTGGCGCCGGCCGCGGGCGTCGAGCTTCCGGACGCGCTCGGTGGCCGCGCCCGCGGTCCGGCCCGCCCCCCGGAGGCGGCGCAGCGCATCGAGGCCGAAGCGGCGCGTCTCAGCGCTGGCCGAGACGGGCTTGAGGGGGTCGAAGCGGGCGTTGAGGGCCGAGTCGACGGCCGAGTCGAGCCGGTCGATGAGCCCCTTGACGGCGCCGGGGCGCCGCGCGCCGGGGG
>CBEUCC010000033.1:0-22143 GCA_965541515.1 uncultured Thermoplasmata archaeon
AAACGGCGAAGACGTTTCCGTACCCGTCGACACCAGCTTGGATTGCCGTGGCCGAGACCGCACCCGAGCCGCTGAGGGCCTCCGCGGTTCCCCACCCTGCGCCGGGCGTGTATCGGATGGTCCATACCCTCCACTGGAACCCGCTCCACTGCTCCCAAACGACGAATGCCGCTCCGCCTGGGCCAACGACGAGTTGCTTCGAATCGGTTGCAACGCCGGTGCCGCCGTTGTCGATGTGCCTTGCTGTCTGCCAGCCGATCCCCAAGACGAACCGATTGGCCATCAATCTCCACCCTGTCCCGTCGAACTGTTCCCAAACCACGACCGCGTTGCCAGGGCCGTCCACGGCCACGATGGGGCTGGTGGCGTTCCCCGAATTCTCGGCTTCAATCAGCCGGCCCCCGCGCCAGCCGGAGCTGGCCGTGTACGTGTTAGCCGCGATGTTGTACGTCAGGTTCGTGTAATCCCACTGACGCCAAGCGGAGACCCCATACCCAGCGGAATTGAGCGCAACTTGCTCCATGTCCGCCGGTCCCCAGTCGTCATCGATTATGAGGGGGGTTTCCCACCCGTCAGGCTCCGCGGCGGCCGGCGGCCCCGGGGCGACCAAGACCAGGGCCGCCAGCGCCGCCGCCAAGATGGCGAGCCCGACCCCAGTCCATCGCCGGTCCGCATTGGCACCCGTTTTCCCCGTTCTCAGAGAGTCCATTCCTATCACCTTGGCCCGTCACGGCGGAGGGGGCCCGCGCAACTATGCACCGCCCCATATTGGACATTTCTGCCCGTCGGGCTCGCTATCTCCAGGACCCACGCTCGGTTTGGCCGGGCTGGAGCAAGCTGCAGACTACGTCCGGCGCGTCACGAAAGACGTGTAGCGCGGCGCCGACACTAGACAAACGGTCAAGACCGCCGCTTCACGATGGCCGCCAGCACCGCCGCGAACCCGAACGCGCTTACGACCGCCTCGACGGTGTGCGCGTCGACGAGGCTGACCCCCAAGAACTCGAAGAGGACGCCCTCGATGATCGAGGCAAGCGCGACGAGCCCGAAGCCCAGGGAGAGCAAGTAGAGGGACGCACGCTCGTCCGGCGACCGCTGCGCCTTCCGGAAGGCCCGAAGCGCCAAGAGAGCCCCGACGGCGACGACCGCCAGCCGCAGCGCCACGAGGGCATAGTGCTCTGTCACGTTGCCTCCTCCCGAGCGCTCTTCAGGGCCCACCGCATGCGCGCGACCATCCAGGCGGCGAACAGCGCCACCGCCACCAGGTGGATCGCGCCGGCAACGTCCGCCAACTCCGCGGGCACAAACAGCGTGGCCAACTCCGTGGAGAGCCACGCCGCGACGAACGCGGAAAACGGCTTCCCGAAGTCCGCGCGCCCCCCCCGGTCCCCGCCGCTCCCGGGGGCGTACCTGAGGAGGAACAGCCCGACCGCGGCCGCCAGCGCCACGGCGATGACCATCTGGGCGATGGGTTCGTCGCTCATGAGGGCCTCCTCCTGCGGATCCTCCAGTAGGACACGGCAAAGGCGAGGATGAGGAACGCGGAGCTCGCTTCGACCCAGTGGACGAGCGTCTCCCCGACGCCCAGGAGTTGCGCTCCGTGGTAGCCGGCGTGGAGGAGCAGCGCAGCGGCAAGCAGGGCGGCCAGTCGGGAGAATTCGGCATTTTCTCGCCGCAGGACGACCGCGAAGTATGCCGGCGCAAGCGCCGCGACCACGAGCGCCGCGAAACTCAGGAGGGTCAGCACGTTCATTGGGGGGCCTCCTTCCGTGGCCGGAGCACCACGAGCAGCAGGACGAGGCCCGACAGCAGGGCGACGGACTCAAAGGTGCGGACGGTGAGCAGGTCCCACCCCAGCACCTCGAAGAGGATGCCCTCGGCCGACGACCCGACCGCCAGCACCGCGAACGCCACCGAGACCCACAGCATCAGGGGTTCGTGCGTTCGCCGCCAAGAGAGGAAGGCCACGCTAGAGATCGCGAGCCCGAGGGCCAGGACGACCAGTTTTGCGATGACGAGCGACTCGTGAACCATAGCGGTCAGATCTCCTCTACGAACGAGTGGAACAGCCGGAAGGCCTTCTGCACGGCCGAGAGATTGGGTTCGGCGGTCATTAGGACTTCCCCGGCGGTGAACTTCACGTCGACCTGCCGGAACGTTGCCCGGTACATCTGGTAGGACTTGCCGTCGGGGGTCACGACCGTGCGCGCGACGACGAGGAGCCTGTCGGTCTCAAGCTGGTGGACGTGGCGGTAGGTCGACGAGCTCGGGAGCCCTTCCTCGCGGGTGAGGTCCATCACGGAGCGCGGCCGGAGCGCGGTCGCTTGGAGGATGCGCGCCGTCTGCTCGTCGGCGAGCGCCCGGAGGAGCGCTTTCTTCACGCGCGCGTCCTTGATCTTCATCGGAACACATTCCCAACGTTGGGAGCAAGACGCGGGAAACGTCCCCCGGTTTTTAGAGGCGGGCCACGATATTAAACATGATGAAAATAGAATCAAGTAAAAGCAGGCTCGTCCTGACCGCAGCGTCGGTGGCGCTGGTCGCGGGGTTGCTTGTGGGCGTGAGCGCGTACGCAATGGTCGCGCCGGCCGCGCCGCCGCAAGCAACCTACACGATCGTGGCGTACCACTGGGGATTCGCGATCTACGACGAGGCAGGGATCGAAGTGCCGAACATCGCGGTTGCGCAGGGGACGCAGGTGACACTGCTCGTCGTCGCGGCCTCGGCGCTGAGCCACGAGCTCCACGAGGAGTACGAGGAGCGGGTCCTCGAGGCCTGGGAAGACAACCCGGACTACGGGGGCCTCACCCACGAGGAGCTCCACGAGGAAATGGAGACCGCCATGGCAGAGGGCCAGATGGACCACAGCGTGGCCATCGAGGCGTTCGGCGTTGACGTGACGGCCGGCCACGACACGGCGGTGCCAGCGCAGGTGACCTTCACGGCCGACGCGGTGGGGACCTTCAACATTGTGTGCCTGTCGCAGTACTGCGGCTGGGGACACATGTACATGCAGGGTACCGGCGGCGTCGTCGTGACCTGATCGGGGCCAAGCGTCCCGCTTTCCCCCGGCGCGGGCCGGGGGCACTTCTTTTTTTTTCCGCGCCTTTCCACAGGAACGGCAATGGCCGCTCATTCGAGGAGCCGGAGGCTCCCACGGCCCGGCGACTCACGACGCTGCGTGCTCGCGCGGCTGTTGCGGTTGCAGCCCCGGCCCCGAAGCCGCCTACCGCTCGCGGTGGTACATCTTGAGCGCCAGCGGCGCGAAGACCGCCACGATGACGGCGCAAGCGATGAGCACGGCCGTCACGTTGCCCGTAACGTCGGTCCCGTGCATGAGGCCGCGCGAGGCGGTGACCAGGTGCGTGATGGGGTTGGCGTTGACGACCCCCTGCAGCCAGGCCGGCATGGTCGCCGGGTCGACGAAGATGTTGCTGATGAACGTCAGCGGGAAGAGCACCAGGAAGCTCGTCGTCATCACGGACTCCGGCGTCTTCACGACCATGCTGATGACGATCCAGATCCACGAGACGGCAAACGCGAGCAGGAGCACGAGGCCAACGGCCATCAGCACGCCCACGGCCCCGCCGCCGGGGCTGAAGCCGAGCACGAGGCCGAGCCCGATGACCATCATCGCCGCGAGCAGGTAGCGCATCACGTCCCCCAGCAGCGCGCCGAACACGGGGGCGGGCTGCCACATGGGAAGCGAACGAAATCGGTCGAAGATCCCCTTGCTGATGTCGGTGTTGAGGCCGACGCCTGTGTAGACGGTGATGAAGATGGTCGCCTGGACGAGGATCCCGGGCAGAAGGTACTGGATGTAGACTTCCGGGGACCCGGCGAGTGCGCCGCCAAAGAGGAAGGTGAAGAGCAGCGTCATCATCAGCGGGAAGGCCGTCACGTCGAAGAGCTGGAAGGGGACGTGCTTGATCTTGAGGAGCGCGCGCCACCCAAGCGTTACGGTGGCTGACACGGGGCCGACGTGGCGCGACCGGATCTCCCCCGAGAAGACACGTTTGAGGGCGCCTTCGCTCGTGGTCGCGGGGATCGCGTCGGCGCTCATTTGGCCGCCCCCTCCTCCTCCGGGTCCTCGGCGGGTTTGCCGGTAAGTGCGAGGAACACCTCGTCGAGGGTGGGGTTTCCGAGCGAGAACTGGGCGACGCCGATCCCGGCGCGCGAGAGCTCATAGAGCGCATCGGTGGCGGCCTTCTCGCCGGACACGTTGGCCGTGATGTTGGCCGGCTCGGCGCCGTTGGACTCCACGGCGCCGATCGAACTGACAAGGAGCCCCTCGGCCCGCGGCCGGTCGCGGGCGTCGCGCAGGCGGATGTGCAGGCGGTTCGTGCCCACGGACGCCTTGAGGTCAACGCTCGTCCCTTCGGCGATGAGCTTGCCATGGTCGATGACGGCCATACGCTCGGCGAGGCGGTCGGCCTCGTCGAGGTACTGGGTGGTGAGAAGGACGGTGGTCCCTTCCCGCGCGATGTTGCGGATGATATCCCACACCTGGTTGCGGCCGCGGGGGTCGAGCCCCGAGGTCGGCTCGTCGAGGAAGAGCACTTCCGGGGTAGCGACCAGGCTCGCGCCGATGTCGAGGCGGCGGCGCATGCCGCCGGAGTAGGTCTTCACGAGGCGCTTGGAGGCGTCCGCGAGCCCGAACGCGCCAAGCAGTTCGGCGGCGCGTTCGCGCGCGCCGCCCCACGGAAGCCCGAGCAGGCGCCCCACGAGCACTAGGTTCTCGTGACCCGAGAGGTCCTCGTCGACGGAGGCGAACTGCCCGGTGAGCCCGACCTTTGCCCGGACGGTGCGGGCCTCGCGGACGACGTCGAGGCCCAGCACACGCGCGGAGCCCGAGGTGGGCCGGAGCAAGGTGGTCAGCACGCGGATGATGGTCGTCTTGCCGGCGCCGTTGGGCCCGAGCAGGCCGTAGACCGTGCCCTTCTTGACCTGCAGGTCGACGCCTTCGACGGCTTTCGTCTTGCCGAAGTGTTTGACGAGTGCTTCGGTCTCGATTGCTAGAGTCATGCATTGCGCTCCCGGAATTGGCGCCACGAAACGCTTCTAGGATAAGATGACGACGTTCGCCGTGCGGGGAACGTTCATGGCGTGCGACACCGGTGAGGCAGCCGCCTTAACGTGAGGGTCCGATTTCACGAGCCGCGCCCCAGGGAGGGGGGGATGCGCCGGCTTACCAGCAGCACCGCGGCCACCCCCAAGAGGGCAAGTACCAGCCAAGTGCCTGCGAGCGCAGGGACGGCCGCCGCCGTGGATGCTGGAGCTGCTTCGTCGTCGGCGGGCGGCAGGTCTCTTGCCATCGAGAGGGTGGACGAACGCATGTCGGAGGGACTTCCCACCGTCCCTGTTTCGACGGTACCGGCGTAGACAACATCCGTTCCTGCGACCCTCGCGTCGTAGTCACTATCGACTGCAAACCCGCCACTCATAGTAATCGTCGCCGCGGCTTCTGACCCGTCGCCCCCGTCGCTTCCCGTGGGAGAGCCCTCGCCGGATGCGCCGTCATCGGGCGGTGCCGGGGGTTCGGCATACGAAAGCGGGACCTCGGGGGTGCCGGAATCCTCGGAACCGGTATCCGATGGCGCTCCTGGGTCCACAACCTCGCTCCCCGAGGAATCGGATGGCGGCAGGACGGCTGCCGGGATGGTGGGACCCTCTGGAGTTTCAGGGGTTTCGGGTTGCTCCGACTGCCCGTCCAGGCAAACGCCCATCGAGTAGTTCCCGACCGTCCGCATCACGGATTCCGCGGCGGCCTCGACGCGGTGGCCGGCGAGCTCCCCCTCGACCACGCGGCCGAGCAGGTCGGAGAGCTCCGTCACTTGGTAGCAGGGGACCGTCGGCTCCGCGTGCGAGCCGCCGAGCCCCGAGTCGTCCGTGAGGAACGCGTAGCGCCCTTGGGTCATCAGCGCGCCTAGGCGGAAGAGGTACTCGGCCTGTGGGTCGGCGCCGCTCCCGGCGACGGGGTAGACGCGGATCCCCTGTGCGCGTGCGTCGTCGAACGCGTCGACGAGGCGGTCATAGCCACGCGAGTGCGGCGGCGCGTCCGCGACGAGCCACAGGAGCTTGGCCGTGTTGCCGGCGCGCCAGCTTTGGTTGAGGGCCTCCTCCATCGCCTCCTCAACGGCCTCGGGGATGTCGCCGCCGCCGTATGCACTCTGGTTGCGGAGCGTGTCCTGCATCTGCGTAAGCGAGCGGGTGAAGGGGTACGACTTGACCACATAGGCGTCGCGGTGGTCGCGGTAGACCACGAGCGAGAAGCGCATGTCGACCTCGGGGCTAGAGGCGCGCACCTGCGCGACGATCCCCTCGAGTTCGGCGGACAGGTACTGGAACTCGTCGTCCATGCTCCCGGTCGTGTCGAGGACGATCATGAGGTCGAGCGCTGTGGGGGGGCCCGTCCCCTCCTGGACCTTCACCGAGAAGGCGCGAGCGCCGGAACCGAGGTAGAGGCTGCCGTCATACACAGGATCCTGAACACCAGGGACGTAAACGGCGACCGACAAGGAATCGACCGGCCCGCCGAGCACGTGGGACGGGAAGACGCGCAGCACGCCGTCGGACCCGGTGAAGGCGGTGGCCGACACGGTCTCGTTCCCGTAGACGACGCGCGCCCACGAAACGGGAGCGCCGTCCGCGTCGGAGACGCGGAGCGTGATGCGATCGTCGAGGTCGAGTTGCGGGAGGTCCCACGTCGTGTGCGAGACCGTGTCTGCGTAGTCGAGGAAGTGCTGGAAGTTCAGGTTGTCATCGACATCGCCGGTGGTCAGGCCGGCGCTGGCAAGCGGGGAGAAGAACAGGAGGAGGCCAAGCGAGAGGGCGGTTGCGGCGGGCAGGTTTCGGGTAGCCAACTCGGTCGCCGTTCTCTTGCGACATTGGGGGGTAGTAATACACTGTGGTATGATTGGGCGACAAGCGGCTGGCTGTTCGGGTACCGGTAGCGATGGCACGGCCTGTTTGGGGTTGGTCGGGCGGTGCCCCCCCGATCTTGAGGACATCCGCATCTCTTTGCGGGCCTTGGCCACTTCGTCGCGCCGCGCGCGCAGCGGGGGACCACCTGCCGCACCTGCGCGAGAGCCGTCTCGAGCCGCCCCACCCCACTCAGGGGCCCTCGTACCCGGGTGGGGGCAGCAAGGCGCGCTCCGCCGCCACGCCACTCAGCAGCCTTTCGACGAGGTCCTCCGCCTCATCGGCCCCCTCTGCCTGCGCCACGACCCCTTGGCGGTCCACCGTGACCCCGCCGACTACGGCATCGAACTCATGGACGAGGCACACGACGCCTTTGTGCCGCCGCTTGAGCCAACGCCGCAGCAATTCAGCCTCTTCCAGGTCAGCGTCGACGACCACAGCATCGGTCCCGTTGACGAGGAGCTTTCCGACAGCCTCCGCCGCTGTGAAGGTGGCCTGCACCTCGAAGCCCGCGGCCGTAAGTTCCTCGAAGAGCCGGTCGCTCCAATGAATGTCGCCGACAGCCACGAGTGCGCGCAGCGGCGGGGAGCTCATCGAACTGTCATGTGAAGGGATGGGTAAGAGACTCCCGAAGGGTCGAGTTCATGTAGGGAGGGGCGGTGGATCGCGGGTCGCGCTGGCAGGGGGCCACCAGACCCTCAAAGACGAGACACCCCAAATTGCCATACGCACATCGCGCCATCCGCCCGCTTGAAGGGGTCTCCCCGTGCCGCGTCCCTCCCGCTTCCACCTGCTATTCGAGCCGCGCGAGACGCTGCCCGTGCTCGAGTACGTGGCCGCACACGCCGAAACCCGGCCTCGGCACGCCGCAAAGCAACTAGGCATCGGGATCAATACGTGGTACGATGCCGTGAAGCGCCTCGATCGGCTCGGTCTGATCGCCATCGCACGTCAGCCCGGAGGGACTCGGACACGCAGAATCCTATTGACTCCGAGAGGCGAGACCTTGTTGGGGACCCTGAACGAGACGTGGACGCTCGTGAAGGACACGCCCGCCGCGCTAGAATTCGAACTTCAGCACTCGTCGCCGCCGAAGGGTAGCGACCGAGCTGGAGAAGTCCTGTGCTTCCTCATTCAAGATGCCGAACGCCGGGGAGACTTCGAAGGTCTTCAAGTTCTTGAAGAAAAAGCGAAGGGGTTGGGCAGACGGGCAGAGCGATGGATGGCCGTGCAGGTCCGGGCCTTCCTTCACGGGCAGATGAAGGAGGCAAAGGCGGCGGGGGACAGGGCCATTGCTGGGCTCGGCGAAGGCGATAACTCGCCGTCCCGTCGGAAGATCCTGTTCCTCCAAGCCGCCACGCAGGAGTACCTCGGCGACTCGAAAGGGGCCTATGCTAGCTATACGAGGTTGCGAATCCTGGCCAGGAAGGCGCACGACCTCGGGCTTGAGTCGGATGCCTGGCTCGGCATTGGGATCCTCAAATCGCGCGGCGGCCAGATGGAAGACGGAATCAAGTTCCAACTGCGCGCTCTCGATGCAGCCGAGCGCTCCGGAATCGAGGGGAAAAGGGCGAAGGTTCTGGCCAACCTAGCGTTTACTGAGATGATCGCCGGCAAGAGGACGGCTCTTGCCCGCGCCGACGAGGCGCTAGAAATCGCCCGGCATTCGGGTTTTCGGATTATTATCGGGCGAGCGCAGCTGAATCGCGCCCTCATGCTTGCCTCCAAGGGTTCCAGAGAAGAGGCGTTGCGGGCTTTGAGGGAGGCGCAACGAATCCTGGGCCCGGGCGGCGAGGAGCGCGGTCCGAAGGCACTTGAGGAGTGGGCCGCGCTCGTCAGACGAATACTACGACCCCGCCGACACCATGGTCTTCAAGATTGGCGGGATCAAGCGTTACTTCTTGCGAGGAAGCGTCCGTGACGAACGAGGGCAATACGGCGGGGATGGCCGTCGGATCCGACCCCGTGGGGACCAAGACGATCCCCATCTCATAGGTCGCCCTGTCGATCATGTAGGTCCCCGGCGCGCGGTGTTCAACGGGAACCGTGCGCGGAGAAAAGGGCGTTTCAATGGCGAGCAGGCCGGCTTGGGTAGCATCCGGCCAGGGGTTGTTCGGGGTGCAGAGTGCTGTTGGCATTGAGGAGACGATAGCTTAGCGGCATTTGAGCCGTGGGACGTCGTGAACCGATCGGTTGGGTCGTTTTGTGTGGGCGCTGGGAGGGGGTGGGCGCGAGCTCTTTCGGGGTCTGGGTGCCTCCCGAGGCTCATGGACACTTGTTCTTCCTGATGAAGAACAACTCCTCATGACGAATCTGCGCCGCCGACACGGGCCGGATTGCCTTCGTCGCCCCCCAACGGTCCTCGACCGGCGGGTCTGGCTAGACGACGCGTCGGTGGCTATCGCCCACTCCACGACCAAGACCACCGAAGCCGACTGCGAGCGCCGGAAGGTGCGGACGCTTTCGACGAGATAGAAGGCGTTTGCGCCGCGCGCCCCCCTCGGCACAAAGGGCGCCTGACCTAGGTTGAAGCCGGTGGGGAGGTGAATGGAACCGATCCTTCTTGATCCGATCCCGGTCCACTCACCTTCCCGTCCAGTGTGGCTGGCGGGCGCGTTCGATTCGGGGGTTCTTGGCGCTCCACGGTCGGGCTCGCCGCGCGGCGATCTGGGCCGCGGCTTTGCTCCGATGGCCCGCGAGATGACACGCGCAGAGCCGTCCCGACAGTGTTGAGCGAAGGAATTATCAGGTTTGTTAGACTATGGCGGTGGCCAACCGTACGCCGGCAGACAGTTCTGAATCTAGACCACTGATTCCTAACAACGCCGGCCCGGGGGAGGCCATCGCCTTGGACGTCCGCACCTATGCACGAAGAACCCGAGAGAGATTGCGCGAAATCCCAACCTGGCAGAAGGGCGCTTTCGCATTCGCGGCCGCCGCGATCCTCCTGCTCGCGACCGCCGCCTACGTGCATGACCAGAGCTACCGTTCTGGAACGAAGGGCGAGGTCGACCCGCACCTGCGCACGATCGACCTCGACTTCGAGGTCGTGGGCGACGGGACGGGGACCGTCGGCTACGTGGCTGCGGGCCCGCTCGGGCAGGTCGAGCTCGGCGCGCGCGCCGACCACAGGCTCCTTGCGTACTCGGTCGGGACCCACCGCGTGTCGCTCGAGGCCGCGGGAGCCGGCTTCGAGGACCTACCGGCCTGGCGAGGACGCGTCGGCGCGACTTCCCCGGTAGTCGACGGCGTCCGCGCGACGTACCTGGCCTTCTACCCGTCGACGGGCCTGGAGGTCGTCTCGGGAATCGACGGGGTGGAACTCGTCCTTGTCATGCGATCCGCGCCATTCGTCGGCGCGGCGAACCTCTCCTACTCGTTCTGGGTCGACGCGTCGCCGGGGCTCGTCCCCGTGGCTGGCGGGCGCGCCCTCGAGGCCGGGGGCCCAGGGCCGCACATCGTCTCGGGGGCGATCCCCTTGGTCAACGGACGCGGCCAGACTGTGCTCCAGATCAGCCCTGCAATGGCGATCATCGAGTACAACGAGGCACCGGAGCCGGCAGCGGATCGCGGGGCGGCTCTCACCTACGACGACTTCTTCCCGGGGCACCGCCAGGGAGACCGCGAGGTCGTCCCTCTCGACTACGCGGTCGAGTTCATTGGCCAACGCATGAAGCTCTCTGTGCTCGTGCCCGCAGACCTGCTGTGGGACCCTGCGATCAAGTGGCCCGTGCTTGTCGACCCGGGGATAACGAACCCGATCTCCAACTCGTCGTACTTCGCCGACGAGACGATCCTCATGGACTCAGACCTCGTCGTCACGGCGACGGGCGCCGCCCAGTTCTCGAACGTGACGATCGTCATGAACGCGACCAGCGCGCCGAACTACGAGATTTCTGTGGCTACCGGCGGGCGGATGACGCTCCTCAAGTCAAATGTACAATCGAACGACAGTCAGATTCCCTATTTGTTCTCCGTAAACGGGACGCTAACGGCCCAAGACACGGTAATCAGACACACATCGGCAGGGGTACGGATCACTTCGGGTAACGCGACGCTATCGAATGTTACCATTGAAGCGAGTGCGGGCGACGGCCTTGTTTTGGTCGATTCGGGCGCCACGATATCCGGGCTTCTTGTGGATTCACCGCCCGGCGTCGGAATCAACTCAACCGGTTCCAACCTGGAGGCTGCCGAGGTCAACGTGACGGGGGCCGGCGCCGATGGGCTCTACCTGAATGCGACGAGCGGGAACATCACGCAGTCGACCATCACCGGATCCACCCTCAACGGGGCGCTGGTCGTCGGTGGATCCCGAGTGAATGTGACCTTCAGCGCCATCTCGGATTCGGGGCGCAATGGGATCCTAATCATCGGTGGAGCCCCGTCGGTTGAGAATTCGACCGTGTCGCAGAACGGCTGGTCGGGGATCGTCACGTTTGACGACCATTCGGCCTACCTTTATGGGAACCGGATCGCCAACAACACGTGGTCCGGCGTAGAGGCCCGCCTCAATTCGACGGTCGACATCTACTGGAACATCATACGCGACAACGGTGCCGCCGGCGTCCGGACGATCGCCGCAGACCCGAACCTCGAGTCGAACGAGATCCTGTCGAACGGCAAGGGCGTCTGGCTGGACGGTGCACATAATGGGGATGCGAAGCCGGGCGATGACGGCTCCACCGAGGGCAATTACGAATACATCCTGACGGCGGACTCAGAACTCCAGGACCAAGGTCCCGTCCCGATGACCGTGACGGTGGACTTGGAGATCGTCTCTCCGAACCCCACCAACGGCGACAACGGCTACCCCGCGCAGTACCAAATCCAGATCACGAACCAGGTGGACGGACCACCGGTGGCTGTGGACCTCGCGATCGCCTCCGACGAGAACAATTGGGCGTCCCTTTCGCAGACGTTCGTCCTGGCGGTGTACCTCACGCCGGTCATGGTCACACTGAGTGTGGAACCCGGACCCGACCCCGATTATGGCACCCAGTATGACGTCCAGGTGACAGCCACTATGGCTGACCCGCCCTTTACGCCCTTGGACGATGTCTGGGCGTACACGGACGTCCTACGATACACGGAGGTGGATGTGGACAGTGTATTTGTCCCTGACGACACGCTGGTCGAGTTGACCGCCCAACTCATCTGGGAATCCCAGGGCCAGGAGGGGTACACGCTCGCGTTCAAGCTAGACGGCGAGTGGGTGGGTGAAGACGAGACGGATCAGAACGGCTACGCCGTCCTTGAACACACGGTGAGCCTCTGGCCCATCGCCCAGACGCTCCAGGTCTACTTCAACGGCACCGCGACGGAAGCCTCCGCTGTGGGGTCGGCCTCCGTCCTCATTGACTTCACGAACACGACGCTCGAATTGGATGATTCGGCGACCGTCCGCTGGGGCGATACGGGGACGCTAACCGTTCGACTCGCGGCGGATCCGGGGCCCGGGTACCTCATCGGCCGGTGGATTCACTTCGGGATCAACGGGACGTACACAGGAAAGGCGATGACGGACGGTCAGGGCTACGCCATTTGGACATTTGCAGACACATACGAAGTCGGGAACATCGACTGGAATGCATCCTACGACGGGGGCGCGAGGAGTGGGTCGTCGAATGGTAGCGAGCAGTTTGCAAGCACCAAAGAGATCACAGCCCTCCACGCCGCGCCGATGGTCATTCGGCAAGGGGAGACGGCGACCTACACGGCGCAGCTCACGGACGACGAGGGGTTGGCCCTCACGAGTTTCAACCTGGATGTCCACCGGGGCGCGACCTGGCTGGCAACAGTCCAAACGGACGGAAACGGTTGGGCAAGCTACCAGGACTCCGGCACGGCAGCGCTGGCCGAGGGCAATTACACTTTCAAATTCGTCTTCACGACGGACGACCACTACGCTGGAACGAATGTCCAGTATGGTCTCGAGGTGCGACGGTGGAGCACGACCATCGAGGTTCCGTCTCTCTTATCGTATTGGGGTGACACCGCCCTCCTGCGCGCCCAGCTACGCGACGAGGACGGGAACAACCTCTCGGGGGAGGACGTCGCGGTCTACCTGGGCGGACAGCTCGTCGACACGGAGACGACCGACGGCGACGGTTGGGTGGAGGTCGCGGACACGGACGTCCTGACGGTGGGGCTGCACGCGCTCTCCTTCGAGTACGCGGGCGACGGCCGCAACTTCGGGAACGCCTCGGCGGGGAACCTCTCGGTTCTCCGGGAACTCACGATCCTCCAGGCGGTCGCAGACGCGCGGATCTGGGTGGGGGACGTACTGCAGATCACCATCCAGCTCACCGAGGACGACGGGCCGGCCCTCGCACGCCTCATCAACGTGAGCCTCTTCGGTGCCATCTACACAAACGGGACGACGGACGAGAACGGCAGCCTGACCGTCAACTTCGACTCACGCGGCCTCCTGCCGATGCGCTACGTACTCTGGTACTTCTTCGACGGGAGCGAGAACCATTCGCAGAGCGAGACGTACACGCGCATTATCGTGGACATTGACGCAGACCTGTCAGGCAACCGGATCGAGGACAATGGAGTAGGGGTCCTTGCGAACAACTCCTCCTCGCGGATTGTCGGCGACCTGCTAACAGGGAACGGTGAGGCCCTCGTCGTGGCGAATGGATCGTTGCTGATCTACAACTCGTCGGTAGGTCTCTCAAGCACGGCAGATTATCGCCTAGCGACCGGCGGGTCGATCTACTCAACAAACACGACATTCAACCGGCAGAATGTCATCCTCGATGGCGGCGCCGTCCTCCTGCATGTCCGGTACTACATGTATGTCCGGACGCTCGTTCCGGCGAACCTCTCGCTTGAGCAGAGTTACCAACTCGTCGTGACGAACACGACCGGTGTCGAAGTCTACAACCAAACGGCCACGACCACACAGTTCGTCCGGCTGCTGCTGACCTACTACACGCAGGACGAGGACGGCAAGGACTGGAAGACGCCGCACCGGGTCACTACGGCCACGCACGGCGTGACGGTCACGATGGACGCGACCAGGCGGATCACTCTATACCTGGGGGCGGACGCGGACCTCGACAGCCTCCTGAACAGCCTGGAGGATGCGGCCGACCTCCGCTGGTTCGAGGCGGAGGGACACACGATCGAGTACACTCAGCTCGAGGACGACAAGGACGCCAGCCAGGGCCTTGCCGTCGCGCCGCTCGGCGGCAGCCTCGAACTCACGGACCCGGAGTCGTATCCCCCGGTGGAGGGGGGGACCTACATCCTCCTGCTGCGCGCGAAGGCAGGAGCGCAGGCAGCCGACATCCGGGTGCGGGTCGTGAATTCGACGGACGTGGAACTGGTCAACCTCACGTACACGCCGGATTCGCGCTACCGCTGGTTCCAAACGACAGAATTCGCGCTGGGCGACGGTGAGGTGCCCGAGGTAAACGTGACCGCCATATCCGCGGGCGGCGCAGAAGCCGACCTGCGGCTCGACGAGTTGGGGATTGCGCGGCTCCTCGACGATCAGGGCGTCCGCGTACACTGGCAGGGCCAGATCACGAACGCGTTCGACCCGGACATGGACATGGACCGGGGGGCCGACGGGGGCGAGACCCACCCCAACATCTACTGGTTCGAGGCGGAAACACTGACGGATCCGGGCGACGGCGGATGGGTCTCTGACCGGGGCGCCTCGAACTCGTGGGCGGTCGAACACCCCACGGGGGACGATGAGATCCTCTCGATGAACGCGACGGACCTGCCGTATGTGGCGGTCTACGAGGTGCGTGCGCGGGGGATGGGGGATGGCGCCGCCGGACTCCTCCAGGTTGACGTATACGTCGATGAGCAACTCGACCGCACGGTGAACGCGACCTTCCCCCAGGACGAGTGGGCGTTCGTGAGCGTGCGGTTCGACAAGCCCGGCGGCGCGGACGTCGTGCTCGTATTCAGGGACGGGGCGGACACTAGCCAAGGGCTGGACAGCCCGGTCACCCGCATCGACTCCTTCTCGCTGGTAGCCGAACGGATCGAGCCCGGGGTCACCTACGGGTACTTGGACGGCGGAGGGTGGCAGCCGGCCGACGGGGTCAATATGGTCTTCGTGAATCCGACGGCGGCGGCGCCCGAGACGGGCAACCTGTGGTGGCTCAGCGACTCGGGCGCCTGGTCGACACCGGTTTTCACCGCGTTCTCCAACGACTCGTTCCCAATGTCCCCGATCTCAGCCTATTCCATCTCAGCGACCCAGCCTGTGGTGTTCACGCCGCCAAAGGCGTCGCCCGGGAGCCAGTTCATGGCATTCACGGGCGGCACGAACCCGCCCAAGGTGTTGGTGTATTCGTTCCCGGACTTGGCACCCGTTTCGTCGCAGCCGGTCGTCGGCACGCCGAACGGAGTCGCATACTCGGATGGGTACATCATGTTCTCGACGTCCGAGGGCTGGGTATACTTCTTCTATGTCGATCCCGACGGCACCCTCCAGCCTTGGGCGCAGTACCTTGTTGGCAATGACGAAGACCTGGGGGCGGGAATGTCGACGGCCGCGGTGCACCGCGACCGGGCCTACTTCGGCTTCGAGCACGGGCTTTTCGTCACCCCCTTCATCGACGTCCCCGTCCCCAACCCGTTCATGTGGGCGATCGGCGACGAGGACGTGGAGGAGTGGCCGCACCCTGCGACGCGCTGCCCCTTCTGGACGCAACAGAACTCCTCGTGCTACGACCAAGCCTTCCCCGGTGACCCGCCCCCGGACCCGCCGCCGCCGGGCCCGATGTGGATGACGGTTGCGGCCCCGCCCGCCTTCGACTCGGGGACGGTGTTCGTGGCGGCCTACCGCAACGACATAGCCGTCCTCTACAAGCTCACGGAGGACGGGGAGATGATCTGGGCGCAGGACCTCGGCTGGGACATGAGTCTCGACGATACCCTGCAGGATCCGATCCGTGTCCAGCCGTTCCTGCGCGGCAACGCGGTGGTCATCGCGGGCCCCGTGCTGGAGGTCTTCGACTCCACCTGGGGGAGCCTGCTGATGGCGCACGACTTCGGCGCGGGCACGTGGACCGACGGCTGGAACGCTTCAGCGATCGTGACGGACAGGGAGATCATCGCCCCGGGGCCGGACGCCTGGTACTCGTTCGCCTTCCTCGACGGCGAGGGGTGGGGAGAGAGCGTTGGTACGGACGGCAACCACACGATGAACTCGACCTTCCCCGAGGACGTGCTCTGGCACTTCGACATGGACGCGGCGCCCTCGGGCGTCCCGCTGCTGGGCGACTTCGACAACACTGGGATGCGCGACCTCATCTTCCTCAACGCGACCTCGGTCGTCGTCCTCCATGACTTCGAGGCCGGCCACCGCAACTACATCGAGATCGGACAGGCGGGCCGAGACGCCAGCCACAACACGAACGGTGAGTTCCTCTTCCCGTTCGTGGCGACCGACCCCCTCAACCCAGACATGGACTTCGACGGCTTGCCCGACGCCCAGGAGGTCTCGGGCTTCTTCGGGTGGCAGCAGGTGGAGGCGGAGGACGCCTACGAGCACCAGGCGTGGGCGCACAACGAGACGCCTGGGGCCATGAAGAACTTCAACTTCTTCCACCAGACGGGGGTCACCCTCACGGCGGACAACGACTCCATCACGCAGGGTCTTGCCCCCAATTCGTCGTGGATACGCTTCGAGACGGAGGTCGCCGACCGGGGCGTCTACCGCATGACGCTCCTGTCGAACACCTCGGTGACGAACGTCGAAGAACTGCGGTTCTTGAGCGGTAACGCCTCGGAGACGCAGGACCCAGACACCTCGGACCCACTGGGCCAGGGCCTCAACCTCGCAGATCGGGTGCAGTACCCGGCGGAGGTGAACGTGCCCCTCACGACCGGGCAGCGGCAGCGGATCACCGAGATCGTCGAGAACGCGACCTACCTGAAGGTGCGGTACAACACGTTCGACCCGGCGCAAGACCCGGGCAACTTCTCGTACTTCGGCGTGAAGACCGACGCGGAGGTGAGCGTGTACAAGTCGGTGTACGCGAACAACTCGACCTCCAACATGTGGGTGACGGTCTTCATCTCCATGCAGATCGAGTTCGAGCTCATCGGCGGGGAGTCGGGGGTCCCCCGGACGTACCAGTTCGAGGTGGGGCTGAACCTGTCCCTGGTGAACTGGAGTGGCATGGGCGGCGACGAGTTGCCGGCCGAGCTCGAGATGCTCCGGATCCTCGACCTGGACAAGCTCAAGTTTGAGAAGCGGGGGCTCAACCCCTTCTCGCCCGACAGCGACAACGACTCGGTCCCCGACGGGGACGAGGCGGGCGGCTTCCCATGGAACGCGGACGTCGACGAGGACGGGATTTCCGACTACTACGAGATCTACGTATACGGGACGGACGCGGGCGACAAAGACAGCGACCATGACGGGATCCGCGACCGGGTCGAGTTGGGGCTCACGGGCGAGACGGACGCATACACGCAGTGGGACACGACGGACTCGTGGGCCTCGTACCCCGAGTTCTTGGCGGCGAAGTTCCGGGGCGACCCCTTCTTCAAGATGCCGACGGAAGACCGGGTCCTCTCGAACAACGACACGCACCCCGGGACCACCACCGACCCGCTCGATGTGGACAGCGACGGCGACGGCATCCCGGACGGCTGGGTGGACGGGTGGATCTACGACCCCTCGTTCATGGTGGGCCAGATCCAGCACTCGACCGCGACGACGGAGTACCTGACGCGCGCCCAGCCGATGGACTACGACCTCAGCTTCTGGCGCCAGTCCGGCATCTACGACAACTACGCCCAGATTTGGGAAGGCGAGGACGCGAACCTCAACGGCTTCAAGGACGGCAACGAGGCCTCGCAGGACCCGAAGTACCACTGGGGCTTCTGGCCGTCGATCACGCAGGAGGACGGCGACCCGACGGACGCGACGCTCTTCTCGTACATCCGGCGGGGGTGGGGCGAGACGGACGCCGCCAACCCGGACACGGACGGAGACGGCATCCCCGAGGGGTACGAGGTCTGGTACGCGACGCGCTCGCCCATCTTCTACCCGGGGACGGAGACGCTCTACTTCACGCCGGTGACGGACGACGGGGACCTCGACGTGGACGCGGCGTACGGGGACATGCAGCTCGCCTACAACGTGACCACCTACGACCCCAACTCGACCGTCACGATCTCGGCCGGCACGGCCTCCTACCTCGCGCGGGGCATCCACATACCGGACCCGGACGAGCCGGACGAGGCGCTGCTCGCTACGGAGGTGCGGCTCTTCCTGTCGGCGGCGGAAACGCCGACGGGCGTGACGCTTGAGGTCTGGCGTGGCCCGGCGAGTGCAACCGTCCCCGACCGGTTCCTCACGAAGGCGACCGCGCTCGTCTCGGAAGATCCGGGGATCGTGACGTTCGACATACCGGACACATGGATGAACTTCTCGAGCAACGAGTACTTCGCGGTCCTAAAGAACGCCTCTTCCGACCTGACATGGTGGAAGACGGGCGTGGGGACGAACGAGTACCTCGTTCGTGAGGACACGGAGGGCGTCTGGACCCTGTCTGGCGCGTCGCTCCAGAATTGGCCGGGCATCCAGGTCATCGACGCCTACAGCGCGACAGGCGACGGCCTCACGAACTACGAGGAGTACCTGATCGGCTCGAACCCCAAGAAGCGTGACACGGACGCCGGCACGGCCGGACCGACATCGGCACTCGGGGACCTTCTCAGCGACGGTGCCGAGATGGTGAACCACACGATCTTCCGGACGAACGCGAAACTGGGCACGGTCACATCGCTGAACTACAACGGCTCGTCCTGGATTCTCCTGGACGAGTCGCTGGAGACGCATGACCTTTCGGACTGGATGTATTTCGTGTACTGGGAAAAGGCGGAGAACCCGGACCAAGACTTCGGCGGCACGAAGGACCGCACGTCGTACCTCTTCACGCTATCGGACGGAGCGGAGCTGCGGATCAACCTCTCGACATCGGACATTTACATCTACCTGCCGGGCTCGGACTTCGAGAACCTCATCAACGAGACGGACCACGACGAGCAGTTCCAGTACTACCGGGGGACGGCGCTGGTCTTCCTCGACGCGGACCCCTCGGGGGTGAGCGACGACTACAAGACGAACGCGATCTTCGGGACGTGGGCGACGACGGACCCGTGGCTCTTCTTCCAGCAGCAGTTCTACGCCTCGGACCCCTTCGACTGGGACACGGACAACGACGGTCTCTCCGACGGCCAGGAGGTGTACCCGTGGAGGGACGACGACGGGGACTTCGTCCCGAACGTGCGGGACTTCGACAGCGACAACGACGGCCTGACGGACGGCCAGGAGATGCTCCAGGTCCAGTCGGACTGGAACGGCGAGAACAACACGGACGCGGCGAACCTCAAGTTCGACCCCGACGGGGACGGCCTGTACCCGATGATCGATACCGACAGCGACGGCGACGGGATCCCCGACGCGAAGGAAGTGCTGTGGAGCGTCGACACGGATGGCGACAACCGGATCAACCTCGTGGACTGGGACAGCGACGGGGACGGCCTCTGCGACGGGTGGTGCACGGACGCTACGACGGCGGACTGGCGGGACAACATTACGGAAGGCGTCCCCGGCTGGTACATCACGCTCCCCCCCGGGATGCCCAACGGCGAGGACACGAACGAGAACGGGACGAACGAGCAGGGCGAGTCGTCCCCGGTCAAAGTGGACACGGACGGGGACGGGCTGTGGGATGGCTACGTGCGGCAAAACGAGACGCTTTGGATCCTCACCCAGGTGGACGGGGGCCTGTGCCCGCGCGGGCACACGGCGACCTACCTCGCGTGCGGAGAGGAGAGCACCTACTCCCGTTACACGAGCCCCTCGACGTACACCAACAAGACAAACCGGACGAACCCGGACAGCGACGGCGACGGGCTCACGGACACGTTCGAGGTGTCTGGGTGGTCGACGCGGTTCCTGGCGATCGGCAATGTAACGAAGGTCCGGTACACGATCTCGGACCCGACGGTCGCCGACACCGACGGCGACGGGGTCAGCGATCCCGGGGAGCTGATCCTGGGGACGAACACGACCCTCACCGACACGGACGGGGACGGGCTCCCGGACGGTCTGGAGGACGCGAACCGGGACGGGTTCCGGCAGTCCAACGAGACGTCGGCGATCATGATGGACTCCGACCGGGACGGCCTGTGCGACGGCAACTGCACGAGCCCGAACGCGTCGTCAGGCGAAGACCTGAACAAGGACGGCGTCCGGGACGCGAACGAGCCCGACCCCCTGGACGACGACTCGGACGGCGACGGGATCAAGGACGGGGCGGAGTACGCGATCATGCGGGCCTACAGCAGCGGGGCCTGGTACATCGAGCACGATTTCGACGGCGACGGACTGACGGACCTGAACGACCCCGACGCAGACGACGACGGACTCAGCGACCTGCAGGAGGACCGGGACCGGGACGGGACGATCAATGAGGCACTCGAGTCTAACCCGTACGATGCGGACACGGATGATGACGGCCTCTTGGACGGTGCGGAAGCTTCGCCGTGGGAGGACACGGACGAGGACGGAACCATCAACATCCGGGATCAGAACTCGAACGATGACAACTTCAACGACAACCTGCAGGTGTGGGTGGTCTTCCGGACGAACGCGCTCAGCGGCGCCTACGCGGACGAGGACACGTGGGTCGGCCTGATCGCCCCGTCAGTCAACCCGTACTACCCGGAGAACTTCACGTACACCGCCTCGGTGGCTCTCTACGAGTGGGACTCGACGGTGACCTCGGTGACGGGTGCCGGCCAGATCTACAACCCCTACGGTCCCAACGGAGACGAGCGGCCCCCGGTGGCGCTGCAGACCCCGGAAGGCTACGCGGTCCTCCAGAAGGAGGTCTCGGCGGGGGTGTACGACATCTACCTGAAGGTGTCGGACACCCAATACGAGAGATTCACGAAGGAAGGTACTGCCCCCGGGGACTGGTCAACGTCCAACCGGAGCCAGCAAGCGTTCCTCAAGAACCACCAGGAGACGTACGACGGCCGGGTGGCCATCGACATGGACCCGGACTTCGACCTGATCTCGACGATCGCGGAGAACCTCTGCAACCTGAACCCCAACTCGGCGGACACGGACGGGGACGGGATTACGGACACGATCGAGTACCGGGGTTGCGCGGACTTCGACGGGGACAGCAAGCCGGACGCGAACGACACCGACAGCGACGGCGATGCCATTCCCGACCAACTAGAGGACGCAAACCTGAACGGGCGTTGGGACGCGGGGGAGACGAACGCGCTCGGCCTCGACAGTGACGGAGATGGCCTCAACGACGGCGTGGAGGACGCGAACCGCGATGGTGTCCAGAACGCGCCGGGAGGTGTCTTCAATGAAACCTCCCCAATCGACCGGGACACGGACGACGACGGGATTGAGGACAAGGTGGAGCTGGACGGCTCGTGGTGCTATGTGTGGGAGTCAACGGAGACGTGCGACCCCGTGGGCGCACGGGAGACAGACCCGCTGGACGTCGACTCGGACGGCGACCTCCTATGGGACGGCCAAGAGATCGGGTTGATGTCTCCTGGGAAGGGTACGGATCCGGCAGTCTTCAAGCCCGACGCGAACCCGAAGACGACGACGGACCCGACGGAGGACGACACGGACGACGACGGGATACTCGACGGGACGGAGGACCTGAACCAGAACGGCCGCGTCGACTCGGGCGAGGCCGACCCGCAGAAGTGGGACACGGACGCCGACGGTCTGCCAGACGGGAATGTGACGATCGCTTCGGTGGTGGTCGGGGAAGACCTGAACGTGAACGGTATCCGCGACCAGGACGCGGACGGGAACTGGACGGAGACCGACTTCCTGGCCAACGACTCGGACGTGGACGGCGTCCTCGACGGCGACGAGGTCAACGGCTCCTACTGCTTCAACGGCGGCTCGTGCGCCAACAGCGCGCACCCGCTGGACCCGCTGGATGCCGACTCGGACATGGACGGCCTGCGCGACGGCCAGGAGCTCGCGGGGTGGATCGTCGGAACCTGGTACGAGCGGACGATGGAGAAGAAGCTCAACTACTCCGTCACGAGCGACCCGTGGGACGACAACTCCGACGGGGACACGCTCACGGACTTCTCGGAGTTTCTGAACGGGAGCGACCCGCGGTCGACCGACACGGACGGGGACCAGATCAGCGACACGGACGAGATCGCGCTGAAGTC
>CBEUCC010000034.1:0-21875 GCA_965541515.1 uncultured Thermoplasmata archaeon
TCGTAGGCAGCAAGGAGCGCTGCCGCGGTCAGTACGGTGCCGCCGCCAAGTCCCGCACCATCGACGGCCGCCTGCGTCCCCTGGACGCCCCACAGGAGGACGGGCAGGACCAGGGGCAGGAACAGCACGGCGAAGAGTGCGCCTCGCCCTCGGGCGCTTGCACTTGCGGCTGAGAGCAGCGAAGCCTGTGCGGCCAACCCGACGACGCCAAGCACCAGCAGCACGGCGACCGAAACCGGGTCACCGACCAGGTCGGTGCCGAAGAGGAACAAGACGAGCGCGAGGGTGAGCAAGGCACCAAAGGCCGCGAAGAGCGTGGCGGAGATCACCTTGGCGATGTAGAGGTCGCCGGCCGTGGCGGGCGACGCGGTGAGGAGCTCGAGCGTCCCGCCCTCCGCCTCACTGTGGAAAGGGCGCGCGAGCCCGAGCGCGGCCAGGAACGCCGTCGTCACCCATAGCACGGCGGCGGGCGAGACGGGCGTCGAGCCGGCGTCGAAGGCCACGCGGAAGGCCACGAGGATCGTCACCGAGAGGATGGTCATGAGCGCGAGGACGTCGAGCGTGCGCGCCTCGAGCACCAGGTCCTTGCGCGCTAGGTCAAGGACGATGCGGACCGACAGGCTCAGTCCCCCCCGAGCTCGCGAAGGCGTGTCCTCAACTGGCCCTGCGTCATCGACGCGGACGGCTCGATGGTCACGAGTTCGCCCCTGTCGAGCAGGGCGACTTGATCTGCGACCTCGAGGGCGGTGTCCGGCACGTGGGTGGTGAATACGGTCGCGCGTCCGGCCCGTTCCCGGAGGTCGCCGGCCAGCCGGTCGCCGTGGGTCGCGTCCAGGCCCTCGAACGGTTCGTCGAGGAGCAGCACCGTGGGCTTGTGAATCGTCGCGCGGGCGAACGACAGGCGCTGGCGCATCCCGTGTGAGAGCGTGCCGGCGGGGTCGGACGAGCGCTGCGCCAGCCCCGCGGCCTTGAGCGCCGTGCGGGCGCGCTCCGTAGCCGCGGTCGGGGAAAGCCCGTACAACCGCCCGAAGAAGGTGAGGTTCTCTAGGGCCGTGAGGGCACCGTACGCGACGGGGCGCTCGGGCGCGTACCCCACGCGTGAGCGCGCCGCCTGCGCGTCCCCGTCCAGGTCCTTGCCGTCGACGACGATTCGGCCGGAGGCCGGACGGGCGATGCCCGCGGCGACGCGCAGGAGCGTGGTTTTGCCGGCCCCGTTGGGGCCAAGGAGCGCGACGACCGTGCCCGGGCGCACGCGGAGCGAGACGCCCCGGAGGACCTCCACACCCCCGTACGATTTGCGGACGTCAAGGAGCGTGAGGCCGTCCGCGTCCCCTGCACCGGCCACCGCGACACCCGACGTGCCAAAACGCGCGCGCGGCTGATAAAGGGTGGAGAGCGGTGGCACCTGCGGGAGACCGCCGCGCCGTCGGCCGAAGCTTAGCCGCCGCTGCTGCGGGCCCGGCACGTGTTTTATCAAGCGCGTGGCCCGATGCGCGTGGGCTTGGGAACGTACCTCATCGCCTACGACAACTCCCCGTCCGCGCAGAAAGCGCTGCGCCGGACGATCGAGCTGGTCAACCCCCGCGACTTCGTCGTCCTCCTGTGGGTCATCCCGTCCGGGAAGGGGAGGCTCGGCACGCTCCCGGGGCTTGCGCCCGAGGGCCCGGCGGAGCGGGCCGCGTCGGTCGAGCGGCTCAACGGCGCGGTGGCGCTCGTGCGCCGTGAGGGGCGGCAGGCGGCCGCGGTGCTGCTGGAGGGCCCGGTCGCCCAGACCATCTGCGACACGGGCGACCGGCTGGAGGCCGACCTGATCATCCTCGGGCACAAGGGCGTCTCGCGGATCGGTCCCCTCATGTTGGGGTCGGTGGCCGAGCGTGTCGCTCAGCTTAGCAACCGGCGCGTCCTCATCGTGAAATGACCCCCTCCAAACCGCCAAATATGGGGCCACCCCTGGGGAGAGACGGCGGTCGTCATCGTGATGCTCCTTTGCACGCTCCGCTTTCTTCCGGGCCACTACGAGCAGGCGGTCCGGAACTACAAGAACCCCAAGATCCCGGAGAGCGTGAAGATCATCAGTTTCCTAGGCACCTTCGGTGAGGAGGACGCCATGTGCATTTTCGAGGCCCCTGACGAGGGCACGGCGGCCGAATTCGTGGTCCAGTTCCGCGAGCACTCACACACGGCCACCGCGGTGGTGTTCCCCGTCCAGGACTACAAGTGGACACGGTAGCGCCCCCAGACAGGTTAATGGGGCGGCGCCCCAATTCCTGCACGCTGCGCCATGGGAGTCGACCTTGCTGATGTCGTCGTGAAGCGCCCGAAGGAGATGAGCGCCTTCGCAGGCGAGCGCATCGCCGTGGACGCGTTCAACACCCTCTACCAGTTCCTGTCGACCATCCGCGGGCCGGACGGAACGCCCCTGAAAGACGGGCAGGGCCGGGTGACCTCCCACCTGTCGGGTCTGCTCTACCGGAACACGAACTTCCTGGAGGCCGGCATCAAGCCCATCTACGTGTTCGACGGCGAGCCGCCACCGCTCAAGCGCAAGACGATCGAGAAGCGCGCCGCACGCAAGCGGGCGGCCGAGCGGGACTACCGTGACGCGCTGGCGCGCGGCGACCTGGAGACCGCACGCACGAAGGCGGCGCAGACCGCACGCCTCGAGCCCTCCATGGTCGACGAGGCGAAGGAGGTCTTGGAGGCCCTCGGGGTTCCGTGGGTCCAGGCACCCTCCGAGGGGGAGGCGCAGGCGGCCGCAATGTCGGCGCGGGGGGAGGCAAGCCAGGTGGGGTCGCAGGACTTCGACGCGCTGCTCTTTGGCGCCGTCACGCTCGTGCGCAACCTCGCGGTCTCGGGGAGGCGCAAGCTCCCGGGGCGCAACGCGTTTGTCAATGTGGTCCCGGAGGTCGTGCAGCTCGACGAGAGCCTGGAGGCTCTCGGGGTGACGCGCGAACAGCTCATCGACGTGGCCATGTTGGTCGGCACGGACTTCAACGACGGCGCGCACGGGTACGGCCCGAAGAAGTCGCTCAAGCTCATCAAGCAGCACCACCGCCTTGAGGAGGCCTGCTCGGTGAAGGGGATCGAGCTTCCCCCCCGCCACGAGGAGATCCGCAGGTTCTTCCTATCGCCTCCGTCGAAGCCCGTGGGCGAGCTCACATGGGGGGTGCCGGACCGGGAGCGCGTCGTGGAGATCTACGTCGAGGAGCACCAATTCAGCCGCCAGCGGGTCGAATCGGCGCTCGACAAGGTGGGCGCGGTGGTGAAGGCGCGCGACCAGCGGAGCCTCGACGCGTTTTTCTAGCCCGAACCGCGCTCCCCGGCCGTGGGCAAGGCCAAGGACTGGGTGCTCATCGCGCGCCCGCCAATCATCCTCATCGCGGTGATGGGGGCATCTGTCGGTTTCCTGAACGTGACGATCGGCGAGGGCCGGTCATTCCCCGCGGTGGGCTGGGCCGTCAACGCGCTTGCCGCGGGGCTGCTGGCGGCCGGCTTGATGGTGCACAACGACTACTTTGACCTCTCGTCGGACAAGGTGAACCGGCCCCACAAGGCCCTCGCGCAGGGGCGGATCAAGCCCCGGACGGCCCGCGACGTGGGGTTTGGACTCATGATCCTAGGGGTGGCTGCCGCCTTTGCCGGCCACCAGGGCGGCAGCCTCATCGACTCCCTCAACCTCGTGGCCGGCGCGGTCGCGATCACCGTCCTGCTCGACGGCCTGCTCTACAACACCGTCGGGAAGAAGCACGGGATTTTCGGCCATGTCGAAGTGGCATACGGGGTCGCGCTCATCCCCATCTTCGGGGCCGCAGGCGGCGGCTTCCTGCTCCTCCTGTGGCCGCTCGGCCTCGGGCTCTTCGTCATGGAGATCGGGCGCGAGATCATGGTGGGTGCCGGAGACATCGAAGGGGACCGCCAGGCGGGCTGGGTCACCTTCGCGGTCAGCGGGGGGATGCGCCGCGCGCTCATCGTCGCGCTCGTTCTCTACATGGTGGCGCTGCCGGCGTTCCTCGCCCCATGGATTATCCCGGGCGTCGCGGAGTGGCGGCCCTCATTGCTGTACCTGGCAGGCTCCATCGGTTTCATCGCCGGGCTCGTCGCCCTGTGGATCCCGTGTTGGAAGAAGCCGGATTTCGCTAGCTTCGAGAAGTACATCCGGACGGGGTCGCGGGTGCTCGTCCTGGCGTTCCAGGCCCTCCTTCTCGCGGAGGCGTTCGTCTAGGAGAGCCAACCACCCTGGTCGTCGCCGGAACCCTCGACCCCGTCGTCAAACTCGAACTCTTTCTCCGAGCCCACGTAGAACGTCGAGATGTCGAACTGGAAATCGAGGCGTGAACCGCAATCGGTGCACAGCGTACTCAGGATGTCCAGCGGGCCTGTGTCCTCGGTCGCCGGACGGATCTCCTCCATCTCGACTTCGTAGCCGCCCCCGCAGTGGCAGGTCTCCCGTTGGACGTGATCATACTCCTCGTCTCGCTCGCTCACGACAATGGGTCCGCGGACCTTCACGGGAGGGCGCTTGTCCTTCGCCTTCTTCGAGGAAGCGGCCTTGCCAGAGGCGGCGGAGGAGCCGCTCTTGCCCTTACGGGATTTCTTCCGTGACTTTGCCATGGGCTCCCCCGGTTTCATTCGGCCCGGGGGTTCTTATCACTTTGGTCGAGATCCCCCGGGGGCGGTGGCCGCCCCCGGGCGGAGCCCCCGAAACGTCGGGCGCGGCGAGACCCCCGGAAACGGCTCTTGACGTGGGCTTGCGTCCCCGCTGCGCTTGGCGCGGGCCGCACAGCCCTCCCGAGTTTGCGTTTCCACGTGGATTTGGCGGCGCGCGCCGCAAACGTTCGATTGCGCTGCACGTGAAATGCGCACCGGTCAAGTCATATGCCCCATGCGTAGTACGACCGACGGCCCGGGTGGGATGCCGACCAAGACCAGGCTCGACCCCGATGCGGACGGCGCCGCGCCGCCCGCCGAGCCCCAAGGGGCTCCGGGGTTGAGCCCGGGAGAGATTTCGACGAGCGGTGGCGCCGCACCGCCGGCCGGTATCGCAGGTTTCATTGACGCGCTCAACGCGCTTTCCGCGCACCTCAAGGCGCGCGAGTTCGTGGAAGCCGCCGCGCGCCGCGCGTGGGGTTTTCGCGCCGGGGTCTCAATCGCGCTGCTTGCCACGCACGGTTTCATCGGGCTCGTCCTGGCGATCGGGACGTTCTCTTCGGGCGGAGGCACCAGCGGACGGGAGATCCCTGCTTTCATTTGGGCCGCCGGGTCGGTCGGTGCATTGGTCAGCCTACACGAGTTCTGGCGGTTGATGGACCGGCCGCTACGGCTCGTCCCCGATTCGGCCGAGCGCGTCGCGCTGCGCCACGAGGACTCGCCCCTGCGCGACCGGATCCGTATCGCCCAGTGGGTCCTTCTGGACACGGCGTTCACACGTTTTTGCCTCGTGGAACGCAACTACTCGGCACGGTGGGCCTCCACGCTGCTCTCGGTCTCGGGCTCGTCGGCTATTGTCATGTTCGGCGCTTTCACCTTTCCAATCCTGGGCGTTGCGATGTCCACGAGCGACCTCTTCTGGGTCGTCCTCGGGGCATTTGCCCTGCTGTCCGTGTTCGCGTTGGTCAAAGGCCGCGCCAGGTCCCGCGCAGACCGCACCACAGTCAGACGGCAGGCCTTGCAGGTGCTCGCATTCGACCGCGACTTCGGCGGTTTCCTTCCCCGCGTTGAGCGGGAACGTGTAGGGGAGTTCGTGGCGGACCGCACCGACCCGTCCGCGACAGATGGCGAGCCCTTCTAGGTGGGAGGCCGCCTCGTCCCTGCGGCCCCTCGAAGGATCCGGAGATGTCAAACACGAACTTCTGCGCGCACCCGCACCGCCGGGCGGATGGTGACTGCCTCTCGTCTGATTCACTGTCAATTCGCTGCGCGGGGCTCTCCCCCACGCGTGCCTCAGATTCCCAGGACCTTCCGACGCGACGTCACGTCAAGCCAGATGACCTTCTCGGAACCGCAGTCGCCACACCGGAAGTAATGGCGCTCGAAGTGGCTGCGCGGCACCTTCTTTGTGCGCGTCTTGCGCAACTCGAAGGCTTCCATCTTCCCCTTGCCGCAGTCACACATGACACCCTCAAGGAGCTCGTCGGAGGCCTCGACGGACTCGACCTCGATCGGGCCGATCACCACTGCGCCGTCGTCCTCCTCCATTCGCCGCCGATCTTCGGAGACGTTTGCTTCTGGGCTTAGTTCCTGCAGGGTCTCACCTCACATCGGACGCGCCAGGGTGTCCGACTCCATCGGAACTGGTGGGCCGGTAGATAAAGAGACCTGACCGTGCGCGCTAGCGTCTGGAATCGCTAACCGGTGTGCGGCTCGTATTTTCTCTCGCCGGCCGTGACGGGAATCTCCAACCAGTTCTCCGGTGGAGGCAAGGGGCAGGAGTACGATTCGGAGTACGCGCAGTAGGGGTTGTAGGCGAGGTTGAAGTCGATGAGCACTTCGGCGCCCGCCGGGTCTTCCAAATCGAGGTACCGGCCGGCCCCGTAGGTCTCGGTGCCACACGTCTTGTCACGGAAGGGCACGAACAGCGTCGCTGGCCCGTGTTGGTGTCCTTCCGATGCATCTTCGTATGCGAACAGCTGCCCCTTGCCCGCTGGTGTCGCGAACTCCAGGCGCGCGGCCCGGCGCTGCCGGCGCGGCGCACCCGTCGACGAGGCCATCTCGAATACCTCCAAGCCCGGTAGCCGTGTGACTTTCGCCGTGACCCGCCACCCGGCGGCGGTCGGGTAGTACGAGAGGCCCTGGAATTGAGCGCGATCCTCGGGCGGCAGCGGCGACCATTCGGCGTTCTTGAGGCCCTCGTCCTTCTCCCGGCGGGAATGCTCGACCGCGTCCTCGTAAGCGCCTATGCTCGCACCCGGGCCTCCCTATCGCTCGTCTGTATTTTACGGCTCCGTCGGACGTTTCCAAGATCCCACGAACGCCGGGGCTTCCACGGCCAGCGGAAGCGGCACGCGCGCCCTCACGGACCCTGCGGAGCGGCGGCGCAACGCGATCGTGGGGCCAACACCGAGCGCACCGGCTGCCACGTACGCGGCGAACAACAAGGCGCCGGCGGCCTGCAACTCAATGTGCGTGATCGGCAAGCGAGCGGGTCATATGGGCGGGCCATTTCGCGGTTTTGGGGTCCTCCTGCAAATCCACGAAGTCCGCGCAATGGCCCTCCGTCGAGAGGTCGTAGACGTCGCGACCGGCCAAGCATGAACTCACCAGGACCGTGGTTGCCGGTAGCGACTCCAAGTAGGGCAGCCGTCCCTCCGCGAACGCGAACGGCCACGAAGCGGGGTATTCCGACCGATCGAAAGTGGCATCACAATAGTCGGTGCGCAGGGCGCACCGGGCGCAAGCTGTCCGGACGCGCAAATCGGACATAGGGCTCACCCGGCCCCCCCTTGGGCGAGGCGGAAAAGTCGGTTTCGTACATACAATAGGATCGGCACGCAATCCGCGCACCGGCGTGGCGCTTGGCCCCCCTGGCCCCGAACGTTCATATCGGCTCCGGGTCTTTGTACGCGTCCCTTCAATTGAGGTGCCCCACGTGAATGAGTACTGCCACCGGTTTGTGGACTACGGTTCGCACGCTGCGGTTGCGGCGGACGCGCGGTTCAGGCTGCCGGGTTCCAAGCCCCAGTATGCCCCCGACCGCAGTTTCGACGCGACGCACGTGAAACTAGAGATCGACCTCCAGGTCGAGGACAGCGCATTCGACGGCGTGTGCACAACGACGCTGTCCGCTTTCCACGACGGGGCGGGTGAGGTCACGTTCGACGCGGTCGACATGAAGGTCCGGTCGGCGACGGCCGGCGGGCGGAAGTGTCGGTTCACGCACAAGGACGGCAAGCTGAACGTCAAATTGCCGCGCAAGGTCAAGGCGGGCGAATCGGTGAGTGTCGCGGTCGACTACCGCGTGGAGAAGCCGAAGCTCGGGATCTACTTCGTCCACCCGGACAAGTACTACCCTGACACGCCCACGCAGGTGTGGACGCAGGGCCAGGACGAGTACTCCCGCTATTGGTTCCCCTGCCACGACGCGCCCCAGGAGAAGGCCACCACCGAGATGGTCGTCACGGTGCCGGAGGACTTCACCGCCGTATCGAACGGGCGCCTCGTGAAGGTCAAGCACAGGAAGCGCGACAAGCGCAAGACGTTCCACTGGAGCATCGCCACTGCGCACTCGATGTACCTCGTGTCGCTCGCCGCTGGCCGGTGGGTCGAGATCAAGAACTCGTGGGCGGGAATCCCCATCACGTACTACACGGAGAAGCCGCGCGTGCGGATGGCCAGGAACGCGTTTGGCAAGACGCCGAAAATGATGAAGTTCTTCTCGGACTCGACTGGGGTCAAGTACCCTTACGAAAAGTATGCGCAAGTCGCAGCGGCCGACTTCATCTACGGCGGGATGGAGAACACCTCCGCAACCACGCAGACGGACATCGCGCTGTGCGATGACCGCGCCAAAGCAGAGAACTGGCACGAGCTCCTGGTCGCCCACGAGCTCGCCCACCAGTGGTTCGGCGACTTGCTCACGTGCAAGGACTGGAGCCACGCATGGCTCAACGAAAGCTTTGCGACTTACTTCGACTCGCTCTTCAACGAGCACGAGCACGGGTTCGACTCGTTCCGCTACAACATGCTCGGAAACGCGCGTAACTACTTCGGCGAGGACAAGGAGCACTACCGCCGGCCGATCGTCACGAACGTCTACAAGGAGCCGACGGACATCTTCGACCGCCACCTCTACGAGAAAGGGTCGTGCGTCCTCCACATGCTGCGCTATGTGCTCGGCGACGAGTTGTGGTGGCGCTCGATCAACACCTACCTGACGGACAACCGCGGCGCGTCGGTTGAGACGGTTGACCTCATCAACGCGGTTGAGAAGGCAACCGGCCAAAACCTCCGGTGGTTCTTCGACCAGTGGGTCTTCAAGGCCGGCCACCCGGAGTACCGCGTACGCTACGACTGGGACAAGAAGGCGAAAGAGGCCGTCATCTGGGTCGTGCAGGAGCATCGCACGGACGAGGAGACGGGGCTCTTCCGGATGCCGATCATGTTCGAGTTCAAGATGAAGGGCGGCAGGACCAAGCGCTTCAAGGAGTGGGTCGAGGACCAGGAGCACACGTTCCGCTTCAAGCTGGCGTCCGAACCGGAGCTCTTCGGCTTCGACCCGGACAACCATGTGCTAAAGCGTGCGATGATCACGAAGCCCCGCGCGATGTGGCTGCGCCAACTCCAGACCAGCAAGCACGCCATGGCGCGGGTCATGGCCGCCAAGGAGCTCGGGCGAATCGGCGCCCCGTGGGCGGTTGACGCGCTCTCCAAAGCCTTCTCGAAGGAGCGGTTCTGGGGTGTCCAGATCGATATCGCGTCCGCCCTCGGGACGGCGGGCACCCCCGAAGCGTACGACGCGCTGGTCGGGGCGCTGCGTGTCCGCAATGTGAAGGCACGGCGGGGCGTTGTCGAGGCGCTTGGCGGGTTCAAGCGCGCCGAGACGGTGTCACACATGAAGGCGGCGCTAGGCGCGAAGGACTCGTACCACGTGCCGGCCGAAGCCCTGCGGTCCATCGGAAAGGGCCGCACGAAGGGCGCCGAGCGCGTGCTCAAGGAGCACCTGGCGGTCGACTCGTGGAACGACGTCATCCGCTGGGGCGCGCTCGACGGGCTGGCGCGGCTCAACGACGAGGGCAACCTCAAGACGTTCATGAAATACAGCGAGCTTGGCCACAACCACCTGTCGCGCACGGCCGCCGTCCGCGGTCTGGGCGCCGTGGGCAGGGGCCACCAGGATGTGACCGACCGGCTGGTCGAGCTAGTCAAGGACCGGCATATCCGTGTCCAGATGACGGCGATCCAGCAACTCGGGCAACTTGGCGACCCGCGCGCGCTCGATCCCCTCAAGGCACTCGTCGAGGGGGAAAGTGCCGACCGGCGGCTCTTCCGCGCCGCAGAGGAGGCGATGCGCCGCATCCGGGAGGGCCTCGAGCCCGAGAAGAAGAGCGAGGAAGAGTTGAAGCGCGAGAACACGGACCTGAAGAAGAAGCTGAAACGTCTGGAGCGCAGGGCGCCGCGCCGCCGCTAGCTCGTACCTTCTTCGTCTTCCCGGGCGCGCCGCTTGCGTTTGGCATCGGCGGATTCCTGCGCGTCGAGTTTGCCCTCAGAGAGGAGCTTGTTGAGCATGGCGCGCACGTCGTCCTCCGCCAGGCCGATCTTCTTGGCCTCGTCCACGACCACCTTGTAGTTCGTGGGCTGCCCCTTCCGCTGGAGCTCGACCACGATATTGAAGATGATCTGCGGGTCCACCTTCCGGGGGTACACGACGACCTGGTCGGGCATCGTCACATCCCGCACCTCGGCGACCTCGAGGACAAAGGGCAGTGTGCCGCGCGGGACCCGGCCCTGCCGAGTCTTGAGCCGGCCCCGGAAGACCCCCTGCGCCCCCATCGGCACCGAGCCCGCGAGCGGCCCCCGGAGGATGGCCCGGAGGATGACGTCGTCGCGCCTGTCGTCGGCGAGGTCGACATACTGGCGCTCCGCGTAGAGGCTCTCGTTCTCCAGCAGCCGGAAGTGGGCCTCCCGGCGCTTGGCGCCGCACCCGCCCCAGCTCGGGGAGCAGGCCAGCGGAAAACGCAGCTGCTCGGTGGTCTGAACCTCCTCCGCCATCCGCCCGCAGCGGGCGCACTTGAAAACGGCGACCTGGACGGAGATTTTCTTAACGTTAGCGTCGGCGAGCCGCCCGAAGAGCGTTACCGGCGTGCCGACCATGGAACCGTCGATCTCCCCGACGTTGAGCGAGCCTGCGGGCGCGCCTTTCTTCCTCCTTGCCACGGGAGCCCCCTCGACAGCCACCCGAGCGGCTCGGCGGTTATCAAGACATGCCGTCGTTTCTTTGAATGGTATCCAAGCGCGGCGCGCCTCTACGGCAGTTCACGGCCCGTAATCTCGGCGACGGCCCGGCGCAGCTCGCTGCCGGAGAAGGGCTTGCGCAGGACCCCCCGGACGGAGGGCATCGAGGGCCACCCGCCGTCGGGGTCCTTTAGCCGGGCCGTGATGACGAGCGTGGGGACCGTCCGCCCCTCGGATTCCAACATCTTGATCACGTCGATGCCATCCAGGTCCGGCAGCATCAGGTCGAGGATGAGCAGGTCGAGCTTCCTTTTCTGAACCAGATCGAGCGCGCCGCGCCCGTCGTAGGCGTCAAAGCACACGAAGTCGCGGTTGCCCAGGATTTCGGTGACGATCTCGCCTACCGATTTGTTGTCGTCGACGACGCCGACACGGAGTTTGGGCGCCGCCATCGGGGGGGTCAAACCCCCTCGAAGTTGAAAAAGGGAAAGGGGCCTGCCGGCCGACCGGGCGGCCGCCCGGGCTCCCCGCCCGGGTTCCTCCCCCCCGGGGTCACCGACTCCCCGCGCCGACCCTACCCGATGATTCCCTCTAGGGACGAAAGGCCGTACATCAGCGCGGCACCGGCCATCACAGACGCCATCACAAAGATGTTGAAACGCCGGTGCGCCTCACCCATGAGGTCCGCCACGCCGATGTAGATGAACGTGCCCGTGACAAAGGCAAGCGCCGCCTGGAAGAAGTCGGGCGAGATGACGCTCGCAAGAGACGCGCCGATCACGTAGGCAAGGCCCGCGAAGAAGAGGACGATGACAATGTTCCGCCGCTTCCACGCCGCGTGCTTCAGGAGTTCTGCGCTCGTGATTCCCTGCGGGATCTCGTGCGCCACCACTACGAGCGTTATGATGATGCCCACCGTCGGGTCGATCAGGTATCCGGCCGCGATCCCGACACCGTCCACCACGTTGTCGGCGGCCATCCCCGCGACCATCGTCGGCGAGTAGGCGTGGTGTGTGCACTCGGGCTCCCCGCACGCGTGGAGCATGAGCCCCTTCTCGACGACATAGAACGAGAAGAACCCCGCCGCCACGATGAGCATCTGGGTGCTGATCTCGGCCTCGCCAAGGCCCCGGACCGCCTCGGGCAAGAGTTCGAAGAATACCGCGGCGATAACAATCCCACTCGAGAACGCGATGATGTACCGGGGGTCGTCGAAGTGCTCCCGGCGCAGCGCCAGCCACCCACCGAAAACGTCGGAGGCACCGGCCAGCGCCGCGAGAGCTAGGATTGGGAGGACCGCGTCGGCGAACTCGACCATCACGCGCCGACTTCGCGGTCGAGATAATAAGGATTGCTTTTAAATTAATAACATCAGATCGGGCCGCCGAAGGGGGTTTGTGAACGGTGAGTCAGCGGAAACCCGCCAAGGGGCGGCATGCGAAGGTGGTGAGCGTTTCGCTCCCAGAGCGTTTGCTCACGGAATTGGACCGGTTTGTTGGCGAGGGCGACTTCGCGGGTCGCAGCGACGCGGTACGGTCGGCGCTCGTCGACTTCATGGCGGAGCGGCGCGCGTGGAAAGGGAAAAGCGTGCGGGAAAACGCGATCATCGCGGTCTGCTTCAACAAGGTCGACGAGCGCGGAGTCGGGGAGGTCAAGCACGCCTACACCGACGTCATGAAGTCGATGCTCCACACACACCTCGAGGGCAACGACTGCGTGGAGGTGTTCGTCGTTGAAGGCCAGACGGGGCGGATCCAGGCGATGACGAAGGCGCTGCAGGGGCTGAAGGGCATCCACCTCGTGCGGCAGACGTACATCCCGCGGCACGCGGAGCTTGGGACTTGAGCTCCGGCGCGCGCACTAGAATTCCTTGCGCCTGAACAAGAGGAGCCCGGCCACGGCGGAGAATATCAAGTAGGCGATCATGATGATGACGCCAGTCTCGATGGTGGGGTTGAAAGTCTCAAACGGGGGACCGGGCGGCCCCGGTGGGATCACGTGCGGGGGGTAGGGGTCCATGAAAACGTTTCCGATGATCCCGCTCGAGTACGAGATGATCATCCAGGGCTCCGACTGCGCGAGGAAGGATATCAGTTGCTGGAGGATGGGGAACCCGAACAGGAAGAGAAGCGCAGTCAGCAGCGTTGCGTACGTACTGTTCCTGAATAGGGAACTGAAGAAAAAGGTGAACCCGAGGAGCGCCAAGAGATAGATCGAGGCAAGGAGGAAGGACGCACCAAACTGCCACGGGAATGCGTCTGCGCCCAAATGAAACGCGCCGTTGGCGAGCACGATCGCGGCGAAGTACAGCAAGATGGCGAAAGACGCCGAAAGCGCTGCAAGGAATTTCCCGACATATACGGTAACTCTCCGGATTGGGAGTCCCATAAGGAAGTACCCTGTCTTGTTCTGGAACTCTCCGGCAATCGCGTCTCCGCCAAAGAAGATCCCAGAAAGGATGATTACCACCGTGGCGGCGCCTCCCCAGATGGTAGCATAGAGGGCGGTGGCCGTGGTGGCCAAGTCGTCGCTGTAGTAGGCCACGACCGCGGTGAGGATGACACCAATGACCGTGATGAGAGCAAAAAGGATCAGGAACCGTCGTGACCGCAGGTAGTCCCGCCACTGCCACCGCGCGAGGATGAGGATCTGTTGGAACGTGCCGGGCAGGCGGGTCTCGCTGGGCTCCAATGTTACCGGCGCGCCGGCGCCCGTGGAAGCGGTCGTACTCATGCCTGATCCCCCTTTTCGATCTGCTCCATGTAGATCTGCTCCAGGGTGGTGCCGGCTTCCCGGAAGCCGACCGCACCCAGACGAAGGTTCGCGATCCCCTCGAAGACGCTGGCCTGGGCGTCCTTCCCCCCGGTCAAACTGAGCCTGAGCTTTGTGGGCTCAATGCGCTCGCAGGAGAGGACGTGCTCCAGCTTCTGGATCCGCCCCTCCACGTCACTATCGCTTGGCGGGCGCGCGAAGGTCACATCGACCGGGGGTGAATCCTGCCCGTACGTGGACAGCACCCCCGCGATCGTATCGTAGAAGATCAGTTTTCCGCGGTTTATTAGGGCGACTTCGTCGCACACCTCGGTCACCTCGCTGAGGATGTGGCTCGAGAAGAAGACGAGGCGGTCTTGCGCCTTGAGGCCGCGGATGATGTCGCGGACTTCCGCAACCCCCCGGGGGTCGAGGCCCGTGGAGGGTTCGTCGAGCATGACGATCGACGGGTCGGAGACGAGCGTTGCCGCGATATTGACGCGTTGCTTCATCCCCTTGGAGAACTTCCCGACCTTCTTGTCCGCCCACTCGGACATTCTTACCTCCTCGAGCACGGCGTCGATGCGGGAGCCCTGGTCCGCAGCGGGGACGCCCCGGAGGTCGGCGACCATGCTCAACCCCTCCCGGGGCGTAAGGGACGGGTAGATCACCGGCGTCTCGATGAGCGCCCCACAGTCCTCGAGGGCGCTCTTGCGGTCCTCCCGGACGGAGATCCCGTTGAGGAGAGCCTCGCCGCTTGTGGGGAAGATCAGATCCGTGAGCAACTTGAGCGTCGTCGTTTTGCCGGCGCCGTTGGGGCCGAGAAACCCGACGCACTTGGATCCCTCGATCTTCAGGCTGAGGTCGGACAGCGCCGTGAAGTCTCCGAACCGCTTCGTGAGCGATATGGTCTCGATCGAAGGTTCGCTCACCAGTGGTCAGCCCCGTCGCGCGTGGTCGGCACGCAAGCGCCCGGAATACCTCCTCGAACATGAAGGGTTGCCTTGGCTCCAGACCCAGGCGGTCCGACTGGCCGGCCGAACGAGGGACCCAAACGCTGCATCCATGGGTTCTCACTGCCGCCGACGCAACGCCACGCAACGCCGCCGGGGCGGGGCGGGTCGAGGACCCTTCGGAAAGGGCGGACCCGCGGCGGCCCACGGTACACCAGGCACGGGCGGCCGCTACCAGCGCGCCCCAATCGCATTGGCGACGAAGGCGTTGAGTGCACTCATCGACCGGCAGGCGGAGATGAAGTCCTTCATGAAGGCGGTGCTCTTGACCTGCCGGTCCGTGAACGAGACCCTGCCCGCAAAGTCCTTGCGCTTGATCTCGTCGATCAGGGGGTGGTCGGCGTCGAACCCCGGGGGCGGGCGCTTGAGCGATTCTCCAAGGAACGACTCGATGGGCCTTGCCGCCCTCTTCCATTCGGCCGGCCTCTTGGCGATGCGGTCGCGCACATTCTGGAGCGCGGGGCCCGCCGGGCGCCAGACGCCCGCATAGACGCCCGTGTTGCCAGGCTCGACATGCAGGAAATAGCCCGGGAACGCCATCTTCTCCTTCCCTGAGTCGGCGTGCCAGAAGTGGACGCCGATGTGCGTGTGGTACGGGCGCTTGTCCCTGGAGAACCGCGTGTCGCGGTAGATGCGCATGATCGACCCGCCAAACGGCTTGGGGATGGCAACGATCGACGGCGAGACCTTGCGCAGCAGCGGGCCGGCGTCGGCGACGAACTGGACGTTGGGTTCCTGGACGACCTCCTGGAACCGGCCCTTGTTGCGGTTGAACCACTCGCGGTCGTTGTTTCGCTTGAGTTCGCTCAGGAACCTGAGGTATTCGGCTCCGAAATAGGGTCCACCAGTTCTTGCCAAGTCTGTCCACACTCGCTGGAAGGCGGGCAAAGCCCCTCACGGCACTTGGCCGTTTCGCTGCGTCGCCGCCCTCAGGAGCAACCCATAGAGTTCCCGCAGTTGAGGCACTTGTAGCAGGTACCGTTGCGCACGGTCGTGTGCCCGCACTGGTCGCAGGGCGGCGCGTCGCCCATCATGTCGGCCAGTTGCTCGTCCATCGACGCGAACTCTTTGGAGCCTCCCTCCCGCTTGGCCTGGCTCCCCTGGTAGTTCTCGAGCGGCATCTCCTTCGGTGGGCCCGTGACCACGCCGGGCTCCGGGAGCGGCGGGGCGCCGACGCCGTTGTGCTTGTCCTCATCGACCGTCTTGGGCTTTAGGTGGAGGAAGTCGGTGCGGCCGAGGAACTCCATCCCGAGGATGCGGAAGATGAAGTCGGGGATGCTGGTGGCGATCTTCACGTTCTCGTGGTCCGTCATCCCCTGCGGCTCGAAACGTGTGAAGGTGAACGAATTCACGAACTTCTCCAGCGGGACGCCATACTGCAGCCCGATCGAGATGGAGATCGCGAAGCAGTTCATGAGCGACCGGTAGGCCGCGCCCTCCTTGTACATGTCAATGAAGATCTCGCCAAGGCGGCCATCGTCGTACTCGCCAGTCCGCAAGAACACCTTGTGGCCGCCGACGCTCGACTCGAGCGTGAAGCCGCCGCGCTTGGACGGGAGCACCTCCCGGTCGCCCCGCAGCAGCCCCTGCCGGGTCGCCACGACGATCAGCCCTTCGTCGGCCGCGGTGGGCTCGGCCTTCGCCGTCTCCCCAGCGGTCTTGTCCTTCACGTTTCTAGTGGAGAGGGGCTGCGAGTGTTTGGAGCCGTCCCGGTAGATCGCCACGGCCTTGAGCCCCAGCTTCCAGGACTCCACGTAGATCTCCTCGACCTCCTCTACGGTGATCTCGTTGGGCAGGTTCACGGTCTTCGAGATGGCGCCGGAAATGAACGGCTGGGCCGCCGCCATCATGTTGACGTGCCCCATCGGTTCGATGAAACGAGAACCGGTGCCGCATTTGTTGGCGCAGTCGAACACCGCGATGTGTTCGGACTTCACGTGGGGTGCGCCCTCCACCGTCTGGGCGCCGCCGATGTACGCCTGCGCTTCCTTCACCTGCGCGTTGGTTAGCCCACGCGCGGACAGCTCCTTCGGGGTCACGTGCGGTGTGTAGTCGTCGAGCGACGCCTTCTGCTTGACGTACCTCTCAGCCTCCTGGATCTCCCGTTCGTTGAAGCCGCAGAGCAGCAACTCCTTCGGTGAGACAAGGGGGGCGCCCTCGAGCGTCGAGTTGCCCAGGATGTACCGGATGATGTCGTCGACCTGCGCCTTCGTGTACCCGAGCGCGCCAAGCGCCCGCGGGATCGACTGGTTGACGATCTTGAAGTGGCCACCGCCCGCGAGCTTCTTCCATTTCACGAGCGAGAAGTCGGGCTCGACCCCCGTCGTGTCGCAGTCCATGAGCAGACCGATCGTGCCTGTCGGCGCGATCACGGTCACCTGCCCGTTGCGGAACCCATAGGTCTCGCCGAGGCGGACGACGTCGTCCCAGTCCTCGTGGGCCGCCGCAAGCAGATCCGCCGGGCAGTCCTTCTCCGAGATCTCGTGCGATGCTGCTCGGTGCTGCTTCATCACGCGCAAGAACGGCTCGCGGTTGGCCCCATAGCCCTCGAACGGTCCAACGAGCCCCGCCAGCTCCGCCGAGACGCGGTACGCGTGTCCCGTGAGGATCGCCGTGAGCGCCCCCGCGGTCGCGCGGCCCTTGTCGGAGTCGTAAGGGACCCCGAGGACCATGAGCAGCGTCCCGAGGTTCGCGTAGCCAAGGCCGAGCGGGCGGTAGTCATGCGAGTTCTGCGCGATGGCCTGGGTCGGGTAGGACGAGAGGTCGACGAGGATCTCCTGGGCGGTGATGAACACGCGGATCGCGTGTCTGTACCCCTCGGTGTCGAAGTTGCCGTCCTGGCCCAGGAACTTCATCAGGTTGATCGAGGCCAGGTTGCACGCGGAGTCGTCGAGGAACATGTACTCGCTGCACGGGTTCGACGCGTTGATGCGCCCGGTGTTCGAGACCGGGTTCCACCGGTTCACGTTGTCGTCGAACTGCACGCCCGGGTCGGCGCAGGCCCATGCGGCCTTGGCAACCTGCCGCATCAGGTCGCGCGCCTTGTAGGTCTTTGCCAACTCGCCGGTCGTGCGGAACCGTGTGTGCCACTCGTCGTCCTCGAGGTACGCCTCCATGAACGCATCGTTCATGCGCACCGAGTTGTTCGAGTTCTGCCCGGAGACCGTCTGGTAGGCCTCGCCATTGAAGTTGGAGTCGTACCCGGCTTGGATGAGCGCCCAGACCTTCTCCTCCTCCTTCACCTTCCACGTGATGAACTCCTCGATGTCGGGGTGTTCCATGTCGAGGATGACCATCTTCGCGGCCCGTCGCGTCGTCCCGCCTGACTTGGTGGCGCCGGCACCGGCGTCGAGCACCTTGAGGAAGGACATGAGGCCGGATGACGTGCCGCCGCCCGAGAGCATCTCGTCCCGCGCGCGGACCGCCGTGAAGTTCGTCCCCGTGCCGGACCCGTACTTGAAGATGCGCGCCTCGCTCTTGACGAGGTCGAAGATGGACATGAGGTCGTCATCGACCGCTTGGATGAAGCAGGCCGAGCACTGTGGGCGCGCGTAGGCGTTGTCGACCTGGTCGATCCGGCCCCCGGCGAAGTCCCACGCCCAGTTGCCGGCCTGGCTCGTGATCCCGTACTCGTGGTAGAGGCCACAGTTGAACCAGACTGGCGAGTTGAACGCGCCTTTCTGCGTGATGAGCATGTGTTGGAGTTCGGCCTCGAAGGTGTCGGCGTCCTCCTTCGTCGGGAAATAGCCGTGCTCCTGGCCGTACGTGCGGATCGTGTGGGCGATCCGGTGTACGACTTGGCGCGCGGAGCGCTCGCCCCCGGTGCCGGGGACGCCGGCGCGCCGGAAGTACTTCGAAACAATGATGTCCGTGGCAAGCTGCGACCAGGTGGCGGGGACCTCGACGTCCTTCGCCTCGAAGACGACGCGCCCGTCGGGCTCGACGATCCGTGACGAACGTACCTCGTACGTGACCTCGTCGAGCGGGTTCGAGCCCGGACGTGTGTACCGGCGCGGCACCGTCGCGCCCTCGCCCTTCTGCTGCTTCGACTTCAGGCTCTCCCCCACATCGCCGAATCTGGCTCCCGCCACCATGTTCCCCACCCACCTTTGTCTCGCCTGTGTAGCGTCCTTTGGGCCACGCTCATCGGTTCTCGCTGTCTAGGTCCTGGATTTCGCGGACGAATTGGTCGAGGTCGTCGAAGCGGCGGTAAACGGAGGCAAACCGGATAAAGGCAACCTTGTCCAAGTTCTTCAGCCTCCTCAACACCGCGTCGCCGACATCACTCGAACGCACTTCCTTCCCTTGCTTCAGACGGATTTCCAGTTCCACTTCGTCCACGAGGCGCTCGATGGCCGCGGCGGAGACGGGGCGCTGCCGGCAGGCCGTCGAAACCCCCCGCCGCATCTTCTCGCGGTCGAAGGGCTCGACGGCCCCGTTGCGCTTCCGCACATAGACGGGCGCCGAGGTGACGCGCTCATACGTCGTGAAGCGCTTGCGGCACGAGCCGCATTCCCGGCGCCTCCGAACGGCACTACCGCCCTCGGCGACTCGAGACTCCACGACCCTACTGGCGGTGGCCCGACAATAGGGACAGCGCATCCCTGACCCCAGGTATAGCGGAACCTCCCCGATCCCGCCGCAATCCCTGGTGTATACTGGAGGCGTATATAACCTTTCAATGGAAAGTCCCAACCCCCATGTCTGGCCTCCATGGGATAGCTCTGCGTGGAAGGGGTTGTGCGACGGGCGTGCCGGCGTGTCTTGACGAGTTTCATCTTGTCCGCAGAATGAAAACCGCGCCGACGCTCACGCGGCCCCGCGCGAGCGGATCTCCCGGTCGATCTGCCGTGCGAGCGCGATGACGGCCTTGTCGTCGACATGGGGGGACCCGTTGGGGCCCGCGCGCGTCGGGATGAGTGGCCCCAGGTCGCTCGAGGCCTCTTGCTCCTCGCGCACCGCCGCCTCGACGGTGAGCCTGAGCCGGTGCTTTGCCACGACCCACGTGTCCTTGAGACCGTCGCCGGTGAGGTCGATGACGACGGTCTCGCCGTCCTTCAGCTTCGAGTGGTCCGCGAGCTTGTAGAGCGCGGCGAGCGACGTGGCGGCGCTCGTCTCGACGAAGAGCGATTCGAAGCGGCCGAGGTCCCACTTCGCCGAGAGCGTGTCGAACCCGTGCTCGTCGTGATTGAACCGGAGGTCGATGGCGTCACCCAGGATGACACCCACGAGGTCGCCGGACGTCTCCTTGAGCGCCGCGATGACCTTGAGCCCGTCGAGCGGGTTCTTGACAAGGACGGCTCCGAACTCGGGCTTGAAGTTCGTAAGCATCTGGGCGCGGTAGTCGCCGTCCTCGGGCTGGACGGTCGTCTGCTTGGACTGGGCTTCCTCGGCGTCCGGGTTCTCGGGGTCCGTGCGGTTGGCGAACGGCTGCACGCCGTAGATGCGGGGCATCGTGCGCACACCCAGGTCGAGGTCGCGCATCTCGCGGAACCCCTTGGCGATCCCCGAGAGGTTCGTACCCGCCCCGACAGGGACGATGACGGCGGCCGGCGACTCGTTGTCGCGGCGTCGGAGCTGCTCGACTACTTCGTAGGAGAACGACTTGGCGCCCTCCATCCGGTAGCAGTAGTCCCCACCGAGGTAGAAGCGACCGCGGTGGCCCTTGCCCGCGCGCGCAACCTCGCGCGCGAAGAACGCCTCCGAGAGCTCCACGGCAAGCGAGAACTGCCCGTCGACGCGGTAGAGCGACGCGTTGTGGACGACTGACTGGATGAGTTTCGTGGCGTCGGCGGTGCGCGGGACGACGAGGTGGCAGCCTAGCCCCACGCGGCGCTCGCGGTTGGAGTACGCGGCGATGGAGGCCGCCATGTTTCCCGTGGAGGCGACGACCACCTCGGGCAGGCCGAGCTCGAGGGCCTTGGCGGCCTCGACGAGCGAGCCGCGGTCCTTGAAGGAGCCGGTGGGGTTGGCGCCCTCCACCTTGCCGAAGATGCGCAGCGACAGCCCGAAACGCATCTCGACTTGGTGCTCGATCCCGCGCAGCCGGATGAGGGGGGTGCCGCCCTCCCCGAGGCTGACCGCGGCTGCCTTGACCGGGTCCTGGAGGGGCATCAGCGGGAGGTACTTCGTGCCCAGGATGGCGCCGCGTGCAAATGCGCGAGGGTTGAGGCGTTCGGCGAGCGCCCCCTCCTCCCAGACGACTTCCGCCGGGACATTCATCGGGGGGTCGTCCGGGTAGAGCTGTTCCTTGCAGGTGGTGCAGTGGTAGTTGAACGTCGAATAGTCGGCCTCGTCGAAGAGCTCGCGGTTGCACCGGAAACAGCGGATCGTCCACGGGTTCGTCTCCACGGCGGCTGCCTCCTCGGTTGGAGCCGTTGGCGGTCGTATTAACCATGGGGGCCGGCCGTCAGGGCAAGGGTTCGGTCGGTGGCCCCTCGGGGACGGCCGACGCCTTCTCCAGGCCGCCGGCCAAGAGCAGCACGGCGATGACGGCCACGAGCGCCAGCACCGCGGTGGACGCGAGGGTCGGGTCCACACCGAACGTGCCCGTCGCGAGCGTCCGGCCGTTCAGGGCGACGAGCAGCGCACCGACAAGCGCGACGAGGCGGCGTGGATTCAGGTGGCGCGCAAGAAGGGCGCCAAAGGGCGCGGCAAGCGCCCCGCCGGCGCCCACCGCCAGGACGATGTCCCACCGCAGGCCGGCCACGCCGAGCAGCAGGATGAACGTGGTCGTGGTCGCGACGGACACGAAGAACTGGGCGAGCCCCACGGTGCCGATAGCCTTCCGGGGCTCGCGACCTTCGACGACGATCAGGCCGGGGGTCGCGATCGGACCCCACCCGCCGCCGCTTAACGCGTCGAACGTCCCGGCGGCAAAGCCCAGGGCGCCGGTGCGCCGCACCGAGCGGCGCGGTGGGCGTGCGCGGGGCTCCCGCCGACGGGGCGCGCCGAAGTGGCGCCACAGCAGGAGCGCGCCCACGGCAAGGAGGAACGCAGCGACCACTGGCCGGGCGGCGTCCGTGTTCATGTGGAAGAGGACGAAGGCGCCTGCTACGCCGCCGGCGCTGCCCGGCAGCGCAAGCCTCCAGAGCGTGGTGCGGTCGACGTTCCCAAGCTTCATGTGCGCGGTGCCGCCTGCCAGGGAAGTGCCGATGCGCGCTGCGTGTACGGTCGCGGACGCGGACGCGGGCGCAAGCCCAAACGCCAGCATGAAACTGGTGT